>CAZIFT010000014.1:0-28575 GCA_964538395.1 uncultured Muribaculaceae bacterium
TTTCGCCGGCTTTCTCGCCCAGCAGGGCCGCGGCGCGCTCCGCCACATGGACGGCGGCCAGCCGCCTGGGCTCGGTCATGATTATGCGCCCCCGTGCGCCGAAGGTCTCAAGCAGCGCCAGCGGAAGCAGGGTGGATTTTCCGGCTCCCGGCTCTGCGGACACCACTGCGGCGCCGTTGTTCTCAAGCACGTCCAGAAGCCTCTGTCCCAGCCCATAGGCGGGCAGGACGGACGCCGTCGCGGTGTCGAGCGAGGCGGGGTAGGGACGTATGGGAGCGGGATCTGTGGGCATGGTTCGGAAAATTCCGCGCAATGTATGAAAAATTTCCGAAGAGCTCTGCCGCCGCGGCCTGCGAGTGGGATTTTTTTGTTAGATTAGCGAAATATTATTCAAAATATTTTTTGAGATGGCAAACGCTTTAGATGAACTGACCGGACCCGTGAACGACAACGGCCGCGACATCCATGTGATAGACAAACAGCTGCCCGTGAAGATCGGTGCAGGATCGGTCATTTTCGAAATCGCGCTCTGGGTGACAATCCCGGCGCTGGTTCTGGCCTATGTCGCCCTTTTCGGGGCGACTCTTCCCAATCCGGAGCTCGTCGCCCTGGTCGGCTGCGTGGCCGGCCTGCTTCCCGGCGTGATCTTCCTGTTCATGAAGATCCATGCGCGCAACTACTTCCAGCAGCTTGAGCAGCGCATTCAGGCCGAGGCTTCCAACATAGATAATTTCCTGGAGCAGCGCGTGCAGATTCTCCAGAATGTGGTGGGCATAGTCGAAAAGGCCATAGACCTGGACAAGGACGTGATGAAGGCCGTGGCCGCCCTCCGCGGCGGAAGCGTGAACGAGGCCAACCGCAACGAGGTCGGTTCCCAGGTGAACATGGCTCTCGGCCGCCTCTTCCCCCAGGTGGAGGCCTATCCGGAGCTCAAGGCCCACAACGCCATAGCCGACGCCATGCAGCAGAACAGCTATCTCCAGAAGGAGATCACCGCCGCCCGCACCGTCTATAACAGCCGCGTGACCCAGTGGAACACAGACATTTTCGCATGGCCCACCAAGATGATAGTGGCCGCGCGCCAGGGCTATACCACCCGCATCCCTTACACCGCTTCCGCGGAGGTCCGCGAGATGGCCAGGGCCAAATTCTTCTAGCAGAATCCGTCCATGGTGGAGGACATCTACGACCCGCTCGATGACTATGTCTCCATCTACCGCGACAAGTTCTCTCAGGTAGCCGAAAGCACTTTCGCCGAAATGGCGGAGGAGGCCAAGGTCGATGTGGAGGCCAACAAGGCCACCTGCAAGAAGCTTTATGCCGCGGAGCGTGAGCTGTCGTCGCTGGAAAAGCGCCTCAGAGGCTGGAAGGCCTGGCGCGTCTTTCTGTGGGTCGTCATTGCCGGCCTCATAGTGGCGGCCGTGCTTCTGGCGACCAACGAAGAGCCGGTCTGGACGGCCGGTCTCGGCGCAGGCGCCCTGGCAGTGGGCGTGTATATGTGGCTGCGGGTCCGTCCGAAAATCCGCGCTCTGGAGTCGGAGCGCGACAAGCTGTCCGCCACCGTGGCAAAGTTCAAGGATGAAGCATGGGCTCAGATGGAGCCGCTCAACCGCCTGTATGACTGGGACATCCTCACCCGCATGATGAGCCGCACGGTGCCGCGCCTGGAGTTCGACCCCTATTTCACCACCCAGCGTCTGGCGGACCTGGAGAAGAGCTATGGCTGGGACGGCAGCTTCAACGCGGAGCGCTCCGTCCTCTATTCCATTTCCGGTCTCATCAACGGCAACCCCTTCGTGATATGCCGCACCAAGAAGATGGAAATGGGCACCAAGACCTATTACGGCCACAAGACCATCTACTGGACAACCACCGAGCGCGGCTCCGACGGCAAGACCTATACCCGCACCCATTCCCAGACCCTCACCGCCACCGTCGATGCGCCCTATCCCGAATATTTCGAGAAGACGCGCCTGATCTATGGCAACACGGCGGCGCCGGACCTCATTTTCCACCGCCGCAGCAGCGGCCTGGCCGGAAGCGAAGGCTCATGGGCCTTCAGGCGGAAAAGGCGCTCGCTGCGCAGGAAGGCTCGCAATCTCAAGAAGTCGGACTATGCGATGATGTCCAACGAGGAGTTCGAGGTGGCCTTCGACACCAGTGACCGCAACGACAATCAGCAGCTGGCCCTGCTGTTCACCCCTCTGGCCCAGCAGAGCATGCTCAAGCTGCTGAGGGACCGCACCGTGGGCTTCGGCGACGACTTCGATTTCGACAAGGAGCGGATGATCAATGTGGTGCGCTCCAGGCATATGCAGGACATAGTCCTGGACATGAATCCGGACCGCTTCCGCAGCTTCGACTTCGCGAAGGCGAAGGAGGATTTCGTTTCGGTCAATGCCGGCTATTTCAAGGCCATATATTTCAATTTCGCGCCGCTTCTGTGCGTGCCGCTTTATCAGCAGACCCGCTCATATCAGGACATATACGGCAGGGAGATGCCCATGCACAGCTCGTTCTGGGAGCATGAGGCCCTGGCCAATTTCTGGGGCGCCGGCCGTTTCATGGACCCCGCCTGCGTGACCGACTGCATACTCAAGACTGAGGAGGAAGACGGCGCCGCCGGGCAGCAGTCCATCCGGGTCTATGCCCATGGCTACCGCTCGGAGCAGCGCCTGACCTATGTCGGAGTGTGGGGAGGGGACGGCAGAAGGCATGAGGTCCCGGTCTATTGGGATGAGTATCTGCCTGTTACGGGCACCGGAAGCATGCGCATCCATGAGGATAACACCGCGGAGGCGGAGAATGCCACCTGCCGTCAGAGGCTTGACCATATCGCCGATGTCCTCGGCAAGACCGGATTGGAGAAATACCGCAAGCATATAGCCTCAGAGGCCTGACGGGCGTATTCTGCCGGGCCTCCGCCCGGCTCTCCGCTCCGCCCGGCGCCGATGCCGGCTTACGGCCCTGCGTTCAGCCTTCCATCTGCGCTTTCATTTCCGACGGCGTGAGGCCCGTGAACCGCTTGAACTGCCGGCAGAAATTGGGCACGTCGCGGAAGCTGACCATGGCGGCGAGCTCCGAGACCGCGACCTTCTCCCTTTCCCTCAGAATCTTCTCCGCGAGGGCTATGCGCTTCCTTATCTTCCATGAACGGAAATCCTCGGCCAGGACAATCTGGAACCAGTTTTTCACGCTCTGCCGGCTCTCCATGATTCCGTCGGCCAGCTCCTCCAGCGAGAAGTCCTTCCATAGATATGAATTCCTGATGGAGCATCTCTCCTCGCACCAGCGCTCGGCCTTGGCTCCGAGCAGGTCGTAATCGACGGCCTTTGCCGAAACCGGGTCCCCGTCCAGGATCCAGCCCCTGGACGTCGTGCCCAGCAGCAGAAGCTCCCAGTGATAGGGGAGCCGCACCGCGCGGAATGCGCCGGATATTTTGTTGCGCAGTCTGGTCAGATCCATGGCCGGAAAGTGGTTACAGGACTGAAATATATATAGAATTTGTTAAATTTGCAATTCGTCCCGCCGCCGGGGTGCCGTGCCGGAGGGAATGAAATAGAAATCAAATCTGCTTCAAAAATAGACGGAAATGTTTGAGAACCTGCAGGAAAGACTCGAGAGGTCGTTCAAGATCCTCAAGGGTGAGGGAAAGATCACGGAGATAAATGTCGCCGAAACCGTAAAGGACATCAGGAAGGCCCTTCTGGACGCCGATGTCAGCTACAAGGTGGCCAAGGAGTTCTGTGACAAGGTGAAGGAAAAGGCCATGGGCCAGAACGTGCTGACGGCCGTCAAGCCTCAGCAGATGATGGTCAAGATCGTCCACGACGAGCTCGCCTCTTTCATGGGCGGCGATTCTCAGGAGGTCAATGTGAAGGGCAATCCGGGAGTGGTGCTGGTGGCCGGTCTGAACGGTTCCGGTAAGACCACTTTCTCGGCCAAGCTCGCCCTCCATCTGAAGAGCAAGAAGGGAATGCAGGTGCTGCTTGCTGCCTGCGACACCTTCCGTCCGGCCGCAATCGACCAGCTCAAGGTGCTCGGAGATCAGATTTCGGTTCCGGTCTATACTGAGGAAGGGGAGAAGGATCCGGTGAAGATTGCCGGGAACGCCATAAAGAAGGCCAAGTCCGAGGGCTATTCGGTCGTGATCGTGGATACAGCCGGCCGTCTGGCCGTGGACCAGCAGCTGATGGACGAGATCGCCACTCTGCATCAGGCCGTCAAGCCCACCGAGACTTTGTTCGTGGTGGACGCCATGACGGGACAGGATGCGGTGGAGACCGCCAAGGCCTTCAATGACAGGCTGGACTTCGACGGAGTGGTGCTCACCAAGATGGACGGTGACACCAGGGGCGGTGCCGCCCTTTCGATCAAGGCCGTTGTGGGCAAGCCGATCAAGTTCGTGTCGGTGGGCGAGAAGATGGAGGCGCTCGATGTGTTCCATCCTTCGCGTATCGCCGACAGGATCCTGGGAATGGGCGATGTGGTCACTCTCGTGGAGAAGGCTCAGGAGCAGTTTGACGAGAAGCAGGCCCGCGAGCTGAAGAAGAAGATAGCCAAGGACCAGTTCTCGATGATGGACTTCTACAATCAGATCCAGCAGATCAAGAAGATGGGTAATATCAAGGATCTGGCTTCGATGATTCCGGGCGTGGGCAAGGCCATAAAGGATGTGGACATAGACAATGACGCGTTCAAGAGCGTGGAGGCCATAATCATGTCGATGACTCCCTATGAGAGGGACCATCCGGAGGTCATGAACGGCAGCCGCAGGAAGAGGGTGGCCGAGGGCTCGGGCACCAGCCTGCCGGAGGTGAACAGGCTTCTGAAGCAGTTCGAGAGCAGCCGCAAGCTCATGAAGACGGCCATGACCGGCAATCTCATGCAGAAAATGCGCGGTATGCGCCGGTAACAACCGGCGCATACCACGCATCTTCTGCAAACTATCCAACCCCAGTCGGCTTCGCCGCCAGCCCCTATTAGGGGCATTTCGCGACTCCGTCGCGGTCGGCCTTATGGCCGGCGGGCTTCGCCCTTATGTCGCTTCGCTCCGGTATCCGGTTTTTCTGTATTTCCTTTGATGCCAGACAATCTGAGGACTTCCTGTCCAAACCATCCGCTTCGCGGCGGTCCCCGAGCCTGTCAAGGGGCCCGTCCCTGAGTAGACAGCCGGCACGCCTGAATTGAATACGATAATGTAAATTAGAAAATAATGAAGAAATACGACAAACTGTTTGTGCTGGCTGCAGCGGCGCTCTGCCTCGCAGCCTGCAAGAAAGACAATGACACCACCTACAGCAATGATTCAAATGCTGTCCAATTTGATATAGTGGCGAATGAGATGAAGGTGGGGGAGATTGAAACCAAAAGCGACATCTTCGCCCAGGACGGGAAAAACATCTTCGAAGCGGGCGACCGGATCGCCATCGCTATGGGGACCCAGCCTGCAGTGACCTACACGAAGCAGAAAGACGGAAGCTGGTATCCCGAGAATTTCGACTCTTATCTGACCTGGAGTCAGACCCGCAGCACTGAGTTCTCCGCCTATTATCCTGTGGACGTGAACAATGCGTCCATGACGACATTCACCGTCCCCACTGGCTACGAAAGCGAAAAAGACCTGCAGAACGCCGACTACATGACCTATTCCCTGTCCACAGACAAGGTGAAGAAAGTCAGCCTCGACATGGAGCGCAAGATGGCCTGCCTCATCGTCAACATTGACGAGCTGACCGGCAAGTTCGCCGAAGGCTATGAAGTCGAAAATGTGGAGGTGCACGTGAACAGCGTCGGCTATGAAAACGGCGAGGTCAAGAGCGGAAACAAATACATAATTCCTTTCAAGAAGATCGCAGACGACATCCCCTATTACTTTGCGATGGTGGCGCCGACGAGCGAAAAGGAGTACACCGACTTCATCACCGTAAACCTGCGGAACACGGCCGACAACACACCGGAGACAGTCGTGATCAGGGGCATTCCTGAAATGGAAGCGGGCAATATCTATCAGTGCATCCTGTATGTGGGGAACGATACGGATTCCATCGCCGAGCCGTATTCGTGCGAGATATTCAACCGCATCTGCGGACAGATGACGACCGAAATGGTCGAGAGGGTGCTGGGCTATGACGGCACGACATTGTATCTCGAAGGCGCTGTGAACGCCGCCGACTGGCACGCTCTCGAAATGCTCGACTGGGACTGGCAGATCACCACTCTGGACCTGACGGAGATGAAATATGCCGGCGGTTACGACCAGTTCAACATCAACATCGCCTCCCTTCAGTTCCTTGAGACCATAACCCTGCCCGGCAACATGACCGTCATCGGAGACGGCTTCATGACAAGCGAAGACTTCTCCTTCCTGACCAAAGTCATATTCCCCGGAGACATCAAGTCCATCGGCAACAACGCCCTGACCACCTGCGGCTATTCCTCCGACCCTCTTCCGAGCATAAGCCTGCGTGGCTGCACCGGCGTCCCGACTCTGGGAACCGACGCTTTCGGCGATTCCGAAGTGCTGGAGAACAACACCTACCACAGGGTCGTCTATGTGAAGGATGAGGCTATGGCGGCCAAGTTCCTGGAGGATGAGTCCTGGCAGAAATACCTCTATGACGAGACCACCCGCCCCGGCGGCATCGAAATCCGGTATTAGGGCTCCGATAAACTTAAAGATAAAAAGGCGGCTGATAATCACTTATCAGTCGCCTTCGTTTATTCATAGGCATTCGGCTGTTTCCTCCGGGACCTGTGCCGCCCGCGGCCTTATTGACCGGGGGGACATCAAAGGTGGCGTCCGGATGTCTGCTCCGGGACCTGTGCCGCCCGCGGCATCATGAGCGGGGGGACCGCCGCTTTGCGGCGGTGGGATGAGCGAAGCGAAGGTCACCGGAGCAGATATCCGGAACGCCTTACCGGAACATTAACTCCATATCGCGGTCAATGGCTTTTTCGGCATAGGGCGCGGGAGTGAACTCCCAATGCCCGAGAGCCGGATTCCCGTCTATCACGGCCGGATCTATGCTCCCGTTCTTCTGAAGATAGTCATAAATCATCTCCCTGTATTCAGGCAGGCGGGCGCTTATCCTCTCGGACGAGTCAGCCACTCCGGCCCCCTTCTCCAAGATATTGCCCCCGCCGCTGGCCCTGTACGACGTCATGGCCACGCTATACTCCCTGTTCTCGTCAAACGGAGCCCCGTCAGCCATAGACCCAATCGTGACCCTCTCCCCGAAAGGCTTAGTGACATCCACGCTATAATTTATGCCCGCCGCCGAGTCAAAATTATAAGAAGCCCTCTCAAAAGACCACCTCTTCTGGCTGTAACGGGCGTCGCCGCTCTGCCGGATCCTGAGCACATGGTTCTGCGACCTGCCCTCCGCGACAGCCTTCACATCCTCCGCAGTGCGGATCCAGCCGTCATAGGAATACTCCAGATAATCCTTCAGCTCCCTGCCGCTCAGCTTCAGCACAAACATCTGATTCTCATAAGGATAAAGCGTGAACAGGTCATTATAGACCAGCGTGCCGGCAGTCACCGTGCCATTGAAGGTCAGCGGTGCGGCTATCGAAATCTCCGCATGCTCCAGCCCGATGGCGTGGATAAAATTCATATAAGTGCACATCCCCCTGTAGGCCTCCCGGGTGACCAGGTCCCCCTTAAGCTCGCCCACTTTCCTGAGAGTAAATGCCCTCACAGCCCCGAAATCCTTGCTGAAAGCCTTCCGCATCTCCGGGTCGGCCTTCTCCGCGCGGACCGGAATAAGCGACGTCCCCACGCTGTCCACTTCTGCCCTGCCGTCCTTGACCGTGACCTTAAGCACCGCATGCCCCACATTGCGCGAATGGCTGCCGCTGTTCATGATGCCCAGACCCTCCCTGCTCTCGGCAAGCGGCCTGTGGTCATGCGCATAGACAATGAGGTCCACTCCGGTCAGCGACTCATACAGGTCCATGGCCTGGCTTTCCAGAACGGTCCCGTCGCCGTTGCCGGCTCCGGAATGGACCGCGACTATCGTCACATCGGGCTTCACCTTCGCCTTGAGGCTGTCCACATCGTGCTGCACCAGCGGCAGCAGCGACTCAAAGGTCATCCCGCTCCACAGGCTCTCGTCAAGCCATGCCTTCATGTTAGGGTTGGTATATCCCAGCAGCAGCACCTTCAGCCCCGCCTTCTTGAACACCGCATAGCCCGGAAAATAAGGCTTGCCGCTGTCATTGCTTATGGCGTTTCCGGCCAGGAACGGGATGCCCGCCGCCTTCAGGTCAGAAGTGACCCTGTCATAGACCTTATGCCCGGTCTCTATGTCATGGTTGCCCACCACCACCGCGTCATACTTCATATAGGCGCAGAGCCTGGGGAAGAGATGCGGCGTGACGGTGTCCACATAGTTATAGTAATAGGCGGCGTTGTCGCCCTGCAGACAGTCGCCCACATCCACCAGCAGCACATTGTCGGCGCCGTCGGCATTCCGCACGCTGTCTATGTAATGGTTGCAGGCGAAAAGGGATTTCTTTATCCCGTCGCCGACATATGTGGAGTCGAACCAGGAACCGTGCACGTCATTGGTCGTGAGCACATGCAGGGTATATTCTCCGTCGGCCGGGCCTCTCTGGCATGCGGCCGCCGTCAGGCCTATGGCCAGGGCGAGAAAGAAATGTCTTGATTTCATGATTGTGACTATGTCGTTATGAGGCTGCGAATTTAGTGAAAAAGTGGCTAACTTCGGCTCCGGACAGTTACTGGAAACATATGCTGAAATTACAGACTCCCGTGGACGCGGGGACAAGCGGCGTCGGCGTGTCATATTCGGACCGCATCCTGGTGGTGGGCAGCTGCTTCGCCGACAACATAGGCTCCAAGATGCTCAATGCCGGCTTCAGCGCCGCGGTCAATCCCTTCGGCACCCTCTACAATCCGGTGTCCGTGTGCAATTCGCTGCGGCGCCTCGGCTCCGGGATTCCCTTCTCGGAGGATGACTGCGTGGAGATGGGGGCGGGGAGCGGCCTGGTCTGCTCGTTCAGCCACCACACCTCGTTTGCGCGCCCCGCGGCCGCCGATTTCCTGGCCGCAGCCAACGGCTCTCTTGCCGCCGCGTCGGGGTTCTTCAAGACCGCCGACAGAGTGCTGGTGACGCTCGGCACCGCCTGGTGCTACAGATATGCCGCCACCGGCGAGACCGTGGCCAACTGCCTGAAAAGGCCGGAAGGGGAATTCGTCAGATACAGGCTTTCGGTGGACGAGGTGGCGGCGCTGCTCTCGAGGACCGTGTCGGCCTTCCCGGACAAGAAGTTCATCTTCACCGTGAGCCCCATCCGGCACCTGAAGGACACCGCCCATGGCAACAGTCTCAGCAAGAGCATACTGCTGCTGGCGGTGGACAGGGTCTGCGCCATGTTTCCGGACCGAGTCGAGTATTTCCCGGCCTATGAGATTGTGCTGGACGAGCTTCGCGATTATCGTTTCTATGCCGACGATATGGTTCATCCATCGTCACTTGCGGTGGATTACCTGTGGGAAAGGTTTATGCAGTTTGCACTGCCCGCCGGGGAACGTGAGACCCTGCTTGCCCGCGAGCGGGAATACCGCAGGTCGCAGCACCGCCCGCTGCATTAGACCTATGGCCGCCTGTGCTGTGCGGGCTTGATTTGCCGGGCCGGCCGGCATCGGATTGGCTTTGACTTGAATTGCCGGCGTCGGTGTCTGCCGGATTATCGGTGGCCGGGCGTGTCTGAGACCGGTCCGGAGCGGCTTTGATTTCGCTGAATTGTCTGTGGCGTGCCGGATTATCGGTGGCCGGGCGTGTCTGAGGCCGGTCCGGAGCGGCGCTACCGCCCGGCGAAGGCTTCGAGGCCGCTGTTGAGGAAGCTGACGAAACCGTCCACGTCCAGGCTGTAGCCCCTGACGGGCACCATTATCTCGCCGTCGGAGTCGAGCAGGATGTAATTGGGCTGTGCATTCACCCCGAAACGGGTCCGGGCTATATAGGAATTCTTTCTGCCCAAGTCCTTGTATGTTTTACCGTTGTCATCGGTCACATAATCCTTCTCTTCAAGCTTCGTCTTGTCGTCCACATAGAGCGCCACGATGATATACCTGTCCCTGAGGATCTCCAGCACCGCCGGGTCGCTCCACACTCTCTGCTCCATCTCGCGGCAGTTCACGCAGCCGTGTCCCGTCACATCCACAAACACCGGTTTTCCCTCCTTTTTCGAGGCCTCAAGGCCTTCCTCAAGGGTGAAGTAGCCCGAGAGCCCGAGAGGCAAACTGAGGCCATATCCGTTGCTTGCAGGCATAGTGGCGGGGCCGTTGTCCGCCGCGGGTGCCGAATGCCCGTCAGAATGGCTGTAAACCACGAAATCCTGCGTTTCCAGCGGGGGCAGATAGCCCGACAGGGCCTTGAGCGGGGCGCCCCACATTCCGGGTATCAGATACACCACAAAGGAGAATACGGCTATGGAAAGGGCCAGGCGGGTCACCGTGAGGGGTTTCTCTTCTGGATCGTCGTTCTTGAACCTGATCTTGCCGAGCAGATACAGCCCGAGCAGCGAGAATGTCACTATCCATATGGCCAGATACACTTCGCGGTCCAGCAGGCCCCAGTGATAGGTCTGGTCGGCCGTGCTAAGGAACTTGAAGCCGAGGGCCACCTCGATGAATCCCAGCACCACCTTGACCGAATTCAGCCAGCTTCCGCTCTTCATCTTCTTCAGGAAGGACGGGAACAGGGCCAGCAGGGTGAAGGGCAGGGCAAAGGCCACCGAGAAGGCCAGCATGGTCACCATGGGGGTCCAGAACTCGCCCTGAGTGGACTTTATCAGCACTGAGCCCACTATGGGGCCGGTGCATGAGAACGAGACCAGGACCAGGGTCAGAGCCATGAAGAAGACTCCGCCGAGCCCGGCGCGTCCGGTCTGCCTGTCGCTCTTGTTGACTATGGAGGAGGGAAGTGTGATCTCGAAGGCTCCGAAGAACGATGCCGCGAACAGCATGAAGATCACGAAGAACACGATGTTGGGCAGCCAGTGGGTGGCCAGCCAGTTGAAAATGTCGGCCGTCACCGCCTCTCCGCCGATCACCCGGGTCAGCAGGATTATCACCGAAATCGGGACCGTATAGAGCAGGACGATCGAGAGGCCATAGAACGCGGCCTTCAGTCTGCCGGCGGCCGCGGAGCCCGAACTTTTCATGAAAAACGACACCGTCATGGGCACCATCGGGAACACGCAGGGGGTCAGAAGCATGGCGAAACCCCACAGGACGGCCTCCAGAAGCAGCGACCACAGGGAATTGCCGTTTTGAGAGCCATCGCTTTCATTTTCAGAGGGGGAAACAACGGCGTTCTGTGCAGAAACATTTTTGTTAACCGCCTTTTTGAGGGAAATTTCGATGTCTTTGTCCACCATTGTGCACATTCCCTCGCGGCAGACCATGCAGGTGATGTAGCCTTTGACGTCGGCGCTGTCCGAGGTCAGGCGGACCTGCTGGCGGAAGCGCGCGCTGCGCTCGAATATGAGGTTTTCCCCGTTGTCGGCGGGGGTGTCGATATCCTCCAGGGTGCCGACGGGCTCATAGCCCGCAACGTCCTCGAACTCGAAGCCGGTGGGGGATGTGCTGTCGGCCGCGCTGTAGATGTGCCAGCCGGGGAGGATGTCGGCCGTGAATGTCAGCTCGAACAGTCCGTCGCCGGTCTCTTCCTGAGAGACGGTCCAGCTCACGGTCTTGTCGGGGCTCTGAGCCAAAACGGCAACGCTCACGATGAGCGCCGCCGTTGCAGTGATGAATCTCTTGAAAATACCCATAGGTATCGGATTTGCCCGGCTTTTGCCCGCCGGAGGGTTATTACTTCGCGTATGCCACGGACCTTGTCTCGCGGATCACGGTGATCTTCACCTGTCCGGGATAGGTCATCTCGTTCTGGATCTTCTGTGCGATGTCGGTGGAGATGGTTGCGGCCTGGTCGTCGCTGACATCCTCCGCGGAGACTATCACCCTGAGCTCCCTTCCGGCCTGGATGGCGTAGCTCTTGGTCACTCCAGGATAGGAAGCGGCGAGGTCCTCCATGCCCTTGAGGCGCTTGATGTAGCTCTCGATCACCTCGCGGCGGGCACCGGGACGCGCTCCCGAGATGGCGTCGCCGACCATGACGAGGGGAGCGATGTCGGAAGTCATCTCGATCTCCTCGTGGTGGGCTCCGATGGCGTTGCAGATCTCCGGCCTCTCCTTATACTGCTCCGCGAGCTTCATTCCCAGCAGGGCATGGGGGAGTTCGGGCTCGTTCTCGGACACCTTTCCGATGTCATGCAGCAGTCCGGCGCGCTTGGCCAGCTTCACGTTCAGACCCAGCTCTGCGGCCATTATGGCGCATATGTTGGCCACCTCTCTCGAGTGGTGCAGCAGGTTCTGGCCATAGGAAGAACGGTATTTCATGCGTCCTATCAGCTTCACCAGCTCTATGTTCATGCCGTGTATGCCCAGGTCCACGCAGGTCCTCTTTCCGGTCTCAAGTATCTCGTCCTCAAGCTGTTTGCGCACCTTGGCCACGATCTCCTCGATTCTTGCGGGATGGATTCTTCCGTCCACTACCAGCTGGTGCAGGGCGAGTCTCGCGACCTCTCTCCTCACGGGGTCGAAGGCCGAAAGGAAGATGGCGTCGGGGGTGTCGTCCACCACGATCTCGACTCCGGTGGCGGCCTCCAGGGCCCTGATGTTGCGGCCCTCGCGGCCGATTATGCGGCCCTTGATCTCGTCGTTCTCGATGGGGAAGGTGGTGACTGCGTTCTCGATGGCCGTCTCAGTGGCCGTGCGCTGTATCGTGGTGATCACTATGCGCTTGGCCTCCTTGGCGGCGTTCATCCTGGCGTCGTCCATGGTGTCGTTGATATAGGCCTGGGCCTCTGTGCGGGCCTCTGCCTTCATGTTCTCCATCAGGATGTTCTTGGCCTCGGCGGCGGACATGCCGGCGATGTTCTCGATCTGCTTGTTGGCCTCGGCCCTGAGCCTGTCATATTCCTCGGACTTCTTCTCCAGGCTGGCCTTCATGGCGTTCAGGCTGTTCCTGGTGTTGTCCGCGTCGCGGAGCTTCTTCTGCAGGTTGTCGTTCTGCTGGTTGAGGGTGTTTTCCTTCTGCTTGAGCCTGATTTCGGCGTCTTTCAGCTGGTTGTTCTTCTCGGTGACCTGGCGGTCGTGCTCGGTCTTGAGCTGGAGATATTTTTCCTTGGCCTGCAGAATCTTTTCCTGCTTGATGTTTTCCGCCTCAAGCTCGGCCTTCACGATTATCTGCTCCTTCTGCCCCTTGAGGACGATTTTCCTCACGAGGAAGTAGATGGAGAGGGACACTGCGGCGCCGACCGCGATGCCTATGAGTAACCAAATTATCATAACTAGTCTATCAAAGTTTAAGTTTATGTGCCTATATATAAAAAACAGACCGTCAGCTATTTGCAAGCTTACGATCTGTTTTGTTCAAGAAGCCGCCGACCGTGTTGACAGAAAAATCTATATTTCAAGATTTGGGCTCAGTCCCGGTTCAGGTATCCACCGTTTTCCTTGCGGAAAATCCCTAAAAAAGGTCACCTTGGCCCGCCATCTCCGGCGCTAGTCACCCGGTTCATAAAGAACGTGTTGTTTTCAGCTCCCGGGTCAACGGCTGTTTTTTTCCATATCCTCAATGTAGGCTTTCATCTCGTCCCCGAGCGTCGCGGCTTCGCTTTTCACGGCGTTGAGCCTGCGCTGGAGGGTTATGTTGCCGATGCTTTCGTTGAGGGCTACAAACGACAGGAGGTCTGCGATGTTTCTCCCCGGATATTTGGCAAGATATGCCGAAATCTTCCGGTTTATCTCCGTTGCGGCCTGTCTTATGTTCTCTTCGTCCTCCGCGGTGGGGGCGTTCATCACATATTCCCGTTCCGCAATCCTTATTGTGATCTTCTGGCCCATAGTCATTTCTCCAATAAGGCGATGCATCTGTCCATTTCCCTGATCAGACCCTCGATCTTCTCCCTTGCGGGACCCTTGTCCCCGGAGGAGACCTCAAAAGCTTCGGTCAGACGATGATTGTCCACTTGTCTTTCCAGATCAATAATCCGCTTTCGCAAGTCTTCGTTTTCCCGTCTCGACTGCTCCAGCTCCGAGTCAGCCCGGAGCCTTTGCGACTTTTCAGATTCGTAGAGAGCCATCAGTTTTTTGAACTCTTCCCGTATTTCTTCAAGCATGGCGGAAAAACTCTTTCTGCAAAGCTAACAAAAAAATCGGTGATGTCAAATGCCGCGGGGCAATCTTTTGGCCGCGTCCAAAAAATCCCCGTGCAGGTTTGGAAAAATACCGGACAGAGCCTAACTTGCGGAGCTAAATCACTTTTTCATGAAAAAATTCAGGCTGGGCCTGCTGCCCCGCATATTGATCGCCATCGTCCTGGGCATAGCCGTGGGACTCTTTCTCCCTCTGCCCGCGGTCAGAATCTTCACCACGTTCAACGGAATCTTCGGCAACTTCCTGCAGTTCCTCATCCCGCTCATCATTGTGGGCCTCGTGACCCCGGCCATAGCCGGAATCGAGAGCGGAGCCGGCAAGCTGTTGCTGGTCACTGTGATAGTGGCCTATCTGGACACCGTCTGCGCCGGCCTTTTCTCCTATCTGACCAGCGTTTCGGTGTTCCCGGGCCTGATTCACGGCGGCAGCGTGGCTGACATTGCGGAGAAGGCCTCCGGCACCGAGCCCTATTTCACCATATCCATCCCTCCGATGATGGACGTCATGACCTCGCTGGTGTTCGCGTTCCTGCTGGGCCTGGGGATGGCGTTTTTCCGTTCGGAGACTCTCATGAAGGTCGCCGACGAGTTCAAGGACATAATCTCCAAGACCATCGAGAAGGCCATAATCCCGCTGCTGCCGGTCTATATCTTCGGCATCTTCCTGGAGATGACCGAGACGGGCCAGGCGTTCAAGGTGCTTAAAGTGTTCATTGCGATAATCGGTGTCATCTTCGTGATGCACATACTGGTGCTCATATTCCAGTACTGCGTTGCGGGAGCCTTTGTCAAGAAGAATCCGTTCAAGCTTCTGGGCAATATGATGCCGGCCTATTTCACCGCCCTGGGCACCTCGTCGTCCGCAGCCACCATCCCGGTGTCGCTGGAGCAGACGAAGAAGAACGGGGTCAGCGACGAGATCGCTGGATTCACGATTCCGCTCTGCGCGACGATTCATCTTTCCGGCAGCACCCTCAAGATCGTGGCCTGCTCGGTCGCGCTGATGATGATGCAGGGGATGCCGTTCAATTTCGGAATGTTCTTCGGATTCATACTTATGCTGGGCGTGATGATGGTGGCGGCTCCGGGAGTGCCCGGCGGCGCAATCATGGCGGCGCTCGGCATTCTCGGGTCTATGCTCGGCTTCGGTGAGCAGGAGCAGGCCCTGATGATCGCTCTCTACATCACCATGGACAGCTTCGGCACCGCCTGCAACGTCACCGGCGACGGCGCCATCGCCCTCGTCATGGACAAGTTCTTCAAGAGCCGCAAAAACTAACCTGCCCCGCCGCTGCCGGTGCTAAGCCTGCGGTTGCTGATTTAAGGGAGGTCTGTTGGACTTTGATAATCAATCGAATATAAGTACAGCCCAGTCCCGAAGGGACCGCGACGGAGTCGCGAAATACCCCTAATAGGGGTCGACGGCGACAGCCGTCGGGGGTTAAGATGGTTGGCGCATGCCCGGTAGTGCCGGGCATGCGCCTGATTGGAAGGTTTCCCGGCTAGCCCGGGAAACCTTCCAACCAGATGGACGCGCTGGCGTCCGAGGGCATGCGCCAGTCGCCGCGGGGCGACAGGGTGACGGAGCCCACCTTGGGGCCGTCGGGCAGGCACGAGCGCTTGAACTGCTGGTTGAAGAACCTCCTCACGAACACCTTCAGCCACTTGACCACGGTCTCCTTCGGATAGCTCCCCGGCTCCACGAAAGCCTTCTCCGCCAGGAAAAGAATCTTCTCCGGCGAGCAGCCGAAGCGGAAGAAATGATAGAGGAAAAAGTCATGAAGCTCATACGGCCCCACAAGATCCTCAGTCTTCTGGGCTATGTTGCCGTTCGAGTCCGCCGGAGTGAGCTCCGGGCTTATCGGCGTGGCCACTATGTCCATCAGAATCTCCCCGGCGCTCCTCCCGGAAGCCTCCAAAGCGCAGAAACGGTGAGCCGCCGCCCACTTAACCAGATAGACCACCAGAGTCTTGGGAATGCTCGCATTGACCCCGTACATGGACATATGGTCCCCGTTATAGGTCGCCCAGCCCAGCGCCAGCTCCGAAAGGTCCCCGGTGCCGATCACTATGCCGCCCTCCCTGTTGGCTATGTCCATAAGAAGCTGCGTCCTTTCCCTCGCCTGCGAATTCTCATAAGTGACGTCATGCTTCTCCGGATCCTGCCCGATGTCGGCGAAATGCTGCTTCACCGCCGGGACTATCGAAACCTCCCTCGAGGTCACCTTCAGCGCCTTCATCAGGTCCAGCGCATTGGAATGAGTCCTGCCCGTGGTCCCGAATCCCGGCATAGTGACTCCGATTATCCTGTCCCTGGACCAGCCGAGCCGGTCAAAGGCCATCACCGTTATCAGCAGAGCCAGCGTGCTGTCCAGCCCGCCCGAAATGCCGATCACCGCCGACTTGCAGCGGATATGGTTCAGCCTCGAGGCCAGACCCATCGTCTGGATCGAGACTATCTCCTCCGCCCTGCGCTCAATCTCGGCCTCGTCCCCGCCGGGAACGAACGGGCGCGGCTCCATATGCCTGAGCAGCTTCTTCCCGAAATCGGTCTCCGCGCATGGACCCAGATCGGCCCTGCGATACAGCCGCGCATAGGCCGAAGAAGGCGTGCCGTCCGGAGCTATGCTGTTGAAAGTGGTCTCCTTCTGCCGGAGCACCTGAAGTTTTTCTATATCCAGGTCCGCCATCAGCAGGCCGTCCTCCATCGAGAAGCGCTGAGCCTCGGCCATAAGCGTTCCGTTCTCACAGATGAGCGACGACCCGGCATAGACCAGGTCCTGCGTGGACTCGCCGAAGCCGCAGGAACAGTAAATGTAGCCGGAGACCGTCCTCGCGCTCTGGTTGGCGACCAGCGACTTGCGGTAGCCGTGCTTCATCAGCACCTCATTGCTGGCCGAGAGGTTCACTATGACCTCGGCACCGGCCAGGGCGTGGTGCGAAGACGGCGGCACCGGAGTCCACAGGTCCTCGCATATCTCTATGGCAAAGGTCATCTCCCCGGTCCTGAACAGCTGCAGGGGCGATATGGCCGCCTCCTGCCCCGCATATCTTATCATCGTGCTGCCGCCCAGAAAATCCCTTCCGGAGGCGAACCAGCGCGTCTCATAGAATTCGTTATAGGCCGGCATGAAGATCTTCGGGACTATGCCCTCCAGACGCCCGCCCCTGAGCACCAGGGCGCAGTTGTAAAGCCTTCCGGCCACCCGCACCGGCGCGCCCGCGACCACCGTCATGCGGCAGCCCTCAGTGGCGGACAGCAGCTCCTCCACCGCCTTCTCGGCCCTCTCGACCAGAAGGTTCTGGCCGAACAGGTCTCCGCAGCTGTATCCGGTGACGCACAGCTCCGGGAAAACCAGCAGCGAAACCTCCTGCTCCGCGGCCTGGCGCATCATGGCGGCAATCCGCTCAGTGTTGAAGCCGACATCGGCCACTTTCACGACAGGCGACGCTGCGGCGACCCTGACGAATCCGTAATTCTCCATAAAGTCTATTTTAAAAACGCAAAGAACACCGCACCCACCAGCATGGCGAAGGCCACCAGGTGGTTCCACTGCAGGCTCTGCCCCTTGAACATGACCATCACCACCACCGTGAACACGGTAAGCGAGACCACCTCCTGTATCACTTTAAGCTGGATGATGTTGAAAGGCCCGCCGTTTCCGCTGAATCCGATCCTGTTGGCGGGCACCTGCGCGCAGTACTCGAAGAACGCCATGCCCCAGCTCATCAGTATTATGAGGATGAGCGGCCAGCCGTCCGAAACCTTCATCTCCTGAAGCTTCAGATGGCCATACCACGCAAAGGTCATGAAGATGTTCGAGGTGACCAGGAGCAGGACCGTGAGGAGTCCGCGCATCATGCTTCAGGCAGTTTCCCGATTATGCCGGCGAACAGGGCCGACATCTTCTCCGCTGCGGCGTCGGCGGCCTTCACCACATCGTCGCCGTCGTTGACATAATCCTCGGCATAGTCGTCATGCGCCTCGTTGGTGATGACCGACATTCCGAACACCGGGATGCCCGAATGCCTGGCCACTATCACCTCGGGAATCGTGGACATGCCGGTGGCGTCGCCGCCGATTATGCGGATATACTTATACTCATGCGGAGTCTCATAGGTGGGGCCTGTCCCGCCGTAATACACGCCTTCCTTGAGCGGAATGCCCATTTCGGCGGCAGTCTCCTTAGCGAGCCGGATAAGAGCATGGTCATAGGGCCTGGTCATGTCCGGGAAACGAGGTCCGAAATCATCGAGATTCGGGCCTATGAGCGGGTTGGGGAGCTGGTTTATGTGGTCGGTGATGACCATCAGGTCGCCCACCTTGAAGTCATAGTTCACTCCGCCGGCGGCGTTGGACACGAACAGATACTTGATGCCCAGCACCTTCATGACCCTGATCGGCAGAGTGACCATCTCCATCGGGTAGCCCTCATAATAATGAATCCTGCCCTGCATGGCGATCACCGTCTTGCCGCCCAGCTGGCCCACGATATAGTTGCCCTTATGGCCTATGGCCGTGGAGACCGGGAAGCCCGGAATCGCGCGGTAGGGGATTGTCACGGGGTTTTCAATCTTTTCGGCAAGCCGGCCCAGGCCGCTGCCCAGCACTATGCCCACCTGGGGCGCATAGCCCTTCGCCGCGATCGCGCCCTTGACGTAATCCGCGGCCTTGTATATTCTTTCCGCTCTGGGATCCATGGTGTTATATTATTTTTTTGAGTGATTCGCGTGCTCCGGCGAGAATCTCCTTCTCCCCGGGCACGACCCTGTTTTTCATTACGAAACGGCCCCCGCACATGGCGGAGTCGATGCAGTCGCTGTGCGCCGAATAGACCAGATTGGCCATGAACGAGCCCGGCGACAGGAAAAAGCTGCTGTCGGTGTCCACTATGAGGATGTCCGCCTTGCGTCCCTTCTCCAGACGGCCCGTGTCTATGCCCAGGGCCTTCGCCCCGTTCACCGTAGCCATGTCCACGAGCTCATGCAGCGGCATGGACTTGGGGTCGTTCCTCCAGGCCTTCTGGAACAGGGCCGAGTTCTTCATGGCTTCCAGCATGTCCAGATTGTTGGACGACGCGCAGCCGTCCGTGCCCAGGCAGACATTGGCCCCGGCGTCGCGCAGCTCATTATAGAGGAATCTGTAGCCCGATGCGAGCTTGGTGTTGGAGTTTATGTTGTGGACGCAGCTGACGCCGCGCTCTCCGAGAATCCTCACGTCATTGGCGCTCAGCCAGAGGGTGTGCGCCGCTATCACCTTGCTGTCCAGGATGCCCAGCGCATCGAGATATTCCACCGGCGAAAGACCTCCGTGGGCCTCCCTGCAGTCCAGGACCTCCTTCTCGGTCTCGCTCAGGTGAATGTGGAGAGTGAGATTGTGGCGCCTGGCGAAGTCGCTGGCCCAGAGCATCATCTTCTCGCTCACGGAATAGACCGAGTGGAAGGCCATGCCGAACTTCGAACCGTCCTTCAGGGAGAGGGACTCTTCATAGACTCTCTCGCACTGCTCCTTCTGGCGCGCCGCCTCGTCCGCATTGTTCTTGTCCATCACCACATAGGAAAAGACGCCCCTGATGCCGCACTCGGCGGCAGCCCTGCGGGCCGCGGGGGAATGCCAGTACTGGTCGTTGAAGGTGAGGGTGCCGGTTCTGACCATTTCCAGACAGGCGGCCTTGGTGCCCCAATAGACGAATTCGGAGTCTATCTTCGACTCCAGGTCCCATATGTTGCCGAGCCAGCTCTGCAGGGCGACGTCCTCCTGGACGCCCCTCATCAGGGACATGGCCGCATGGGTGTGCATGTTCACGAATCCCGGCACCGCCGTCTTGCCGCCGCAGTCGAACACGTCGCAGCCTTCATCGGCGCGGCTCCCGGCCGGGGATATGTCTTCAATCAAATCGTCCGCGACGGTGATATCGGAAAGCACACCGCCGCAGACAATATTTCTGAGTATAGTTCTGCCCATTTTTCCGTGTCAGTTAGAGGCCGTCTCCGGGACGGCGCTCAGGGCAAAGATAGGAAAAGAGATTCAGAACTGCTCTTCTCCGGACTCTTTTCCCTCGACGTTCCTGTGCTCATAGCCTCCGTCGGGAACATTCTTGAGGCATTTGCTCAGTATGAAATCGACGGCGTCGTGCAGACCGTCCGAGAATTTCTCGAAATCCTCCTTGTAGAGGAAAATCTTGTGCTTGTCGTAGGAAATGCGGCCGTCGCGCTCCACTCTCTTCCTGCTTTCAGTTATGGTGAGGTAATAGTCGCTGTTGTTCTTCGTGGCCTTCACGTCGAAGAAATAGGTCCTTTTTCCGGCTTTGACAGGCTTCGAATAGACTTCTTCCGAGGAATAGTCCTGGCCATAACCTTCATCGTAGTCTTCTCTGTACATAATTCAATATTTTGGTTAAGTATGGCTTCACATATGGAGTCAAATTTAGAGAAATTTTCGATTATTGCGTTATCTTTGCAAGGATAATTCAAACAAAAAACCTATGCTGAACAGAAGAATCCTCAGGATCAAGGCCTTCAAGGTGCTGTATGAATATGCCGTCAGGGGAGGGATGTCTCTTGAGGAGGCTCTGGCCGAGCTGGACAGGTCCTGCGAGTCGGTCAGGGACCTCTATCTGTTCATGCTTGCCATAGCCGGCCCGCTCACCGCGGAGGCCAGGAAGCGCATAGAGGCCGCCCGCTCCAAGATCAATCCCACCGAGGAAGACCTGAACCCGAACGAGAAGTTCGCCGACAACATGCTGGCGCCCGTTCTGGCCAACGATCCGGACTTCCAGAAGCTGCTCGCCAAGAAGAAGCTCTCGTGGGAGAGATATGACCTCTTCGTCACCAAGACCATGGACTCGGTGGCCGCCAGCGACTACTATAAGAAATATATGGAGGCTCCCGGCCGCTCGCTCCGCGAGGACTGCGCCCTTTTCAGAAAGATATATGAGAACGAGTTCGAGGACAGCCCCGAGCTCCACGCCATAATGGAGGACCTCTCCATCTACTGGCTCGACGACCTGGGCTATGCGCTCATGTGGGACTGCCGGACCATGGACGACCTGGGCCGCGGCCGCAGATGGCGCCTTCCCGAGCTCTACCAGAGCGAGGAGACCCTGAAGAAGAATCCCGGCGCCGCCGTGGACAGCGACAGGGCCTTCGTGCGCAAGCTGCTCACCTGCGCCTTCACCGGCTATGAGGCCACCTTCGCCAAGGTGACCGAGGCCGTGCCCGACTGGGACAAGGACAGGCTGTTCGCCGCCGACCTCGCCATCATCGCGCTCGGAGTCGCCGAGACTTCCAATTTCCCGGAGATTCCCCGCCAGGTGAGCCTCAACGAATATGTGGAGATCTCCAAGTTCTACTGCTCGCCCAAGAGCCGCCAGTTCGTCAACGGACTGCTGGACAGGCTCACCCAGACATCTGCCGAAACAATTCAAAATCAATAGACAATGACAACACTTTCAACCGTTCTTCAGACTGCATCCACGCAGAGCGCCGCAGCTTCCGGAGCTTCCATGTGGATAATGCTTCTTCTCATCTTCGTCATCATGTGGCTTTTCATGATCCGTCCGCAGCGCAAGCAGCAGAAGGCTCTTGAAAAATTCCGTTCCGAACTCAAGAAGGGCGACAAGGTGGTCACCGCCGGAGGCATCTACGGCACCGTGGACAGCGTCGAGGAAAAGACAGTCCTCCTCAAGGTGGACGGCGACGTGAAGCTCCGCGTGGACAAGTCCTCGCTCGCCAGAGACTTCTCCGAGACCCAGCCCAAGTAGGGACCGACTCGTTCCAGACAGGGACAAGACCTTTCCCGGAATATGGGCATAGACAGAATAAGTTCTTTTTTGAACAGAAACGGGAGAGACATAACAGGACTTCTGCTGTCTCTCCTTTTGGCTTTCTGTGTCTGGCTCATATACAACCTCACCCTTAACTACACCAAGGTCGTCAGCGTGCCCATAGTGGCCCAGAGCAACATCGAGGGCCACAAGGATGTCTCGTCCAACACGGCCGTGGTCATGGCCAGGTGCCACACCCGCGGATTTGACCTGCTGCGTCTCGACAACGCCAGCGAAAAGGCCCCCGTCCAGGTGTACTTCTCGCCCGAGGACCTGCAGAGCGACGGCGGCGAGATCTTCCACATCACCTCCGCCTCCCTCACCCGCTATGCCAAGGAAATCTTCGGCGACAGGGCCGGCATGGAGACCTTCGTGTCCGGGTCCCTCACCTTCCGCTTCCCCTTCGAGAACAGCAAGAAGGTGCCGGTGCATCCGGTCTATACCCTCAGCTGCCGTCCCCAGTATATGGTCGTGGGCGGCCTGCGGCTCAGGCCCGACTCGGTCACCGTCTATGGCGAGCCCTACCATCTCGAAAGCATAGACCGGGTCTATACCAGGCCTTTCACTCTGGACAACCTCCGCAGCGACGTGCACGGGGAGGTGAAGCTCGAAGCGTCCAAGGACGTGCGGCTGTCCGACGTCAGCACCGAATACACCGTCTCGGTGCGGCGCTATGTGGAGATAAGCGCCGACATGAAGATAGGCGAGAGGAACGTCCCCCAGACCAAGGCCCTCGTCATCTATCCCTCCACCGCGCACGTCACCTTCAGATGCTCTTTCCCGGTCATATCCGACCCTGCGGAAAGCATGTCCTTCTATATTGACTACAACGACTTCGCCGGCTCGCTCGGCGGAGACTGCATAGCCCGCTGCGACTCAGTGCCGCCCGGCGTGATCGACTACAGGATGGAGCCGGAGCTGTTCGACTGCGTCGAGAGCGACCGCTGACCTTTCTTGCCATGAACGGGAAATTCAGAGTCGTCGCATTGACCGGCGGAATAGGCAGCGGCAAATCGGCCGTCGCCGCATATCTGGCCGAAAGGGGAGTGCCGGTCTATGACAGCGACTCCTCCGCCAAAGCCCTCTATGACAGGGACCCGGCCCTCGTGGACCGGCTCGAACAGGCTCTGGGCCTTCCGCTCAGGACGGACTCGGGCGCTCTGGACAGGGCGCGGCTTGCCGGCGTCATCTTCTCATCCCCCCGGGCCCTCGCCCTTGTGGAATCCATAGTCCTTCCCGCTGTGAGGGACGACTTCGCCGCATGGCGGGACTCTCAGGACCCGCGCGGCTGGCGGGGCTATCTCGGTCTGCCGCCCTTCGCGGTCATGGAATCGGCCACGGTCCTGGAAAAGGCCGTTTTCGGCAAGGTCTATGACGCGGCGGTGCTGGTGACCGCGCCGCTGGAGCAGCGCCTCGCCAGGGCCTGCGCCAGGGACAGGGCATCGGAGGAGGCCGTGATGCGCAGGATAGCCGCCCAGAAGTTCGACCTGTCCCGGATCGACGCCGTCATAAACAACGACTCCACCCTGGAACTGATGAGGGTGAGGACTGACATTGCGTTTAAATTATTATCTTTACGAATTGTTTGAACCCTGCGCCGGAGCACGGCGCGAAATAAAAGACTGATATGGAAAATTCTAAGAAAACTGATCTCGCCCGCGTGATTTCCGTCTCGGGACAGAGCGGTCTGTATCTCTATATTGCACAGGCCAGAAACGGCGTTGTCGTGGAGTCGCTCGCAAACGGCGGCCGCACGGTCGTCGGAATGAAGAACAAGGTTTCCACCCTTGAGGACATAAGCATCTACACCGCCGAAGGCGAGATGAAGCTCAAGGACGTGTTCGTCAAGCTCCACGAGGTGCTCGGCGACGCAGACGCCCCCGGCGCAAAGGCTCCGGCCGACGCTCTGAAGGAGCTCTTCGCCAAGGCAGTTCCCGACTATGACGCCGACAGGTTCTATGTCTCGCACATGAAGAAGGTCGTGACATGGTACAATGACCTGAAAAACCACGCCTCCCTGGATTTCATGACCGACGAGGACAGGAAGAAGGAGGCCGAGGAGGCCGAAGCCGCCGAGGCCGAGCCTGAAAACGAATAACTGACCGATGCCCGAGAAGACTCTACAGGTCATAACCCTGGGCTGTTCCAAGAACACGGTCGATACCGAGCATCTGCTGGCCCGGGTTGCTGACAAATACACGATCTTGCCGGAGGACCACTCCGGCAAGGTCGATTGTCTGCTCATCAACACCTGCGGCTTCATCGGCGACGCCAAGGAGCAGTCCGTGAACACTATTCTCGCCGCGGCCGCCAGGCGCAAGAGCGGCGAGGTGGGACGGCTTATGGTATGCGGCTGTCTGTCACAGCGTTATATGGACCAGCTGCCCGGCCTGATTCCCGAAGTGGACGACTGGTTCGGGGCCAGAGACTTCCTGCCCATAGTCAAGGCGCTCGGCGGAGACCCGGTGCCCGACGTGGACGCCGGCAGGCTGCGCACCGGCAGGCATCACGCATATGCCTATGTCAAAATCTCCGAAGGCTGCGACAGGCGCTGCTCCTATTGCGCCATTCCCTTCATCAGGGGCGCGCACCGCTCGGTGCCTATGGAGCGCATCGTCGCCGAGGCCACGGCGCTGGCCCGCGACGGCGTCAGGGAGCTGATTCTGATAGCCCAGGACACCACCTACTACGGTCTGGACCTCTATCACCGGAGGGCTCTGGGCGAGCTGCTGGCCAGGCTGTCGGAAATCGAGGGCATAGTGTGGATCCGCATCCATTATTCCTATCCCGACGGCTTCCCCGAAGACGTGATAGACCAGATGGCCGCCAATCCCAAGGTGTGCCGCTATCTCGACATCCCGCTCCAGCATGTCTCCGACAAGGTGCTTTCCAACATGCACCGCCATGTGGACGGGGCCTGGACCAGGGCGCTGATTGCCAAGATGCGCGAGAAGGTCCCGGGCATAGTCCTGAGAACCACCTTCATAGTGGGGCATCCCGGCGAGGGCCGCAAGGAGTTCGAGGAGCTGATGGAGTTTGTCCGCGAGGCGAAGTTCGAGAGGATGGGCGCCTTCAAATACTCCGAAGAGGAGGGGACCTATGCCGCCGAGAACTTCCGGGATTCGGTGACTCCGGCCACCAAGAAGTCCCGCTACGACAGGCTGATGACCCTGCAGAGCGGCATATCATTTGCTTACAACCAGTCCCGTGTGGGGTCGGTCGTGAAGGTCCTTGTGGACGACGTCAACGGAGACTCCCTCGTCTGCAGGAGCGAATACGAGAGCCCTGAAGTGGACGGGGAAATCATCGTCGGATATGATCCGGCCATGGGGGCTGAGGCCTCCGCGATGGTCGGCAGATTCATAGAAGTTAAAATCACCTCCGCGGATGAGTATGACCTCACCGCTGAATTTGTAGCAGATTTGGACAGATGAGACGATTTCTTGCATATGCGGCCGCCGCTTCGGCGGTCTTCGGGCTGACAGCCTGCGGCCCCGATGTCTTTTCCATGCTTGTGGACATGCGCCAGCCGTCCGATTCGGGACTTGACCTTTCCGGCAAGTCCATGTCGGTCGTGTATATGGAGGACCCCGCCGGCAGGGACTCGCTTTTCTCCGCCGCAATGGCCGAAGGCTTCGCCGGAACGCTGGAGTCGGACTATTTCGGGGGCGAAGAGTCTATGGGCGTTTACAGGATGTCCAGAAACCCCGAGGGCGTCTATTCGTCGAAAGACACGCTGGTGAGCGCCGCGATGCAGACCGGAAGCGATGTGGTCTTCCTTTTTGACACGCCGTCCTTCGGCAAGCTTTCGGTCACCGAGACCAAGGCGGTTTCCGAAGATTCCGTGCAGGTGACGCTGTCAGCGCCGTTCAAGCTTAACCTGTATGCCTATAACACGCTCGGCGCCGACACCGTGCGCGTGTTCAAGGGCGCAAGCACCCTGCTGCAGACCGTGCAGTGCGCCAAGGACGAGAGCGAGGATGCCATAGAAATGGCATTCTGGGAGTCGCTTTCCGATGCCGGCAGCATCACGGGCACCCGCTCGGCGTCCACCTTCCTGTCCAACTGGTCCCCCGAGACCTATTATTTCTATTATTTCGACACTCCGGCCGGCTGGGGAAAGGCCTCCGACGCCGCCTATGACTACAGATGGCGCGACGCACTGGACCTCTGGATGACTCTGCTCGACTCCAAGGACATGTACAGAAGGGGAGCGGCGGAGTACAACATCGCCGGGGCTTTCTATCTTCTCGGCGACTATGGTCTCGCCACCGAATGGCTGGACCGCTCGGACAGCGACTGCAAGATGGTCACTTCCTCCCAGCTCAGAAGGAAGATCGAGGCCAAGCGCTCGGCTGTGAAATAACTATCTGATAGATAATATTTTGTGGGCCTGAAGACTCAGACTCCAGACGGGATGTGCCAGGACATATGCCATGGTCTCCCGTATGTTTTTTCCTGAGCAGGGCTGCAGATAGCGGTGCTCTGCGGGAAAGTTTTCCCACCGGGCGGGGTCCTGCCCGGTATAGACCAGCTTGAGCTCGTCGGCCTTTGCGATGGCCGGTTCGGCTCCTTCCTGCCAGTCCGATTTGGGGCTGAAGGTCACCCAGTCCACTCCCGCCGGGACGGGGCGGGTGCCATTGGTTTCCATATGGATGAGGTAGCCGCGGCCGTGGAAGGCCCCGGTCAGCGCCGCGTCCAGCTGCAGCGCGGGCTCGCCGCCGGTGAACACCACTCTCCTGCAGTCTCCGCCGGCCTTCGCGGCTTCGGCGACGATTTCCTCCAGGCTCATGGGCGTCCCGGCCGAGAAGTCGGTGTCGCAGAAGGGGCAGGCCAGGTTGCAGCCGCTGAAACGCACGAACACCATGGGCGTTCCGCTCCAGCGTCCCTCGCCCTGGAGAGAGTAGAATATCTCGTTGACCAGATACATGCTAGTCTTCGTCCTTCTCGTAGATGGCCTTGTTGTTTTCCGACTCCCAGATTTCCACCTTGTAGCCGTTCTCCACATGGTCGCATATCCATCTGGCTATGTTCTCGGCGGTGGGGTTGAAGTCGAATATCTCGTTGAGGTTCTTGTGGTCCAGCGCGCCGCAGATGTCCTTCTTGATGCGGGTGAAGTCGGCCACCATCCCGTCCTCGTTGAGGACACGCGAGCGGCAGTGCACGATCACTATCCAGTTGTGTCCGTGGAGCGCCTCGCATTTGCTCTCATAGCTCAGGTGGAGGCTGTGCGCGGACGAAATCTCGAGTCTTTTGGAAACGTAGTACATTGTGGGTCCTTATTTTTCGTAGTCGGTGGGGTCGAAGCCTTCCAGCGCCTCTTTTCTCTCGTTGCAGGTGCCGCACACTCCGCAGTGGCGGGGACGGCCCTCATAGCATGAATAGGTGTGCTCGAAGGGGACTCCCAGCTCCTTGCCCAGGAGGGCGATGTCTCTCTTGGTGATGTCGCAGAAGGGGGAGACTATCCTTATGCCGGCGAAGGTCCCTTCGCGGGCCGCATTGTCTATGGCCGAGATGAAGCCGGGGCGGCAGTCGGGATATATGGTGTGGTCGCCCGCATGGTTGGCTATCAGGACGGTGTCCAGGTCTCTGCTTTCGGCGAGGCCCACGGCTACCGAGAGCATGATGCCGTTGCGGAAGGGGACCACTGTGCTTTTCATGTTCTCCTCGTCATACTGTCCGTGGGGGACGTCCTCTCCGCCTTCCAGTATGCTGCTCCTGAAGTATTTGCCCATGAAGTCCAGCGGGATTATGAGGTGCTCGATCCCGAGGCTGGCGCAGTTCCATTTCGCACATTCGATTTCCTGGCGGTCCTGGCGCGCGCCGTAGCTGAACGTGACGGCGAGCTTTATTTCCTTGCGGTATCTGTAGAGCAGCACGGTGCTGTCCATTCCGCCTGAATATACGAGCAATGCTTTCATTTTTCTGTTTTTTTGCGGCCGTTGCGGCTGGCGTTTGGCGGGCTTCGGTTGCCTCTTTGGCTGCCGATTTGGACGGTCATTCGGCCGTCCGGCCGTCTCTGTGGCCAGCCTGCCGCCGCTTATTGGCTTTAAAATAAAAAAGGGAGGGACCGTAAGCCGGTTTCTGTTTTTGATTCCGCCATTTATCTTCGCGACCTACCCCCTGACATCGGGCGGGCAGCCCTCATCTGTCAGTATATTTGGTTTTGCAGACCCTGCGGACGTACCCGGCCGGCATCGCTGACGGCCGTCGTGAGCTCTTGCCTCGCGTTTTCACCCTTGCCTCTCCGGAGAGCGGCGGTCATTCTCTGTTACGGCCCATATAAGATTACTCCCATCTGCGCTTTCCGCAGCAGGGCGCCCTGTTCTGTCCGGACTTTCCTCACCGCCCCTTTCGGCGCGGCGCGGCGGAACGTCCCTCCCGTTTTAGCCCACAAAGATACTAATTTTTGGCCAAGTGGGAGAGGGGAGCGCTATTCCTGATTCAGATAATCCTCGCCCGAGATTCTGGGGTGGATGAATCTCCGGCGGTC
>CAZIFT010000015.1:0-28055 GCA_964538395.1 uncultured Muribaculaceae bacterium
CCTTCCGTGATTCCGTAGGGATTCGAACCCTAGACCCACAGATTAGAAATCTGTTGCTCTATCCAGCTGAGCTACGGAACCGGTTTGCAGTTTGCAAAGGTAGTAAAAATTATTCGGTAAATGAAAATTATGCCGGCTATTCTTTCGAGGAGGAGCCGCCGAGCCACTCCAGCACACCCACGAGAGCCACTCCCAGCAGGGCGAAAATCATGGCGCCTGTCACATGGTACTCGGTAATCAGCGGTTCCAGCTGCTGCCCGGTCTGCGCGATAGTGTCCAGAGCGACCTGCACTCCGGCCGCGTCGCCCCCCTCCTTGAGCAGCTGCGAGCCGACAATCGCCGAAGCGTCATTCCACGGCCACACCTTCACCAGCGAACCCAGCACAAAACCCACCAGCACCAGCATCGTCGGGCGCTCATACCTGGCCAGCAGCCAGTGCAGGAACTTCGAGAAAGCCAGGATGCCGATCACGCATCCGGCCGCGAACACCACCAGCACCGGGATGTTCATCTCGCTCACCGCCCTCATTATATATTCATACTTCCCCAGAATCAGCAGAATGAAGCTGCCGGAGATGCCCGGCAGAATCATGGTGCATATGGCTATGGCTCCGCACACGAAGATAAACCACAGGTCATCGGTCGTGGTAGTCGGCGAGAGAGTGCAGATCACCACTCCGAGCACGATGCCGAACACCCCCCAGGCCACATCCGACCATTTCCAGTTCCTCAGTTTGGCCAGCATCACCACCGCCGAAGCCGCAATCATGCCGAAAAAGAAAGCCCATGTCCTTATGGGATAATAAGAAAGGCAATGCTCCATCACCTTCGCCAGCGAGAATATGCTCAGCAGCACGCCAAGCATCAGCGCCACCAGGAACCTTCCGTCCACCGCCTTCCAGAACTCCTTCCACTCGCCGTGCAGCAGCATCTTCCATGTCCGGATTTCCATTATCCTGTTCAGGGCGTCTATCAGTCTGCCGAAAATGCCTGTAATCAGGGCGATGGTGCCTCCGGACACTCCCGGAATCACATTGGCGGCTCCCATCGCATAACCCTTGAGGGCGACGATCACGTCTTTGCCGAATTTGCTCATAGTCTATTCTATTGTCTGTATTATTCTTTTTATATGCCCGAAAATCTCCTCCTCCGAGCTCGTCCTTTCCGGGCTGTCGGCGGCGACCATGTCAAACACATTGCCCGGCAGCTGCTTCCTGCCCACCTTGAACCTGGCCGGGCAGCACGCCGCCATGAAATGGATGGGGAAAGCCGCGTTGTCCACCAGCGAGACGAACATGTCCGGAGCGCAGTCCGCAAGCAGCTTCATCTTCTCGGGCGAAGGCTTCCCATACCAGTTCAGGTCCTTCGCAAGGATGGTGTTGGTGACGCTCGTCATAAGCCTGTCACTGCTTCCCACCCTGCTGAAATCAAAGAAAAAAATCTCCGCCTTTATTCCATTCTCCCTGCAGAACGCCTGGACAGCCTGCTTGCAGGCGTCAAAAGACGTGTCCTCCGCATCAATCACGACGGCGGCCGTCCTGACTTCACGCAGAGGAAGCATGGAAGTGGGCACCCCGCTGCGGTTCCTGCTGAGCGCCTTCTTTCTGAAAGAATTCTTTATTAACTCAATTATTCCCATTTACGCCGTTGGCCGCCATAAGTTCACGGATTTCCTGCTTCGCGGCCTTCCAGCGTGGCACATCAATCTTCGTGCCTACGACCTCCACCACCTTGGCGGCGATAATGGACCCCACCTCGCCGCAGACCCTCAGCGGAAGGCCCAGCGAATGGGCATAGAGAAAACCGGCTGCATAGGTGTCGCCGGCGCCGGTCGCGTCGATCGTGGCGGCGGGCCATGCCTCTATGTAATGATACTCGTCGCCGGACTGGACCATAGACCCGTCCTTGCCGACCTTCACCACCGCGATCTTGCAGTGCCTGGAAATCTCCTCCAGCGCCTCGCGCGGCTCAAACTTGGTGAAAGCCCGGGCCTCGCTCTCGTTGGCGAAGACAATGTCCACATATCTGTCCACCAGATTGTGCAGGAAAGCGTTGTTGGACTCCACCACGTTATAGGAAGCCATGTCCAGGCTTATTATGCAGCCCGCATTCTTCGCCATCTGCACGGCGGTGCTTATCAGCTCCTGACTCTGAACCAGATAGCCCTCGATATGGAAATAGTCATAGCCCTCGAAATACTCCGGCTTCAGGTCGGCGGCGCTCATCTCCAGAGCCGAGCCCATATAGTCGGCGAAAGTCCTCTCCGCATTGGCGCCGGTGATGAAGACCATGCAGCGCCCCGACGACTTGGTGCCGTAGAGCATGGTGGTCTTGATCCCGTACTGCTCCATCGTGCTCTTGAACAGGCTGCCGAGTTCGTCATGCCCCAGCTTGCCGATATAGCCCGACGGCATTCCGAAGATGGAAGTGCAGGTGACCGTGTTGGCCGCCGAACCGCCCGGAACATATTTCACGCCCCTTTCCTTGAGGGCGGACCATATGCGGTCTCCGGTCTCCATGTCAACATGCTGCATGCTGCCTTTGGGAAGATGATATCTGTGGAGGAGTGTGTCGTCGGGAAGCACGGCCAGAATGTCCGTGAGAGCGTTCCCTATGCCTAGAATTGACTTCATGGTTGAAAAACAGGGCTTTTCGCTGCCCGGAAAAGCAAAGGTAAGCAAAATATGGGTATCTTTGCGCCCATGTCTTCAAAACTGCGGAACATATTGAAATACACCGCGTCCGTCCTCGTGGCGGCTGCGCTTCTGTTCCTTTGCTTCCGCAATGTGAAATGGGCGGACTTCAGAAACGTGCTCCTCTCCTGCCGCTGGGGCTTCGTGGCCCTTTCCATGGCCTTCGGAGTGCTCAGCTTCTGGCTGCGCGGCGTCCGCTGGAAGATGCTGATAGGTCCCATAGACCCTTCGGTCTCGGCCGGCAGCTGCTTCAATGCGGTGAACATCAGCTATGTGGTCAACATGGTCCTCCCCAGAGTGGGCGAACTGGTCCGCTGCGGCTACATCACCCGCAACTCCGCGCCCGGCCCCGGCGGCAGAAAGCTCGCGTCCTATGACAAGGTGCTCGGGACCGTGTTCCTGGACCGCGCCTGGGACGTGCTCTCGATGCTGGCCGTGCTGCTCATTACCCTGGCCCTCACATGGGAAAAGTCCTGGGATTTCTACAGGGAAAACGTGGTGGACAAGGCCGCGGGCGGCATGAACCTCTCATGGGTGCTGCTGCCGGTTCTGGCGGCAGCCGTCCTCGCCCTCGCCGCCGTGAGACACTTCCGCGACAGAAGCGGACTCTGCGCGAAGGTCTGGGGATTCATGGCCGGAATCTGGCACGGGGTGACCTCCAGCCTGCACATGAAGCACGGATGGCTGTTCGCGGTCATCACCGTGGGCATATGGGCCTGCTACTGGATGATGTCGGCCACCGTCCTCTGGGCCATCCAGGGCATGGACATAGGCGAAGGCACTGAGACACTGAGGTCTATGGGCATGCTGGACGCCCTGTTCCTGATGGTCGTCGGCGCCACCAGCTCGGTGGTCCCGGTCCCCGGCGGCTTCGGCGCCTACCACTACATGCTGTCGCTGGCCGTGCAGGGGGTCTATGGCATCCCGATGGCCACAGGCATAGTCCTGGCCACCCTCTCGCATGAGTCACAGGTGGTCGTGCAGCTTCTCTGCGGCGGAGCGAGCTACTTCGCCGAAGCTTTCAAAAAGAAAAAATAGGGCCCGGAAATTTCGGGCATATGGCTATTCGGAAGCCCGGAAAAGGGCGGCTATGGCCTCGTCGGGCGACATGGCTTCCGATGCTGAGAACTCTCCCGAGCGGGTCCTGCGCAGCGAGTCCAGATGCGCGCCGGAGCCCAGCGCTTCGCCCAGGTCCCTTGCCAGGGCGCGGATATAGGTCCCCTTCGAGCATACGACCCTGATTTCGGCATGGGGAAGGTGCAGGGCGCTGTTGTCGGTGACATTGATGCGGAGATTCCTGGCGTTTTCCGTCGCCTCGGCCTCCGGGGCCTCTGCCGGCTTGCCCTCGGGCCAGAACCCCAGCAGCTCTATCTCCCTGATATTGATCCACTGGCGCGAAAGCTCCCCGGCGGCCGCATGGTCAAAAGACTCCCCGCTGCGCATGGCGGCGCGGTAGGCCTTGCGGGCCAGCTCATAGGCCCTGACCCCGTCCACGGACTTGGCCGAAAAAAGCGGGGCCACCTGCTCCTGCTCCCCCAGAAAAGAGGGGAGAACCCTTTCCAGAGCCTCCCGGCTCACACCGTCCACCGGATACCGCGCGTCGATCTCCTTCTCCAGGTCATAGGAAGGGGTCGTGGCTCCGAAACTGATGCCGGCCACATATTCCTTGTCGTGACGCTGCAGGTCGTCGGCCAGTTTGGTGGCCTTGCCTATGCACACCAGCAGCACGCCCGTGGCCAGAGGGTCCAGGGTGCCCGCGTGCCCCACCTTCAGATTCTTCTTGCGGAAATGCCGGCAGGCGTTCCACTTTATCTTGCGGACCGCGTCGGCGGAAGTCCAGCGGTAGGGCTTGTCCAGGGGCAGGATTATGCCTCCCGGATAATCGTCTATGTCATGAGAAAACACTCCGGTCCCGCGCAGGGCCCGGAGCGGACTGAGGTCCGGAAGTTCTTCTACCACTTCTCGATCTTGTCTATGCGTCTCTGGTGGCGGCCGCCCTCAAACTCGGTCGTGAGCCATGCCTTCATGATGTTCAGAGCCATCCTGTAGGACACGAACCTGGCCGGAAGGACGAGCACGTTGGCGTTGTTGTGCGCCTTGACCAGATGGCCCACCTCGGGGTTCCAGGCCAGGCCTGCGCGTATGCCCGTGTGCTTGTTCAGCGACAGGGACATGCCGTTGCCGGTGCCGCAGAGCGCGATGCCGCAGTCCACCTTGCCGCCGGTCACGGCGTTGGCCAGCGGATGGGCCACATCGGGGTAGTCCATGCTCTCTTCGGAATCGGTGCCGAAGTCCACCGTCTCATAGCCCTTCCTGTTGAGATAGGAGATGAGCATTGTCTTGTACCGGAATCCGGCGTGGTCGCTGCATATGCCTATTTTCATGATCGTGAATGTGTTATGCGTTGTTTCCAAGTCTGTTGACGGCGTATTCCATCCTCTTTGCGAATTCGTCCCTGCCGATGAAGGAGACGATGTCGGCTATGCCCAGTCCGCTGGCCGAGCCGGTGAGGGCGAGCCTCAGACAGTTCATCACCTTGCCCATGGGCCATTCATTGCCCTTGATATGGGACTCTATCTCCTGCTCCAGGCCCTCCTTCTCAAAGGCGCCGCCGTATTCTCCGCATATGTGCGAAACGGTCTCCGCGGCCTGCGAGGGGATGTCGCCTTTCCAGAACTTGTCGGCGTCCTTGGCGAGGAAGGGCGCGGTGAGCGTGTCGTCATAGACCTTGGCCCTGGGGTCGGCGGGACGGTTGTCCTGCTTCTGCTCCACGGCCGCTCCGGCCTTGATGCCGAAGGCCCCGAAATCCTCGGGAGCCACGAAAAGATAGGAGGCGATGGTCCAGAAATCGGCCACGAAAGAGGCCCTTTCCTTGACCAGAGTCACCACCCTGCGGACATAGTCCATGGGGAAGGAGTGCGCCGCGAAATCGGCCGAGCCGCTCTCGGTGACCTTCACTCCGTGGCTTTCCAGCACGGGGACGAACAGGCCGGCGAGCTCCTCGTCGGACTTCATCCTGAGATATTCCTTGTTATACCATTTGGCCTTTTCGGGGTTGAACTTCGCTCCGGCCTTCTGGACCTTGTCCAGCGAGAATGCCTTCACAAGCTCGTCCAGCGAGAAAAGCTCCCTGTCGTCGCCCGGATTCCATCCCAGCATGGCCAGCATGTTCACGAAGGCCTCGGGGAAATAGCCGTCCTCGCGGTAGCCGTGCGAGCGCTCGCCCTCGGAGTTGACCCACTGCAGCGGGAACACCGGGAATCCCAGCTTGTCGCCGTCCCTCTTGCTCAGCTTGCCGTTGCCCACGGGCTTGAGCAGCAGGGAGAGATGGGCGAAGCGCGGCATGGTGTCCTCCCAGCCGAAAGCCTTGTAGAGAAGGCAGTGCAGGGGAAGGGAGGGGAGCCACTCCTCTCCGCGGATGACCTCGGTGATCTCCATCAGATGGTCGTCCACGATGTTGGCCAGATGATAGGTCGGCAGCTCGTCGGCCCTCTTCCAGAGCACCTTGTCGTCCAGAGTGTCGGTGTTCACCTCTATATGGCCCCTGATGAGGTCGTCCATCTTCACCACGGTGTCCTCCGGCATCTTGAAGCGGATGGTCCAGTCCGTGGTCTCCGCAAGCCTGCGCTCGGTCTCTGCCTTGCTGAGAGTCAGAGAGTTGCACAGAGACGTGCGGGATATATGGTTATAGATGAAAGTCTTTCCCTCAGCCTCGGCTTCGGTTCTCTTCTTTTCCAGGTCCTCGGCGGAGTCGAAGGCATAGTAGGCATAGCCCGAAGCCACCAGCCGGTCGGCATATTTGCGGTATATGCCCTTGCGCTGCGACTGGCGGTAGGGCGCGTGCGGATGCCTTTCCGACGGGGTCTCGACCATCTTGCCGTTCTCGTCCACGCCTTCGTCGGGCGAAATTCCGCACCAGCGCAGGGCCTCGATTATGTATTCCTCCGCCCCGGGGACGAAGCGGCGGGAGTCGGTGTCCTCTATGCGCAGCACGAAGTCGCCGCCGTTCTGCTTGGCGTACAGATAGTTATACAGAGCCGTCCTCACACCGCCCATGTGCAGCGGGCCGGTGGGGGAGGGCGCGAATCTTACTCTTGTCCTTCTTGTCATGATGCTATTCCTCAGTTCTGGTTTTCCTGACGGCCCTTCTGATGGCGGCCGTCTCCTCCAGCTCCGACTTGCTCTGGCCCGACTCCAGGATGAGGACGGGGGGCTTGTCGAAGTGGAACTTGCGGTTGTTGTCGGAATTGTTGAATCCGATCTTGTTGATCTGTATGTTTTCCTCGGGCAGGACCACCTCGCCGTTCTCCACGGGCAGGGCGTCCCTGTACTTGAAGTCCTTGGTGATGAGAATGAGCTTGCCCAGGTCGGAGCCCGTGATGCCTATCAGGTTCATCTTGAAGCCTGTGGCCACCACCGTGATCCTGATCTTGTCGCCCCATTCGGGAGAGTCTTCATAGATGATGCCCCTCTTGAACTTGGCCACATTTCCGGTATATGCCGAGATCATGTCGCTTATCTTTCCGAGCTCCTCCATCGTGAGGCCCTTCTCGTTGTTGCCCACCGTGATGTTTATCAGCAGGTTCTTGCAGCTCTTGAGGTCGAAGTCGTTGAGCAGGGGAGACTCCATGGCTCCCTTCACCGCGTCGTCGATCCTGTTCTTGCCGCTGCCGGTGCCGCAGCCCATCAGGGCCATGCCGCTGTTCTTCATCATGGTCTTCACGTCCTCGAAGTCCACATTGATGAAGCCGGAGGTGGTGATGATCTCGATTATGCCGCGCACTGCCGTGGCCAGCACCTCGTCGGCCCTGGGGAAGGCGTTCTGGATGAGCTGGTTGCCGAAGAAGGAGTAGAGCTTCTCGTTGTTGATTATCAGGAGGCTGTCCACATTCTTCTCCAGCTCGTGGATGCCGTCGGCCGCCTTGGAGAGGAAGTCGTCGCCCTCGTTCTTGAAGGGGATGGTCACCACGGCCACCGTGAGTATGCCCTTCTCCTTGGCCATCCTGGCTATGACGGGGGAGGCTCCGGTGCCGGTGCCGCCGCCCATTCCCGCCGTGATGAACAGCATCTGGGTCCCCGTGTTGAGAATCTTCTCGGTTATGATGTCCTGCGACTCGAGCGCGGCGTTGCGGCCCTTGGTGGGGTTGGTGCCGGCGCCCAGTCCCTCTCCGAGCTGGATCTTGTTGGGGACGTTGCTCTTGAGCAGGGCCTGCGAGTCGGTGTTGCAGACTATGAAGTTGCAGCCCTTTATCTTCTGGTTATACATGTAGGTCACGGCGTTGCAGCCGCCTCCGCCCACACCTATCACCTTTATTATGGAATTTTCGTTCTCCCAGTCGGAGGCGACGAAATCCGGAGTGTCGTATTCTATGCCCATAATCCGTTGTTCTTTTCTAGACCTCTTCCTTGCCGGCCTCGTTATATATGTCCTCCATCTTGTCCACTATATGCTTCCACTGGACTCCCAGCAGGCTGCCCCTGTGCTGTTTCTCCTGCTTCTTTTCCTTGACGGGCTTCTGCTTTTTCCTGCGGCTCCACCATCCGCCCTTCTCGGCGGCGGGCTCCTCCTGCGGCTGTCCGAAGAGGTCGGTGGGCTGCTCCTCCTGAGGCTCGGCGTTCTCTGCGGCGGCTTCCGCTCCGGCAGGCTCTGTGGCGGCGGTCCCGGGGACTTCTGCCGTCTGCTCCTCCTGCATTTCGGGCCCGTCCTCAAGCACCTCTTCGGCCTCCGGCACGGGAACTTCCTCCGCTGCGGGCGCCACGTCTTCCCTGGCGTCTATGCAGTTGAGCCTGGGGTCGGCCTTTGCGGTGAGTATCATGCCCAGCGAAGTCACCGCGGTCGCGGAATTGGCCTCCGGACATCCCGACATTGAGAACAGGTGCCTGGGGCGTCCCACCCTCGCGTCGTAGCCGGAGCATTCCTTGATGAAGGGCAGCAGGTTGGCCATCCTGGCTCCGCCTCCCGTCACCACTATTCCGCTGCGCAGCGCGTCGGCCAGTCCGCTCTGCTGGATCTCATAGAGCAGAGCGTCTATGATTTCCTGCTCGCGGCAGGTGATGATTTCGGACATATACTTCACCGGTATCTGCTTGGGACCGGTCATGTTCTCCTCTCCCTCGATCTGGAGAATCTTCTCCGAGAGGGTCTGCAGCCTGTCGGGCATGCAGGCGCCATAGGCGAGCTTGATGTTCTCGGCCAGCTCCTCGGAGATGGTGCACTCGTTCTTGATGTCGTCGGTTATGGTCTTGCCGCCGAACGGGATGCTGGCATAGTGCCTGAGTATCTTGCCCTTGTATATGGTCACGGAAGCGGCTCCGCCTCCGAAGTCGATGAGCGCGACGCCGGATTCCTTCTCGTCCTCGGTGAGCACGGCCTTGGCCAGCGCGTCCGGAGTGAAGATTTTCTTGGCCACAGCCACTTCCAGGTTGTTGAACACCTTGTCTATGGCCTTGGTCGGGCTCTTCTTTCCGATGAAGAGCTTGAAGTTGCCGGTGAATTCGCGGCTGACCATGCCCACAATCTCGTTCTCCACGATCTGGAAATTGTCGTCGCAGTCGAATGACTGGGCGACGGCCCCGTAGAGAGTCTCCTTCTCAGGGTCTATGTTGGGGTAGTCATCCTGGGCTATGGCCTTGAGCTCCTCGACCTCGGTCTCGCTGATGCACTCGTCCGGGACGGCCCTCAGGGCCTTGGCGCTGTTGTTCTCCTGCCTCACGTCGCAGCGGGGCAGACCCACCACGACCTGCAGGATCTTAATGTTCAGCTCGTTCTCCGCCTCGGAAATGAGCTTCCTGAGCGGCTCTGCGGCCTTCTTCGGATTGAATACGGCGCTGTTGCGGATGCCGTCCGAAGCCGTCTCCCCATAGTATTGGATCTGAATGTCGTCGCCGTTTATCCTCGCGACCGTGAGCCTCGTCTGCGACGAGCCCAGGTCCGCTGCGGCTATGTATCTCTCCTCCATATCCATATCGTGTTTCTTTTATTTTTCCTTGCAGACAATCTGTCCGTCAAATTTAACATTTACCGAGGAATAATAATCCTCTCCCCTGGCGGGAACGATATATCTGTAATAGTCCTCCATCCTGGCGAACTTGCTCTCGAAGTCCTCCGGACGGCCGAACAGAAAGCGCTCCTTCCCTTTCACCGGGTACAGGACCAGCTCTCCGCCCGAGTCCACCTTTATCTCCCTTATGGCCCTGCGCCATTCCTTGTTTCCCTGGAGGAACCGCGACATCCGCAGCATTCCGTCCAGCCACGCCCTCTCCTTCGGAGCCTCGGGCGTGCCCCTGAAGTCGCTCCGGATGCCGAGAGGGATGTCTCCGTCCACCGTCGGCACGCTGATTTCGACGTCCTTCGACTTCGGGAAGAGATAGCCTTCGCTGTCGGCATACCATGAGTCCGAGCCGCGTCTGAGCAGCAGGACCGGGCTCCTCTGCGACACGCTGACATGGACCGTCCCGTCGCCGGTGGTCCAGGCCTGAGCCCCCTGCACGGCGCCTCTGGCGTTCAGCACCTTCTCGATTCCGGCCAGGTCCACGCTGTCCAGCTTCCTCCCGGTGACGGGCGGGCAGCTCTCCGCGAGAATCCGCCTGATGTCGTCCGCGGTCACGAATCTGAGCCGGGCGCTGTCGGCCACTTCGATCTCCACCTTGGTGCACGAGAGCAGCGAGCGGCTCACCGCGCTTTCCCGGCACAGGGTGAAAGTGAAGAGGGCGGCCGTGAGGACGACCACCGCCGACAACAATATGCGCACGGCCTTTCCCGTCATTTTCCGAGCCTTTTTTCGAGCATCTCAGTGATGGGCTCTATGTATCTGTCCACATTGCCGGCCCCGAAGGTGGCCAGCACGTCCAGCTGCTCCTTTCCGAGCAGGTCCATCAGCTCCTCTTTCCTTATCAGCACCTTCTCCGGCGCCGTGACCCTGTCGAATATCAGGCTGGAGCTCACCCCGGGGATGGGCTCCTCCCTCGCGGGATAGATGTCCAGCAGAATCAGCTTGTCCACCTTGCTCAGCGACTGCGCGAACCCTTCCGCGAAGTCGCGGGTGCGGGTGTACAGATGAGGCTGGAACACCGCCGTGAGCTTACGCCCGGGGAATATCTCCCTTATCGAGCTTATGGCCGAGGCAAGTTCCTGCGGATGATGGGCATAATCGTCAATGTACGAAAGATTTTCCGAATTCACATGGATGTCCAGCCTTCTTTTCACGCCGGAAAAACTTCCGACCGCCTTTTTCACCGCCTCCGGGGAAATGCCGTAGAGCAGGCACACCGCCGAAGCGGCCACGCTGTTCTCCACATTGACCCATCCGGGGATTCCGGGACGCATTCCGGCCACCCTTCCGCCCGGCCACACCAGGTCGAAGCAGAAGCGTCCGGCCCTGTCGGCGGAGATGTTCTCGGCATGGAAGTCGGCCGCGGGGTCGTCATAGGCATAGGTATAAATGCGCGCCTTCGTGTTCTCCGGGCCCACTGGAAGGCCTTTTTTCACTATCAGATGGCCGGACACCTGCGAGGCGAACTCCCGGAAGGCGTCCTGATAGGCCTGCAGCGTGCCGTAGATGTCCAGATGGTCGGCGTCCATGGCCGTTATCACCGCCGTCTCGGGGAAGAGCTGCAGGAAGGACCTGTCGAACTCGTCGGCCTCGGCGACCACGGTGGGCGTATGGCTCATGAGCATGTTGGTGTCATAGTTCTTGGAGATGCCGCCCAGGAAGGCCGTGCAGCCTTCGCCGCATTCGGTGAGAATGTGGGCCACAAGCGTGCTGGTGGTGGTTTTTCCGTGGGTTCCGGACACCGCGAGGCAGCGCTGGCCGCGGGCGATCTCCCCGAGCATGCGCGAGCGCTTGATTGTGCGGTAGCCCTTCTCCCGGGCATAGACCATCTCGCCGAGGTCGGCGGGCACTGCCGGGGTATAGACCACCAGCGTGCGCTCCACATCGGCGGGAATCCGGGACGGGTCGTCGTCATAATGGACGGCGATACCCTCCTTCTCCAGTTCGGCGGTGAGCTCCGAGGGCGTCCGGTCATAGCCCGACACATTCAGGCCCTTGAAGCGGTAGTAGCGGGCGATGGCGCTCATTCCGATTCCGCCGATTCCTATGAAATATATGTTGCTGTATTCCATTATTTTACAAGTTTATAAGCTTCTTCTGCTATGGTGAGGGCGGCGTCCGGCTTGGCCAGCAGGGCGATGTTCTTCTCCATCGAGGCCAGCTTGCGGCTGTCCTTGAGGAGATAGAGCGCCGTGGCCATGAGCTCGTCCTCGGCCCTGTCGTCTTTCACCAGCACGGCCGCGTCCTTGCGGACCAGGGCCATGGCGTTGTGGGTCTGATGGTCCTCGGCCACGTTGGGCGAGGGCACGAATATGGCCGCCTTGTGGGCCGCGCACAGCTCGGACACGGTGCTCGCCCCGGAACGGGAGATCACGATGTCGGCCACGTCATAGGCCAGGTCCATGCGCGATATGAAGTCGAAATGGTGTATCCTGCGGAGAGTGTCCCCGCCGAGTCCGCTTGCGGCGGCCTCCTCCATGAAGGCGTCCACTCCGCTCTTGTAGTATTTTCCGCACTGCCAGATTATCTCCACGTCGTCGCCGCCCACGCAGCCCCCGGAAATCCATTTGCGCATGGACTTGTTCAGGGTGCCGCTTCCCAGGCTGCCGCCCACAATGAAGATGTGCTTCTTGGAGGGGTCCAGGCCATAGAACTTAATGCCCTCGGCCCTGCTTTCGGGGGTGGGAGGGACTATGTCGCTCCTGATGGGGTTGCCGGTCATCACTATCTTCCCGGCCGGGAAGAACCGCTCCATCCCCTCATAGGCCACGCATATCCTGTCGGCCTTTTCGCCCAGCATCCTGTTGGCCAGCCCGGCGAAGCCGTTCTGCTCCTGGATGAGGGTGGGGACTCCGGCGCTCTGGGCCGCGCGCAGCAGAGGTGCGCTGGCATATCCGCCCACGCCTATGGCTATGTCCGGCCTGAAGGTCTTTATCAGCCTGCGGGCCTTGACCATGCTCGCCGCCAGCTTGAAGGGGACCAGCATGTCGCCGCATATGTTCTTCAGTGTCAGCTTTCTCTGGAGACCGGCTATCGGCAGGCCCACTATCTCATAGCCCGCTGCCGGGACCTTTTCCATCTCCATCTTTCCGAGGGCGCCCACGAAGAGTATCTTGCTCTCCGGGTTCAGTTCCCTGAGCTTGCCGGCGATCGAGACTGCCGGGAAGATGTGGCCTCCCGTGCCTCCGCCGCTGATGATTATCCTCAAAGCTTTATGTTCCATAGCTATATCACTGATTGTCCAATTGTTCCAATTCTCCGAGCGATTCGCGGATCTCGTCGGGCTCCTGGGCCACTATCGGGACGGCCTTCTCGGTCTCCCGGTCTATCCGCTTCTTGGCCATGCGGCTGACTGACAGGATGATGCCGAAGGCCATGCTGAACGCCAGGAAAGAGCTGTTGCCGTGGCTTATCATCGGGAGCGTCTGTCCGGTGAGAGGCCCCAGGTCCACATTGATCATCATGTGCATGAAGGCCTGGCCCGAGATGAGCAGGACCAGCCCGGCCACCGCAGTCTTGGCGAAGGTTCCCTCGCAGTTTCTCACTATTATCGCGCCCCTTGCCACGAGGCTGCAGTAGAGTATGAGAACTATCAGAGCCCCCAGCAGGCCATATTCCTCCACTATGAAGCTGAACATATAGTCCTCGAACATGATGGGGACCACATATCTCTGGGTGCTTCGGCCCGGGCCCTTGCCGAAAATTCCGCCCTCGCTTATGGCGATTTTCGCGCTTATGGGCTGTTTGACTTCGTCCAATGCCTCCTGAAATTCTATGCTGCCGCGCTTGAGCGAAAGGAGCTTCTGCTCCGGGTCCTCGGAAGCGCGGGTGACCCTGCCCACCGCGGTGCCGAAGCGGGAGAACATCTCGCCGCCGGACATGCTGTAGAGGCCTATGCACAGGACGAAGCCCACCACTGCCACAAGGGCATAGGGGACCACGCTCTTGAGCTTTATGCCGCCCATCAGGATGGTCGCGAACATCATCCCGCCTATGAACAGCGTGCTGGAGACGCTGCCGGTGAGGATGAGGACGCTGATGCTGATTATGGGGAAGTATATGTAGATGAACAGCTTCCACTTGGGCTTGGCCAGAAAGGCATACTGCGGCTTGCGGCTCAGCGAGTTCACCGTCTTGAACGCGTCCTTCTTGAAGGCGTCCACGGCCCAGGCCAGATACATGATCATGAAGACCTTGACGAACTCGAACACATGCAGCTGGACGCCGAAGACGCTGATCGTGCGGGTGGCGCCGTTGATGTTCTGCGCCTTTATGAAGCCGAGATCGGCGTGGCTCACCAGTATCAGCAGCCCCGCCAGCGACAGGACATAGCCCAGCTGGGCGAACATCCTGAACAGGCCTATGGCCTTGATCTTATAGAGCAGGATTATGACGCCCAGGCCTATGGCCGCTATCAGCAGCTGCTCCTGGATTATGGCGCCCCTCGAGCTTCCGGTCTGGATGGCCAGAAGGGAAGTGGACGAAGAGATGGCCAGAATGGATATCATGATCAGGAGGAGGGCAATCATCCATATGACCTTGTCCCCCTCCAGACTGTCCACCATGTGCCACAGCCAGCCGGTATTTTTCTTCCTTGCGGACATTTACTAGAGATTTCTGACCGCCTCCTTGAACTGTTCGCCCCTGTCCTCGTAGCACTTGAACAGGTCGAAGCTGGCGCAGCAGGGGCTGAGCAGCACCACGTCGCCCTCCTTGGCGAATCCTGCGGCCGTCTTCACTGCGTCCGTCGCGCTGGTCACGTCCTTGATCTTGCCGGCTCCCACGATTTCTTCGAAGGCTTCGTGGAACTTGTGATTGTCCACTCCCAGGCAGACTATGGCCTTCACCTTCTCGCGCACGAGGTTCTTCAGGGGGGCATAGTCGTTGCCCTTGTCGGTGCCGCCCACTATCCACACGACCGGCTTGCTCTGGCACTCGAGGGCATACCATGCTGCGTCCACGTTGGTGGCCTTGGAGTCGTTGATGTAGAGGACTCCGCCCACGCTCATCACGGGCTCCAGGCGGTGTTCTATGGGCTTGAAGGTCTCCAGGGAGTTGCGGATCACCTTGTTGTCGATTCCGGCGGCCTTTGCGGCGAGCGCCGCGGCCATGGAATTATACACATTGTGCTTTCCGCCCAGGGCGAGGTCTCTGATGAAGATGTCGCACTCGTCCTCGCCATATTTCACTATCATCTTGCCGTCCTTCACATAGGCGCCCTGCGCGGGGGCGGCGTCCTCCTTCTGGGTGAAGGGGAGCTTCTTGGCGCGGACCACTATCTGGTCGAGGCTGCGGACGGTTATCTCGTCGTCGGAGTCGAAGATGAAGCAGTCCTCGGGACGCAGGTTCTGGGTTATGCGGAATTTAGCCCTGGCATAGTTGTCCAGGCTGTAGCCATAGCGGTCCAGATGGTCGGGGGTTATGTTGGTGATTATGGCTATGTCCGGGCGGAAACGGTAGCAGTTGTCCAGCTGGAAGCTGCTGATTTCCAGGACATAATAGTCATAGTGCTCGGTTGCGACCTGCAGGGCGTAGCTCTTGCCTATGTTGCCGCCCAGGCCCACGTTGAGCCCGGCCTGACGGAGCACGTGATAGACCAGCGAAGTGGTGGTGGTCTTGCCGTTGCTTCCGGTCACGCAGATCTTCTTGGCGCTGTCATAGCGCGAGGCGAACTCTATCTCCGAGATTATCGGGATGCCGAGCGACTCGGCCTTGACCACCATCGGCACGGTGGAAGGGATGCCGGGACTCTTGACGATCTCGTCGGCGTTCAGGATGAGCTCTTCGGTGTGATGCCCCTGTTCGAAGGGTATCTTCCAGTCTTCCAGAGTCTTGGCATAGGCCTCGGCTATTTTTCCCTTGTCGGACAGAAACACGTCAAAGCCTTTGACTTTTGCGAGGACGGCGGCTCCGACTCCGCTCTCTCCTCCGCCCAGTACAACAATTCTTCCCATGGTGTTATCCCTTTATATAGTAATTATCTAAGTTTGAGCAGCGCCAGCGTGGCCACGCCCAGCAGCAGCCCTACGATCCAGAAACGCGCGACTATCTTTGCCTCCGGAAGGGCCCGCGCGGGGCTCTGGATCAGAGCCGGTATGCCCTCCTTCTGAAAATGGTGGTGAATCGGGGTCATCTTGAAGATTCTCCGTCCCTGACCATATTTATGTCTTGTGTATTTGAAGTAGAATCTCTGCATCAGCACCGAGAGGCTCTCCACCAGGAAGATTCCGCAGAGCAGGGGCAGCAGCAGCTCCTTGCGCACCAGCACGGCGCTCACGCCGATGATGCCGCCTATGGTGAGGCTTCCGGTGTCGCCCATGAACACCTGGGCCGGATAGGCGTTATACCAGAGGAAGCCTATCAGCGCGCCCACGAAGGCCGACAGGAACACGGCTATCTCTCCGGCTCCCGGTATATACATGATGTTCAGATAGTTGGAGTCCACGAAGTTGCCGCTCAGCCAGGCCAGTATTCCTATCACCACCACCACTATGGCCGAGGTGCCGGCCGAGAGGCCGTCCATGCCGTCGGTGAGGTTGGCTCCGTTGGAGCAGGCCGTGATCACCAGTATTATCATGAGCACATAGATCGCCCATTTCGTGTACCAGCCGAGGGCGCCCCTGAACGGGGACAGCACGGCATAGTCGAATTCATGGTTCTTGACGAAGGGGATGGTGGTCTTGGTGCTCTTGACCACGTTCTCGTCCTTCCACTGGCCGGAGGTTATCTCCCTCTCGGAGTCCACGTCCAGCCTGTCCGAGCCCTGGGGCACATAGATGCTCTCGTCGCTGTTCCGCACCTTCTCCCTGACCACTATGTCGGGGCTGTAGCAGACCGTAAGCGCCACGGCGAAGCCCAGGACCACCTGCAGGACGAGCTTGGTCCTCTCGCTCATGCCCTCCTTGTCGTGCTTGAACACCTTTATCCAGTCGTCCCTCAGGCCCATGCCGCCGCACCACAGGGTGGTGAACACGAGCAGCAGGACATAGACGTTGCTGAGGTCGCACAGCAGCAGGACGGGCACCAGCAGGGAGATGATTATTATGATTCCTCCCATGGTGGGGGTGCCTTTCTTCTGCATCTGGCCCTCCAGGCCCAGGTCGCGGATGGTCTCGCCGATCTGCCTGCGCTGAAGGCCGCGGATTATCTTCTTGCCGAGAATCATGGCCAGCAGCAGCGACAGCAGGGCTGCCATTATGGCCCTGGACGAGAGGTGGGTGAACAGCGCGTGTCCCGGGATGTCGGCCCCTATGCGGGCGAGATATTGGAAAAGGTTGTAAATCATGGCGTCCTACATGCTTTTGAACACTTCGGAGACAATTTCCCTTTCGTCGAAATGGCGATGCTCCGTTCCTATTATCTGGTAGTCCTCATGGCCTTTGCCGGCCAGAAGTATGGCCGTGCCGGGCTTGGATATGAGTATGGCTGTGCGTATGGCCTCCTTGCGGTCGGCTATGAACAGGGTCTTCACCAGGCCTTCGCGGCTGAAGCCGGCCCTGATGTCGTTCATTATGTCTTCGGTCTTCTCGGTGCGGCTGTTGTCGGAAGTCACGATTATGCCCGTGGCGTATTTCTCGGCTATCACGGCCATCTCCGGCCTCTTGGTCTTGTCGCGGTCGCCTCCGCAGCCGAACAGGCAGACCAGCGGCTTGCCCGGGGCTATGTCGCTCAGCGTCTTGAGCACGTTTTCCAGAGCGTCGGGCGTATGCGCATAGTCGATGACCACCGAGAGGTCCTTGGGCCCCCTTATGGTCTCGAGCCGGCCTTTGACCGGGTCCAGCTTGCTGATGCCGATGAGGGCCTCCTCGCGCGGGACTCCCAGCAGGACGGCGGCGGTGTAGATGGCCAGGACGTTGTAGGCGTTGTGCTGGCCGATGAGCCTGGTCCATGTCTCCACTCCGTCCACCTTGAGCTGCATCCCGTCATAGCTCTCCTCCATGATCCTGCAGCTGTGGTCGGCTATGGCCTTGCAGGAATAGGTGACCACGGTGGCCTTGGTGTTCTGCACCATCACCCTGCCGTTGCGGTCGTCGATGTTGATGACGGCCCATGCTCCGGCGGGCAGGCTGTCGAAGAACAGCTTCTTGCAGCGGAGATATTCGGCGAAGGTCTTGTGGTAGTCGAGATGGTCGTGGGTGAGGTTGGAGAATATGCCCATCTTGAAGTCGAGTCCGGCGACCCTCTCCTGCTGCATGCCTATGGAGCTGACCTCCATGAAGCAGTAGGCGCAGCCCGCATCCACCATCTCCGCCAGCAGGGAGTTGATGGTGATGGGGTCGGAGGTGGTGTTGGTGGTCTCTGTCCGCCTGTCGCCCACATAGTTGGCTATGGTGGAAAGGAGGCCGCAGTTGTAGCCCAGGCCCATGAAGAGCCTGTAGAGCAGGGTGACCGTGGTGGTCTTGCCGTTGGTGCCCGTGATGCCCACCAGGGTGAGCTTGCGGGAAGGGTTGTCATAGAAATTGGCGGCCATTATGGCCTCCGCGTGGCGCGACGAGCCCACCTTCACCAGCACGGCGCCGGTCTTCCCGGCCTTGGCCAGCTGGGCTTCGAGAGCCTGCGGGTCCTCATATGCGATAGCGGCGGCGCCTTTCTCCAGCGCGGACGCGATGTAGTCGTGGCCGTCGCCGGCGAAGCCCTTCACGGCTATGAAAAGCGAGCCTTCCCGCACCTTGCGGGAGTCGCTGCATACCGAGGTTATTTCAATGGCCGCGGAACCGGAGACTTCCTCCGCTCCCGAGTCCCTTATTATTTCTTCAAGTGTCATGATCCTTTTTTCTCCTCTTGTTTGTTCCAGTCGGGCATGGGGCCCTTCTGGGTGATGACCTCTCCGTTGGCGGGGTCAAGCGAATACACATTGTCCACTATCTCCCTGAAAGCCAGGGCCGGAAGAGTTCCTCCATAGAAAATCTCCCTGTCCAGGTTGGAATAGACCACCACTATCGCGGTGTATTTCGGCTCCTCCGCCGGGAAAAATCCCACGAAGGTGGCCTGATATTGCTTTCTGCCCTTCTCATCCTCATAGGGATTGCGGCTTATCTTCGTGAACTTCGGGTCGAGCACGATTCTGGCGGTTCCGGTCTTGCCGGCCACCGAACACTTAGCCCCTCCGAGCCTGCGCTTTCCGGTGCCTTCCGCCACCACATTGCGCAGAGCCTTGGCGAGGGTGTCCGCCGTTGCCTTCGAGCAGATGGAGCCGTTGAGTATGCTCGGGCCCCTCTTCTCCTTCACGACCCCGTTCTCCTCCACGCTCTCCACCAGATAGGGCCTCATCATCCTGCCCCTGTTGGCGATGGCGTTATAGAAGGTCACTATGTGCAGGGGAGTCTCTCCCACCGCATATCCGATGGCCACGGAGCCCAGGTCCGTCGCGCTCCAGTATTTTCCCTGCGGGTCCGGAAGCGAGGGCGCCTTGAATCCCGCGAGGTCGAAGTCATAGGCCTCTCCCAGCTTGTAGGAATAGAGCCTGTCCATCATCTTTTTCGGGTTGTCCCCGTAGTTGTCTATGGCCAGCTTCCTGAAGACATAGTTGGACGAAATCTCGAATCCGTGCAGGATGCTGATCTTGTCCGTCTTGTTCTCCCGCTCGTAGTCGCCGATGTGGGCGTCCACAGAGAACCCCTTCACATAGCCGTGATTGGTGGGGATCTCGTCGCTCAGGCGCACCTTGCCGTCGTCAAGCAGGGTCATCAGAGTGGTGGTCTTGAACACCGAGCCCGGCTCTCCGGTGCGGCCTATGGCCATGTTATAGCTCTCGTTCATCTTGCCGGACGTGCTGTCCCTCAGCAGGTTGACCATGGCCCTTATGCCTCCGGTCTTCACGTCCATTATTATCGCGCAGCCGCCCTCGATCTTGGGGTTGTCCTCGATCTGGGCCCTGAGCGCATGGTCGGCAATGTCCTGCATGTCTATGTCCAGGGTGGTCCTGATGTCCCTTCCGTCCTCCGGCCGGACATAGGAGCTGTCATAGTTGTGGATCATCTCCCTGCCGTCGGTGATTTTCATCCACTCATATCCCTCCTTGCCGTGCAGCTCGTAGTTGAACCGGCCCTCGAGGCCTATCATGTTGTTGCCGTTGCTGTTGCGGTTGTCCTTGACATAGCCTATGGTCCTCCGGGCCAGCGTCCCGTAGGGGTACTGCCTGCTGTCCTTCTTCTCGGTGAGGAAGCCGCCGCGGTTGGCGCCCTCGTTGAACAGCGGAAGCGCCTCCACCTCCTGCAGGGTCTCATGGTCTATGGCCGTGCCTATCTTGACATATCTCTTTCCGGCCTCGCGGCTCCGGATTATGAGCGTGTAGTAGTCCGTGGCGGTCTTGTCGCCATAGATCCGGGCCAGCCCTTCGGACAGGTCGCGGGCCTTGTCCCTCCAGGCGTTCTCCTTCTCGGGCTTGTCCCTGAAGTTTTCCTTCATCACGGCGCAGTCCATATAGACCTGGTAGAGGGGAGTGGACATGGCCAGCAGCCTCCCGTCGCGGGCTATGATGGAGCCGCGCATGGGCTCGAGCACCTCCTTGCGGCTTTTGGGCCTGAACAGGTCGGCGATCCGCTCGTCCGGCCTGTAGCAGAGCTTTATCTGGACTATGCGGGCGAAGATGACCGCGGCCAGCAGCAGGAACAGCAGATAGAAACAGTACAGGAGCAGCCCCGTACCGTCTCTCTTCTTTCTCTTCTGTGTCCCTTCTTCCGCCATGGTCCTATTTCTCTATCTTCGCCGCAGGCTTTTCCGGGAAGGCCAGGTCCGACCCTTCCTCCTGCAGCATGTCGCCTATCTTGCTTATCCTGTTGAGGCTCACCAGCTGGACCGTCTTCTGCGCATGGTAGATCTTGAGGTCCGAGAGAGTCTCCTTGTTTTCCTCCACCTTCACCATGGTCTTCTCCACGGCCATGTCCGCCAGGATGGTCATCCACAGGAGGAAGAAGGTGTAGAGGATGTGGACGAAATATTTGTCCACGCGCATTCTGAGCATGAACTCGCCCTTCAGGATGGCTCCCGGAGCGTTCTTCAGCAGCTGCCAGAATTTCTTCATGCCCTGTCCTCCTCTCCTTTGCCGGCGACGCGCACGGCGGTGCGCAGCTTGGCGCTCCGGGCCCTGGTGTTGGAGGCGATCTCCTCCTCGGAGGGGAGTATCGGCTTGCGGTCCAGCGCGCGGAACGGCGAAAGCGTCCTGCCGTAGAGGTCTTTCTCCTCCCGGCCGTCGATGTTGCCGCTCTTGATGAAGTTCTTCACCATCCTGTCTTCCAGCGAATGGTAGGTGATCACCGACAGTCTTCCGCCCTCGCCCAGGCAGGCGCGGCAGCCGTCCAGGAATTTCTCCAGCGAGCGCATCTCCCCGTTCACCTCGATTCTGAGCGCCTGGTAGATCTTGGCCAGGGACTTGTGGGCGGCGAATTTGGGGAGAATGGGCTCCAGAACGGCGTCCAGGCGGGATGTCGTGTCTATGGGAGCGGTCTTGCGGGCCTCCGCGACCAGGCGCGCGGCGCGGCCGCTCTGGGACACTTCGCCATAGACCCGGAAAATCTTTTCAAGCTCGGCCTCCTCGCAGCTGTTGAGCAGGTCGGCGGCCGTCTTTCCCGAAGTGGGGTCCATGCGCATGTCCAGGGGCGCGTCATAGCGGAAGGAGAAGCCTCTCTCCGCGGTGTCGAACTGGTGGGACGAGACTCCCAGGTCCGCGAGAATGCCGTCGGCCCTGGCCTCGAGCGGGTCTTCGCCTCGGGACCGGGCGTCTTCCATGAGGAAGTTGTGGATGAAACGGAAATTGTTGTGGACCAGCGTGAGACGGGGGTCGTCCACCCTGTTTTTAAGCGCGTCTCCGTCACGGTCGAAGGCGATGACCCTGCCGCCTGAATCAAGGCGTGAAAGGATTTCGGCGGTGTGGCCGCCGCCTCCGAATGTGGCGTCGATATATGTTCCTGACGGATTGGTGACTATTGCCGAGACGCTCTCGGCGAGCAGGACGGGAGTATGATATTCAGACATCTGCGACCACCTCCTATCTCGGGCGGGACAGTTCTTCGGCAAGGGATCTGTAATCGTCGTCGGATATGATGCCGCTCTCCAATCTCTCTTTGGCCCATATCTCGATCTTGTAGTCGCCGCCCAAGAAAACCACCTCTTTTTTTGCGTCTATCTTTTCAAGAAGTTCCGAAGGGATAGTGATTCTCCCGAGCTTGGGGTCGGGGGTCACCACGGCTCTTTCGAGCAGATATCTCCTCCAGAATCGGGCGTGTTTCTCATTAAGCAGGTCAAGCTTGGCCTTCACCGCCTCGCTCTGGCGCCGCCATTCTTCGAGGGTATAGACCTCGAGACAGTCGGAGTAGATGTCTTTGTGGATTACCAGGGTCATGTCCGGTCCGCCGGCAAGGGCATTCTTGAACACCGAGGGGAAGACTATCCTCCCCTTGTCGTCCACTTTTGCCTCAGCTTTCCCGATGAATGTAACCATAGACCCGTTTAATGTCTTTCACGCTTGAGGCAAAGGTACTAATTAATTTTCCATTTTCTTCCACCTTGTTCCAATTTTTTCCACAGCCTTACGGGCCGCCTGCGGAGGCGCCGGGGAAAGCGGATTTCAGGACATAAAAAACGGGGGAAAAACACTTTGAAAACCGCACCTTTTTCGTATGTTTGCGGCGCAAAACGCAAACCGAGGCCGCGGCCGCGGAGAAGTTGAACAAAGAAGCTGTTTTTATGGGAAATGAGAAAAACACTTTTTCTTCTTACTACTTTGCTAAGTGGTTCGCTCGCCTCGTATCAAGAGGCTGAGGCTCAGAACGCTGGCGAATTTGAGTTCCGGGTGATTCCCCGTTTCGAGGTCAACCCGTACATTCCTGCAGGCAAGGATGCCAAAGGGTCGTGCGACCTTGGCTCCACCTCTCTCTACACACAGCTCGAGGGCAGCATAGGAGAGCATTTCTATTACTATCTCTCCAACCATTGGCTCTCGACTGACTTAAAATCTCTTTACGTCATCGAAGAAGACGGCGGCGACAAGGCCAATCTCTTCCGCAGCGACTGCACCGGCTGGCTCGACATGGGCTATGTCGGATTCACTTTCGGCAGCTGGGACATTTCGCTGGGCAAGGACATGGTCGTCGTGGGCACCTTCGAGGAAGATGCCATGGATGTGGAAAGCCACGCCAACCTCAACACCTATTTCTGGAACGCCGCGCAGGTTTACCAGTGGGGTGCCAAAGTGGCCTGGACCACTCCTTCCGAGTCTTCGCAGTTCTTTCTCCAGCTGACTTCCTCTCCTTTTTCCACCAGGCCTTTCGGACACTCCTGGTATGAGGGGAACGGCGGACACCTCAAGACCTTCACCGGAGGCTGGTACGGCTCCATCGGGAACTGGGAGACAGTCTGGTCGGCGAACATGATGGAGTATTCCACCGGGAATTTCCTCGGGATGCTCGGTCTGGGCAACCGCCTGAGCGCCGGAGACTTCACTTTCACTCTCGACTTTCTGGCCAGGTCCACCTCTCTCAACGAGCTCTTCAACAGGGAGATGTCCCTGAGCGGCTCCGTCCGGTATGAGCTCTCCCCCCGCGCCGAGGTTTTCGTGAAGGGCGGCTATGAGCGCGCCCACGGACACGACTTCTTCGCCTGGGAAGGGGATGAGTTCGTGCCCACAGTGCTCGCCGGCGGCGACTCCGACTATGTTTTCGGCGGCGCCGGAATACATTACTACCCCATCAAGGGCGACAAGAGTCTCAGGATCCACGCCGTGGCCGCGGCCAACAATTTCTCCAGGGACCTTGTCTCGGTCAGCGTCGGAGTCATGTATGACTTCGACCTCACTGGATTCATCGCCCGCGGCAGGGAGGCGAGAAAAGAGAGCAGAGCTATTGACGCAAGGAATTTTAAGGCAATCTGACGAATGGAATCACAGGACACTATAATCAGCATCGAACACCTCTCGAAGTCTTTCGACGGGGTCACGGTGCTCAAGGATATCAATCTCAACATACGCAGGGGCGAATTCATCACCTTCCTCGGCCCCTCGGGCTGCGGCAAGACCACTCTCCTGCGCATGATAGCCGGCTTCCTGAAGCCGGACAGCGGCAGGGTGATCATGGAGGGGAAGGACATAACCGACACTCCGCCCAACCTCCGCCGCCTCAACACCGTTTTCCAGCGCTATGCGCTCTTCCCCCATCTGGATGTCTATGACAACGTGGCCTTCGGCCTCAAGCTCAGGAAGACTCCGGAGGACGAGATTGACAAGAGCGTGCGCAAGGTGCTCAAGATGGTGACCATGAGCGACTATGAGGACCGCGACGTGGATTCGCTCTCGGGCGGTCAGCAGCAGAGGGTCGCCATAGCCAGGGCCATAATCAACCAGCCTACGGTCCTGCTTCTGGACGAGCCGCTTTCGGCTCTGGACCTCAAGATGAGGAAGGACATGCAGATGGAGCTCAAGGAGATGCACAAGAAGCTGGGCATATGCTTCATCTATGTCACCCACGACCAGGAGGAGGCTCTCACCCTGAGCGACACCATAGTGGTGATGAACGAGGGCCGCATCCAGCAGACCGGCACCCCCAAGGACATCTACAACGAGCCTCAGAACTGCTTCGTGGCCGACTTTATCGGCGAGAGCAACATTCTGAACGGCACGATGATACGCGACCGCAGAGTCCATTTCCTGGACCACGACTTCGACTGCGTGGACGAGGGCTTCGGCGAGGACACTCCCGTGGACATAGTGATCCGTCCGGAGGACATAATCATGGGCAAGCCCGACGGGAGCGAGCAGTTCCGCGGCAAGGTGACCTCATGCATATTCAAGGGCATCCACTATGAAATGACGGTTGTGACCGACGAGGGCTATGAAATCATAGCCCAGAACTACTCCGCCTATGAAGGCGAGGTGGGAATGTCCGTCAAGCCTTTCGACATCCAGGTCATGCACAAGGAGTGCGTGCGCAACAGCTTCCCCGGCGAGATGGTCTCCTCCCACAGCGTGAGCATGCTGGGAACGGAGTTCGAATGCGGGGAGACGGGACTGGAGAGCGGCGACACCGTGCGCGTGGAGGTGGAGTTCTCCAAGGTGGACCTCATGGACAGCCAGGACGACGGCACCGGCTGGGGCCAGGTGGACACCATCCTCTACAACGGCAAGCACTATCACCTCACCATCAAGACTGACGAGGGCGAGAAGGTCTTCGTGGACACGGACGACGTCTGGGACAAGGGGGACCTTGTGGGCATAAACATAGCCCCCTCCGACATGAAGGTCATAAAGGAGGTCCGCGACAATGGCTAGATTCCTGTCGGGAGCGGCCGGCCGCAGGGCCAACTGGGCCATTCCATACACCATATTCATGCTCATCTTCACCGTCATGCCGATGGTGCTGATCGGGGTCTATGCGTTTTCCGACGGGAACGGGCATTTCACCCTGCAGAACTTCGTCAGGTTCTTCGGCGAGAAGGAGACCCTCAACACCTTTGTCTATTCCATAGGCATAGCCATAATAACGACGGGCCTGTGCATATTGCTGGGCTATCCCGTCGCATATATCCTCAGCGACAAGAAGCTGAACCGCTCGGAGGTGACCATAATCCTGTTCATCATGCCCATGTGGATCAATGTCCTCATCCGCACGCTGGCGACGGTGTCCCTCTTCGACTTTCTCCGCCTGCCGCTCGGACAGGGTGCGCTCATCTTCGGCATGGTCTATAACTATCTGCCGTTCATGATCTATCCCATCTACAATGTCCTGCAGAAGATGGACCGCTCGCTCGTGGAGGCCGCCCAGGATCTCGGGGCCACCGGGGCTCAGGTGTTCAGGAAGGTGACGGTGCCGCTGTCCCTGCCGGGAGTCTATAGCGGGGTGCTCATGGTGTTCATGCCCACGATCTCCACCTTCGCGATAGCCGAGCTGCTCACTTCCAACAACATCAAGCTGTTCGGTACCATAATCCAGGACAATATCAACAACACCATGTGGAACTATGGTGCCGCCCTTTCGCTCATCATGCTGGTGATAATCGGCGTTACGAGCATATTCTCGGGCGGAAAGGAGTCCAATGAGCAGGGAGGGCTGATATGATGAAGAAAATTCTCGCCCAGGCCTATGTCTGGATCATACTGGCGGCGCTCTATGCCCCCATCCTGATCATAATGATCTTCTCGTTCACCGAGGCCAAGGTGCTCGGCAGCTGGACCGGATTCTCTCTGGACCTCTACCGCAACATCTTCACCGGCGGGGTGAAGAGCTCCATGCTCATGGCCATAGCCAACACCCTGATAATCGCCGCGGTGGCCGCAATGGTCTCCACCGTTCTCGGAACGGTCTCGGCCATAGGCATATTCAACATGAAGGGCGGCCCGCGCAAGGCCATAACCTTCGTGAACAACATCCCCATGCTGAACCCGGACATCATCACCGGCGTGTCGCTCTTCCTGCTCTTCGTGAGCCTCGGGGTGACTCAGGGCTATGTCACCGTGGTTCTGGCGCATGTGGCTTTCTGCACGCCCTATGTGATTCTGAGCGTGATGCCCCGTCTGAGGCAGATGAATCCTAACATCTATGAGGCGGCTCTCGACCTGGGCGCCACCCCGGCCCAGGCCATGCGCAAGGTGATAATCCCGGAAATCCGGCCGGGCATGATTTCGGGTCTGATACTGGCCTTCACCATGTCCATAGACGATTTCGCGGTGACTCTGTTCACCAAGGGTAACAACGGACTGGAGACCATCTCCACCTATATCTATTCCGACGCCCGCAAGGGCGGTCTCACACCCGAGCTCCGCGCCCTTTCGACGCTTATCTTCGCCACGGTGCTGCTGCTTCTGATCATCGTCAACGTGCGCCAGCACAGGATGCTGAAGAAGGCTCAGCAGAACGCGCTCAGCAGGCAGAGGCCCGTGCACAGGATATAGGACCGGCGCTTTTTGTTGACAAACATAAATCTACGATAAATGAAACTGTACAGATTCTTTTTCGCGGCTCTTGCCGCACTCCTTGTCCTTCCCGTGGCAGCCTCCGCCGGCGACGAGAAAACCGGCGAGCGCCAGAAGACCCTGAAAATCTATAACTGGGCTGACTATATAGACGAGGACCTGCTCTACAACGAGTTCCCCAAGTGGTATAAGGAGCAGACGGGCGAGGATATCAAGATTGTCTATAGCCTCTTCGATATCAACGAGATAATGCTCACCAAGATCGAGAAGGGCCATGAGGACTATGATGTCGTGTGCCCCTCCGACTACATTATCGAGAGGATGCTGCGCTCGGACCTTCTGCTTCCCATAGACAAGGATTTCGGCGACACGCACAACTATATCGACGAGAATGTCTCGCCCTTCATCAAGAACATGTTCGACCATGTGGACGGCTCCGGCAAGAACGCCAATGACTATGCCGTGGGCTATATGTGGGGCACGACGGGCTTTCTCTACAACCGGGCCTATGTGGCCGATGACGAGGTCAAGTCCTGGAGCGCCATCGCCAATCCCAAGTTTGCCGGGCACCTTTTCGTGAAGGACGCTTTCCGCGACGTTTATGGGCCCATACTCATGATGCTCAAGCAGGACGGGCTGCGCTCCGGCGCCGTGACCCGCGAGGCTCTGTCGTTTGACAGCTCCGACGAGTCTATCGCGCTGGTGGAGAATTACTTGAAGTCCTGCAAGGACAATATCGCCGGCTGGGAGCAGGATTTCGGCAAGGAGAGGATGGTCCAGGGCAAGGGCTGGCTGAATTTCACCTGGAGCGGCGATGCCAAGTGGGCCATCGACGAGGCGAAGCATGTCGGCGTGGACCTGGGCTGGAACATTCCGGACGAGGGAAGCAATTATTGGTTCGACGGCTGGGTCATCCCTAAGTATGCGAAGAATACCAAGGCCGCCCGCTATTTCATCAACTTCATGTGCATGCCTCAGAACGCCATCCGCAACATGAACGAGATCGGCTATGTGAGCGTGATTTCGTCTCCTGAGATTCTGGAGGCCATGCAGGATTCCACGGCATATCCCGGGACCGTCGATGCATCCTATTTCTTCGGCGAGGGTGCCGAGGCCGTGCATCTGGACCATGTCATGTATCCGGACAAGTCCGAGGTGGACCGCTGCACGATGATGCATGATTCCGGCGACCGCACTCAGGCCCTGCTGGAGATGTGGCAGAGGGTCAAGGGCGACAACATGAGCGCCTGGATCTATGTGATCATAGTCGTCGCGCTCGGCGGCATCGCCTATGCCGTGACCGCCTCTCTCCGCAAGAAGAAGTCCCACCGCCGCCGGCGCCGCTAGCCCCTCCGGCAGCTTTAGACAGACCACGAATAAAGGCGACCGACAATCCTGTCAGTCGCCTTT
>CAZIFT010000016.1:0-26891 GCA_964538395.1 uncultured Muribaculaceae bacterium
ATACCCTGTTTTCTTCAGCCTGCAAATTTAAAGAAATTCGCCCGAAAATCACTAACTTTGTCAGTTCCAAAATGTAAAAATTTTAATTCATCCGATGATAAACTTTGTAAATGAACTTAAATGGAGGGGCATGATTCAGGACATCATGCCGGGGACGGAGGAAAAACTCATGGAAGGCCCTCAGTCGGCCTATGTGGGAATAGACCCCACAGCCGACTCGCTGCACATCGGCCATCTGGTCAGTGTGATGATTCTCAAGCACTTCCAGGCCTGCGGCCATAAGCCTTACGTCCTCATCGGCGGCGCCACCGGCATGATTGGCGACCCGTCCATGAAGTCGCAGGAGAGAAACCTGCTCGACGAAGAGACCCTCCACCGCAACATAGCCGGCATCAGGGCCCAGCTGGGCAGGATACTGGACTTCGACTCCGACGCCCCCAACAAGGCAGAGCTCGTGAACAACTATGACTGGATGAAAGACTATTCTTTCCTGAACTTCATCCGCGATGTGGGCAAGCACATAACCGTCAACTACATGATGGCCAAGGACTCGGTCAAGAAGAGACTCTCCGACGAGTCCCGCGAGGGCATGTCGTTCACCGAGTTCAGCTACCAGCTGCTCCAGGGCTATGACTATCTCTGGCTCTATGAGCACAGGGGACTCCGCCTCCAGCTGGGCGGCAGCGACCAGTGGGGCAACATCACCACCGGAGTGGAGCTGATCCGCAGGATGCTGGGCAAGACCGATGCGTTCGCGCTCACCTGCCCCCTCATCCGCAAGGCCGACGGCACCAAGTTCGGAAAGACCGAGAAGGGCAACATCTGGCTCGACCCCGAGAAGACCTCGCCCTATGAGTTCTATCAGTTCTGGCTCAATGTCAGCGACGAGGACGCCGAGCGCTACATCAAGATTTTCACCCTGCTGGACAGGGAGACCATAGAGAAGGCCATAGAGGAGCATCGTCAGGATCCGGGCCGCAGAGTTCTCCAGAAGCTTCTGGCAAAGGAGATTACGGTGATGGTCCACGGCCAGGCGGAATATGACAACGCAGTGTCCGCCTCCGGCATGCTGTTCGGCAACTCCACTTCCGAAGAGCTGCGCAAGCTGGACGAGCGCACCTTCCTGGCAGTCTTCTCCGGCGTGCCCACTTTCAATGTGAGCAAGGAAGACCTTCCCTGCGACATTGTGGACTTCCTGGCAGTGAAGACTTCCGTCCTCCCCTCGAAGGGCGAGGCCCGCAAGATGGTCCAGGGCGGCGGCATCTCCATCAACAAGGACAAGGTCACCGGCCTCGACAGGACAGTCACCGCCGACGACATCATCGACGGCAAGTACATCCTCGCCCAGAAAGGCAAGAAGAACTATTTCATCATAAACATAATCTAGACTCTCCATGGACAAACCAGCATCCACACGCCAGTTGAAGGTGGGCCGGGAACTGCAGAAAGACCTGGCCGAAATCATCAGGGGCAAGGGGATGGCCGCATTCGGAGGAGCCATGGTCACCGTGAGCGAAGTGCGGATAAGCCCGGACCTGTCGGTGGCCAAGGTTTATGTCAGCATTTTCCCCTCGGCGAAAGCCGAAGCCGTGATGAAGACCCTGCAGGACAATGTCAAAACCCTCAGAGGAGAGCTGGGCCGCGTGGTGGCCAAGCAGCTGCGCATAGTCCCGGAGCTCGTCTTCTATCTGGACTCTTCCCTGGACTATGCCGAGCATATAGACTCGCTTCTGGGAAAATAGCGGGAAATCCATGCCGAACCTGCCCCTGCTCATAGCCCGGCGATACCTGTTCGCGAAGAAATCACACAACGTGATAAACATCATCTCCGCGATAAGTGTCGCCGGCATGGCCGTGGGCACGGCGGCCCTGATAGTGATACTTTCGGTCTATAACGGCTTCGATTCCATAGTGAGGGCCTCGCTGGACCGGTCCGCGCCGGACCTCGAGATTGTGCCTTCCGCGGGGAAAACCTTCGTTCCGGACGAAGAGTTTCTCAGCGGCCTGTGCTCGCGCGAAGGAGTCCTGAATGTCAGCCGGGTGCTGGCGGAAAACGTCTATCTGAGCTACTCCGGCCGCAGCTCCATAGTGAGGGCCAAAGGGGTGGACAGCACTTTTGAAGCCGGATCTCCGATGGCTGAGGACATCACCGACGGAGAATTCGCCCTGCACAAGGGGTCGGTGCCGCTGGCCGTAGTGGCGGCCCCCCTGGCCTACAGCACGGGCATAAATCCGAGATTCCTGGGCGGCATCGAGCTCTATTTCCCCAGGACGGACAGGCCCCTGAACGTATGGGACCCGAGCGCTTCGCTTGAATCCATAAAGGTCTGGCCCGCAGGAATTTACAAATCAGTCAGCAGCGAAGACGGCGACAGAACCATAATCCTGCCCATCGAAGAGATGCGCAAGCTTCTGAACACGGAGGACGCCGTGTCCTCGCTGGAGCTGCGCTTTGCTCCGGAGGCCGGAGCCGGGCTGAAGAAGCAGACGGCAAAAGCCATAGCCAGAGAGCTCGGAGACAGCTTTCAGGTGAGGGACAGGTATATGCAGAACTCGTCGCTCTACCGCATGATGCGCGTGGAGAAGGCCTCGGTCTATCTGATTCTGCTCTTCATCACCATAATCATAGCCTTCAACATCTTCGGCAGTCTCACCATGCTGATGATTGAGAAGGAGGACGACATGCAGACCCTCCGCAGCCTGGGCGCGGAGGACAGGACCATAAAGCGGATATTTGTGCTGGAGGGCTGGATGGTGTCGCTGGCGGGCATGGCCATAGGCCTTGCTGCGGGCGTCCTGATTGTCCTGCTGCAGCAGAAGTTCGGTTTCATCCGGCTGCCGGCCAGCTTCTCGGCCGGAGCCTATCCCGTGATTCTGAGATTCAGAGACCTGCTGATGACCGCGGCAGGAGTGGCCGCGGCGGGCTATCTCATTGCCCTTCTTCCGTCTCTTTCCCGAAAACGTTGATGACCTCGCCGATATACATCGTGTGTATGCCCATGTCCTCATACATGGCCTGCACGTCGGCCGGCAGCTTGTCTTTCTTGAACTCTTCCCTGTATATGGTCTTGCATTCGAAGACCATGTCGGCCTCGCTGAACAGCGGGTTGCCCAGAGCGGTGTATTCCGTGGCGAATCCCGCAGTCGCGGCCTTGTCCGGCTCGTCCTTGCCGGAATGCGTGCCTATATAGAGGAGCGCGTCCTTATACTTCTTTTCCCTGGGGAAGGACATCACCGTGAAATAGGCGTTCGAGTCCATCAGGTGCTTGGTATATCGGTCGCTGGAGACATACACGATGAAAACCGGCTTGCTCCACAGCACGCCGGCGGTGCCCCAGGATATGGTCATGGAATTGGTCTTGCCCTTGGCTCCGGTGGCCAGCGCCATCCAGTCTTTCCCCACCGTCTCGAAGGGGTTGAATTCCAGCGCATAGGGATCCAGAGCCTTCCATTCCACAGCGCTTCTGACTCCTGCAGTATCGGCCGCGGAAGCGGGCGCATCCGTGGCGTTTTTTCCTTTTCCGCCCCCGCATGAGATGGCCGTGACGGCCGCGGCGGCAAGTATCATCATCTTTTTCATATCTGATTTCCGTTTCGCGTCCGGCGGGCTGCCCCGGCCCGGACCCAACGGACGAAAATAGCGGTAAAAATGTATATTTGCAACTGAAACTCCGGGCTTGCGGAGCATTTGACGCATGGGAAAAAGCAGAAGGAAAAGATATCTCCTGTTCATGGCGGCCGGGCTCATGACCGTGGCCGCGCTCTTTGCGGCGGACATTCTCTGCGGCGAAATTCCCCTTAAAGACATTCTGGAAGGAGACATGGCGCGGGACATAATCCTGGGCGTCAGGTTCCCCAGAGCCCTCACCGCCGCGATCGCCGGGGCGGCCCTGGCATATTCCGGAGCCCAGATGCAGGCCGTATTCAGGAATCCGCTTGCCGACCCGCACATAATGGGCGTGAGCGGCGGAGCGGGCACCGGAGCGGCGATAGCCACAATGGCGCTGACCGGTCATGCGGCGGCGTGGGGAGGGATGGCAGTGGCCACGGCGGCCTTCATCGGAGCGGCCGCGGCGTCCATGCTCATCCTCGCGGTCTCGGCACGGACCAGAAACGGCGCTACCCTACTGCTCTTCGGAGTCATGCTGGGATTCATCTTCAGCGCGATCACTTCGGTCATGGAATATTCGGCCAACGAGAGCAGCCTCAAGGCCTTCTACTCATGGTCCGCCGGCAGCTTCTCGATGACCGGGCCCGGACAGGCCGTCCTGCTGGCCATAGCGGCCGCGTCGGGCTTCATCCCGGTCATTTTCAATGTCAGGGGGCTGGACCTCATCCTGTTCGGGGACGAATATGCCGAAATCTCAGGCTCCTCGGTCAGGAGGACCAGACTGCTGGCCATGACCAGCTGCTGCCTGGCCACCGGAGCCGTCACCGCCTTCTGCGGCCCCATAGGCTTCGTGGGCATAGTCGCTCCGCACATAAGCAGGTGGATCACAGGGACTTCGGTCCACAGAAAAATCCTTCCGGCGAGCCTGGTCACGGGCATGGCCATATGCCTTGCGGCCGACATTCTCTCCCACGCGGGAGGTCTGCTGCTTCCGGCCGGCAGCATGACGGCAATCATAGGCATTCCGGTGATACTGCTCATACTTCTCAGAAAATGATCATAGACGCCGACAACATAGGCATAGGGCACGGCCGCAGAAAGGTCGCCGGAGGCATAAGCTTTTCGGCCGGAGCGGGCGAATGCGTTCTCCTGTGCGGGGCCAACGGCAGCGGCAAAAGCACGCTGCTTAAAACCCTCGCCGGTCTGCTCAGGCCTATGGAAGGGCATCTCGAAGTGTCGGGCAAGGCGGAGATGATTCCCACCGGCATCCCGCGGGTGAAGGGCTTCAGCGTGGAGGAATTCATCCTCACGGGGTGCCGCGCGGCCACAGACCTGTGGGGCAGACGGAAGCCCGGAGCGGAAATGCGCATGGCAGGTGCCGCCGGAGCGCTGGGAATCGAGCCTCTGCTGAAAAGGGACATTTCGGAAATCAGCGACGGAGAGTTTCAGAAGGCCTGCATAGCCTCGGCCCTGATCCGCGGCGCCTCGGCGGTCCTGCTGGACGAGCCCACGGCCTTCCTGGATGTGGACGGAAGGGCGGCCGTGCTGGAAGTTCTGCGGAATCTGGCCCGCAGGGACGGCATATGCGTCATCTTCTCCTCGCACGACATAAACGAAAGCGCCGCGCTGAGCACGAGGATTCTCGGCTTCGGCGCGGACGGAAAATTCCACGATTCCCTCCGGAGTTCAAAGGAGGAAGTGCTGTCTGCCTGCTTTGAAAGCCTGAGAGGCTAGGCGAGGCAGGCCTTTATGACTCTGGTGAGCTGGTCGGCGCAGGAAGTGCCGCGCTCATGGCAATCGTTGCCTCCGAGGACCTCCACGACCTTTTCGGCATCCATGCCCTCGAGCAGCTTTCCGATAGCCCTGAGGTTGCCGTCGCAGCCCCTTTCATACTTGAGGTTATGGATTTTGCCGTCCACAAGGTCGAATTCAATCTTTGTGGAACAGACGAGCGAACTGGGAACGGCGATGATGTGTCTGCCGCCGTCCTGCTTATAGTCGGCTATAATCTTGAAATCGTCTCCTGTCATTGTCTTTTCTTTTTAAAGTATTCACTGACCAGACTGCCGCATTTTTCGGAGCACACCCCTGTGAGCACTTCGGTCTTGGGATGCAGCAGGGACGGCGAGAACAGGGAATATCCCCTCTTCGGGTCCGGCGCCCCATAGACTATCCTCCCTATCTGGGCCCAATTGAGCGCGCCCGCGCACATGGGACACGGCTCCACGGTGACATAGAGGGTGCAGTCATTGAGATAGCGTCCGCCCATGGCTTCGGCGGCCGAAGTGAGGGCCAGCATCTCGGCGTGGGCGGTGGGGTCATGGAGCCTCTGGGTCATGTTGTGGCCCCGGCCTATGACTCTGCCGCCGGACACGACCACGGCCCCGATTGGCACTTCCCCGTCGGCGCCCGCGGCAAGGGCCTCTCTCAGGGCCTCGGCCATATATCTCTGATCGTCCTCCACTTCCGGGCAAAAAGAAACCGGACCATCAGGCCCGGCTGTCAGCTTCTAGAATCTGTCCTCGGAAGAAACCGTGAGTTTCTTGCGTCCGTGACGACGGCGTGAAGCCAGGACCCGGCGACCGTTTGCAGTAGCCATTCTTTCGCGGAATCCGTGCTTGTTCACACGTTTGCGCTTTGAAGGTTGAAATGTTCTTTTCATTATATCTTATTTTATTATTCTCAAACTTAAGACTTAGGAGTGCAAAGTTAGTCTTTTTGCAGTTAATTGCAAAAAAACTTTATCTCCCCGCACAGAATCCGCCGCTCAGAAAGAGATTACGAACTTGCCCTTGAAATATTCGTCATCCAGCCAGCCGGAAACCTGCCATGTGCGGAATCCGCCCCTGAATCCGAAGCGGGTCTGCATCCGGTAGATTTCCTCCACCACGTCTCCGCCCTTCAGGCAGAGCACCTCCTTGCGGTATTTGCCCTTGACCCAGGGATAGAAGTCCTCCAGGGCCGCCACGGCGCGGGTCACCACATAGTCGCATTTCCCGGCCAGGGACTCCGCCCTGGCATTGACCGTGGTCACATTGTCCAGGCCCAGCCCCTCCGCGACGGCGGAAGCGACCTTTATTTTCTTGCCCACCGAATCGCAGAGGGTGAAGCGCGAATTCGGGAAAAGTATCGCGAGCGGAATGCCCGGGAAGCCGCCGCCCGTCCCGAGGTCCAGCACGCTCGTCCCCTTCTCGAAATCGGCGAGCGAAGAGGGCTCCATGCGCCTGAGATACTCGGCTATGCACAGAGAATGCAGTATGTGGTGCGGATAGAGATTGTCTATGTCTTTCCGCGAGATGACATTTATCCTGGAATTCCAGTCCCGGTACAGGAGCTCCGCCTTCCGGAACATCTCCAGCCTCTCTTCCGGCACGTCGGGGAATCCGGCGAGAAGGATTTTTTCGAATTCTTCGTATCCCATGGTTATTCTTCTTCTGACTGCTGCATTATTTCGGAAAGCATTTCCTTGGCCCTCCTGATCCTGGTTTTGACCGTATTCAGCGGGACCCCGGTCTTCTCCGAAATCTCCTTATAGCCGAGGTTGTCCACGAAGCACAGCCGCGCAATCTCCCTGTACAGGGTCTGCAGACCGTCGATGCCGCGCACGAACCTCTCGTGGACCTGGTCCCTGATTATCTGCTCCTCGGGGCTTATGGAAGGGTCGGCCACGCGCGAGGCGTCTCCGGCCTCCACGTCTATGGACGAGGTCTCTATCCTCTTGATTCTCGTGTTTTCCCTGTCCTTGTGGTCAAGCGCCGTATTGCGGGCTATGGTGAGAATCCAGGTGGAGAACTTGGCGTCGGTCCTGTAGGTGGAAAGCTGCTTGAAGGCCTTCTCGAAGGTCTCCATGCAGAGGTCCTCCACCTCGTTGCGGTTCTGGACTATCTTGGAAATCTGGGCGCATACACCCGGATGATACCGCGTGTACAATGTAAAATACGCAGCCTGCGATTCCTCGTCCAGCGCCTTGCGGACAAGCTGCACGTCGTTCAGGTCAGTGAGCTTCGAGCCAATTCTTTCCATATCCGCATTCTACAGTTAGGGGGACAGACAGCCTGATCACATTCTCCATCTCGCTCTTCACCATGGCCCTGAGGGCCTCTTCCTCGCCGGGGGCCGTGTCGAACAGCAGCTCGTCATGGATCTGAAGGGCCATGCGGCTCCTGAAGCCGTCCTCCTTTATCTTTCCGGCCACGCTCACCATGGCTATCTTGATTATGTCCGCCGCAGTCCCCTGTATGGGGGCGTTGACGGCGTTCCGCTCGGCCAGAGCCCTGACCGTGGCGTTCTTGGCATTGATGTCGGGCAGATAGCGGCGCCTGCCGAAAAGGGTCTCCACATAGCCATCGCGCTCCGCCTTGCGCACAGCCTCGGCTATAAACTCTTTAATCGAAGGGAATGCCTCGAAATATCCGTCTATGATGCCTTTGGCCTCCTGGCGGGAGACTTTCAGCCTCTGTGCCAGCCCGAAGGAAGAGATTCCATACATGATGCCGAAGTTGGCCGTCTTGGCGACACGCCTCTGGGTGTCGGTGACCTCATCGGGCGAGACCTTGAAAATCTTGGAGGCGGTGGTCCTGTGGACATCCTCTCCGTTGTTGAAGGCCTCCCTCATGTGCGGGTCGCCGCAGAGATGTGCCATTATGCGCAGCTCTATCTGGGAATAGTCCGCCGACAGTATGCACCCGGCCGGATCCGAGGGCACGAAGGCCTTGCGGATTTCCTTGCCGCGCTCGCTGCGTATGGGAATATTCTGCAGATTGGGGTTCGAAGAGCTGAGCCGGCCGGTGGCGGTGAGCGCCTGGTTGAAAGTCGTATGGATCTTTCCGGTCACCGGGGAGACATAGCCCGGGAAAGGCTCTATATAGGTGGACAGCAGCTTCTTGACCTCTCTGTATTCCAGAATTTCGTTCACTATGGGATGCCTGTCGGCTATGGCCGACAGCGTGGCCTCGTCGGTGGGCCATGCCCCGCGCGAGCTCTTCTTGGCCGAAGGGTCCAGGTTGAGCTTGCCGAACAGCAGATTGCCCACCTGCCTGGGCGACGAGACATTGAGCGCAGGCTCGTCCGCCATTTCCCTTATCCTGGCCTCGCGCTCGGCCACCTCCTTTCTGAGGCCTTCGGTGAAATTCCTTATCTGGCCCAGGTCCACTTTCACGCCCTGATACTCCATGTCGGCCAGCACCCTGACCAGAGGCTCTTCTATGCTGTCATAGAGGCAGGCGGAAGACGTGCGGTCCAGCTCCTCCTGCATCTTCGGTTCCAGCATGGCCATGGCTGCGGCCCTGGCTCCGTCGGCCGGGCTTTCAGGGGCTTCGCCGGCGTCCGCGTCGAAAAGGGTCCGCGCCTCATCCGGCTCAGTTTCAGGCTCCTGAAGGTCCACCCCGAGGAAGGATTTCGCGAGAATGTCGAGCTTGTGGCTCTTCTCGGGATCGGTCAGATAATGCATCAGCTCTATGTCGGCGAGCCTGCCGTTGATTTCCATTCCGTTATATCTCAAGACATTATATATGCGCTTGAGATTGTAGCCGCACTTAGTCAGGGACGGGTCCGCGAGCAGGGCGGCGAAGGTTTCCGGCTCCCCGGAGGCAAAGAGACAGCGGTCTCCGGCGACAGTCGCCATGGTCAGCGAGCGGACCGCGGTGAAATTTCCCTCGCCCGGGATGTCCGCCACTACAGCCGCCACGCCGGTGCGCCTTGCCTCGCGGGCAAGAGTCTCCGCATCGGTCTTTTCCGCCTTCACGGTCGCTCCGGCGGTCTTTCCTCCGGCCTTGATGTCGCCCAGATAGCGGAACAGGGAGTTGAATTCATATTTCTCGAACAGGTCCGCGGTTTCCGTCGAATAGGACCTGTCCAGCGCCATTTCCCCAAGGGAAATGTCCACGGGGACGTCCGTCTTTATGGTAACGAGCTCATGGCTGAGGGCTATATGGCCCCTTGCCTCCTCGAACATGGCCTGCTGGCGCGGGCTGAGCTCGGAGATATGGTCATAGATGTTTCTAACGGTCCCGTATCGGGATATGAGCTTGGCGGCGCCCACTTCGCCCACGCCCTTGACGCCGGGCACGTTGTCCGCGGTGTCTCCGCAGAGGGTAAGCATCTCGATCACCTGCGAAGGGTCGTCGATGCCGTATTTTTCGCATATGGCCATGCGGTCCAGGACCTCGTCGGCCCCGCCGGCCTTGCCGGGCTTGATCTGGCAGATTCCGTCGGCCACAAGCTGGCCGTAGTCTTTGTCCGGGGTCACCATGCAGACCTCGGTCTCCCTGCCGCCATAGCGTTTGGCCACGGTGCCGATCACATCGTCAGCCTCATAGCCCTTCACCATCAGAGTGGGTATGTTCAGGGAATGGCAGAGCTCCTCCAGCGGCTCCAGCGCGTCTATCACCAGCTGCGGGGTTTCGGCGCGGTTGGCCTTGTAGGCCGGGAACATCTCGTTCCTGAAAGTTCCTCCCGGCGGGTCGAACGCCACCGCGAGATAGGTCGGATTCTCCCTGTCGATGAGTTCAAGCAGATATTTCGTGAAACCATAGAGAATGGACATGTCCGCCCCCTTGGAATTGATCATGGGCCGGCGGACGAAGGCATAATACATCTTGAAGATCAAGGCATGCCCGTCTATAAGGAATAATCTGCCGCTCATCGGACTAAGTCGCTAGACGCTGTTTGCAAACACAAAAAAGAGAACAGACCGAAAGACTCCGCTTCCCGAATGTTCTCTCTTGTGCGCGGGATGAGACTCGAACTCACAAGCCGTAATTGGCACTAGCTCCTGAAACTAGCGCGTCTACCATTTCGCCACCCGCGCAAAGTGGATTGCAAATATATGAAAATTTTCTCAAACACCAATATCTATCCTCATTATTCTTTCCCACATTCCCAACTTCACCTCCATTTCCATCATCGCAAGATCCACTTCTATCTCCAGATCCGCCAGTCCGGCGGCATTCCAGTCATATCCCGAGGCCGCTATATGCTCGCCCAACGCCACGCTCAGGACCGGACTCCCGGCCGTTCCCGAGTAGGTGGAATATATGTCCAGCATCAGTGACGCGTCCCTCTGCCTCAGCAGATTGAGGCGGAACTTCCCGTCCGCGGCCAGCTCGGCCTGCTCCGAATAGGAGCCCGCGGACAGGACTCCTCCGGGAAGATACCCGTCCACCGAAGAGCGGAACACGGGAATGAAATACTGCGCGCCCGCATTCCCCTTGAAACTCACGCCCAGCGAGCAGTGGTTTTTCTGCAGGACGATTTTCCGCCGCGCGCTCTCCCCTTCCGTCATGAACACTTCCGACTGCGACCACACCGCCGCGCATTTCTCCTTCGGGCGATATCCCTCATAGGGCGAGTCCAGGCAGTCATAGGGCGAATAGACATCCATCACCACCTTCCCGTCCGGAATCCTCACCGAATATTCCTTGACCGAGTCCGGGAAATTATCCGCCGACAGGGTGTCGCTGTGCCTGAAGCCATCCTCTCCCTGCAGGGACAGCAGCAGCGGCCCGCGGCCCTCCGCGAAAGCTTCGGACAGGTCCAGCTTGAGCGTGCACGGGCACGGTCCCCTGTTTTCCTTCACCCCGCAGCCCGGGAGCAGGACGCCGGCCATGACAGCCGCCAGAAAAAGACTTTTTCTCATGACATACGGATTTAAAAGACAAAACTCAGCGCCAGGGTCACGTCGTGCGGAAGCACATAGAATTTCCGCCCGCTTTCCAGAGTGACGCCGCACTCCGGGCACTCATAGACCGAATACACATCCAGTCCGCCCCAGGCCCCGACCGACAGTTCCAGATTCAGGAACGAGGCCAGCATATAGGTATATCCTGCCGCAATTCCCGCCCCGAAGCGGTCGCCCTCCCTGGTCTTGAGGGAACGGATTCCGCCCCTGTTGTACTCCTGCCACTTGGCCTTGCCGGAAACCCACCATCCGGAATAGACATGCCACGGCCAGTACCGGGCCCCCGCGGCCACGGCCCGCTGCCTGTTGCTCACAAGATGGTTGTCGTCGCCCTTGCGCCAGGTGAACGGATTGAACCTGAACCCCGTGGTCACGCTCCAGTGTCTGGACACCGAGCACGAGACCTCGCCGTTGATGGTCCCCATGTCGGCATAGCCCAGCAGGTCGGTGGAAACGGATGTCCTCTGCGCGGCCGCCGTCACGGACACGGCCATGGCAGCCAAAGCCGCCGCTATAGTCTTCATCTTCATAGCCATCTCAGTCTGAATATCTTGAAAACACCTGTTCTATGGTCTCCGCATCGTCGGGATAGAGATTGCGCAGCTCGCCCTTGAGCGCCTGAGCGTCGTCGGCATCCTCGGTGAGAGCCTTGAAAATGCGGGCGACGGTGAATCCCCGGTCATAGAGATAGCGGAATATCTGAGGACGGAACCAGTAGGTCAGCCCCGACGAGCTCATCTCCACGCCATACCTGTCGCTGTACAATATCTCCTGCAGGAAATACGCCCACATCTCCGCCACCTCGCAATAGCCGGCATTGTCGCCGGTACCGTCGCCATAGCTCAGGTCAAGGGTCTGGACAAAGACTTTCAGCAGATACTTGACATATTTGCCCCACCAGGACTTGCCCACGGACGCGAAATGGCTCGAATGGGCGAGCTCGTGGGCGGTCCGTCTGTAGATTTCCTCATAGGTCTCCGCTCCCTTGAGCCCCAGCGCGATGTCCGGCAGGAAGATCTTTATCAGGTCGGCATATTCCCCGAGATAGTCGGCGAACAGCCCCTGGTCCAGCAGTGTCCCGTGCCTCAGCATGGGCGAGCAGCTCTTGGACAGCTTCTGGAAAATCCATATCCGCAGCTTCTCCGGCGGGCGGTTTATGCCCAGGTCGTCCTCTCCGCAGCGCATTATGTAGTCATAGACCGCATTGTTGACGACGCTCCGGCAGAAAAGCTTCCTGTCCGAGTCGGCGGTGACGGTGTAGTCCAGACCCTCCGGGCCGGCCTTTCCGAGCGCCGACATCGAAGCTCCGAACAGTATGAGGTTCAGGCCTATGGCAAATTTCTCGCTGTTCTTGAACATAAGCCTGTATCTCACCTTGGAGGCATATTTCTTCGAAATCTGGTAATAGCCGTCCCTGTCGGTATAGGCCGTGGAAAATTTCACGAAGCTGTTGCAGACCACCTTGACTCCGGCCACGCCGAAAGGCTTGCCGCCGTTGGCGCTTTCATCCACTATGGTGATTCTGCCCTGGGGGCTGCTGCGCTCCCGCTTGGTTTCAGGCCCGAGCAGGTCTCCGTTGCCGGTCAGCTCGAAAGCCTTCCTTTCCACGGCCGCCCAGTCGATCCCGTCATCGGATTTGGTCTCTTCCGAAGGGATGTAGCACTCGTCCAGTATCTCGCAGCGGATTCCCTCCGGCAGCTCGAAATCGTGCGGCACCACGGCATACTGCCATGTTATCCGCTCCGCGTCCAGCAGCGGGTCGTGATAATAGTCACCATCCTTCACTATCTGATAGTCAAGCGGATGGTCCATCAGGTCCAGTCCCAGGGCATGCAGCCTGTCCATGTCCTCTTCGGTGTCCGGAAGGAAGCGGACATATTTGTCCGTGGGCGTGATGTCTCCGCCGGCCGCCTTGGTCGGATAAAGCGCAGCCACGGCCTTGGTAATGTTCTTGACGGAATACGGATCCTCCAGCTGGAGGCCCAGTTCAATCATGTCGTGTCCCATCTCATAGTCCGACAGCCCGTCATCGGCATCTTCAACGCCGAGACCGTCCGAGCATCCCGCCGCAATCAGCAGCATGGCGCACAAATGGAAAGCATAAAACCTCTTCATCTCCTCTCTCTTTTTATGGTTCGCTCCGGACGGGCGCCGTCCCGGAACAGACATCAGTCCGACGGCAAAAATATCCGGACAGAGAGCGCTTTCCAAATCGCACACAATTAGTTTTATAAAACGCCGTCCCACACGCACGGGGCAGCGTTTTCCGGCCGCGCAAAAAATAAAAGCGCGCAAAACGGAGGGCGGCCGGGCATGACGCGGAACGCTTCACAGGCCTCCCGGGCCCCGAAATCCGGCGCCCGCCGCCCCTGCCAGCCGTTTCCCGGCGCAACACGGAAAGAGGAAAGCCCCGGACGGGACTTTCCTCTTATCAGTCAAGTATTTAAAAGGCCTGAGCCGTTTCCCTAGAACACGGTCACGGTTCTCTGCTCCACAGCTGAAAGCAGGCTGTTGGCCAGACGGCTGACGCCGAATCTGAAAAGACTGCGGTCAATCCATTCCTCGCCGAGTATGGACTTCACGATGGCATAGTAGCCCACGGCGTCCATGGCCGTGGATATGCCTCCGGCGGCCTTGAAGCCCACCTTGCGGCCGGTCTTCTCATAATATTTTCTGATGCAGCGGCACATCACATATGCGGCGGCGGGAGTTGCGCCCACGTCTGTCTTGCCGGTCGAAGTCTTGATGAAGTCGGCGCCCTCCTCCATGGCCAGGAACGATGCCATGGCGATGTTCTCGGGGGTCACCAGCGAGCCGGTCTCCAGAATCACCTTGAGGGTCACGCTCCTGCCCTGAGCGGCAGCGGCGGCGTCCACGCATTTGCGCATTTCGCGGATCTCGTGCCTTGCGGCATCGTAGTCGCCTGCAAGGAAGGCATTGAGAGCCAGCACTATGTCCACCTCCTCAGCCCCGGCGCACACGGCCATCTCGCACTCCTTGAGCTTCACTTCGAGGAAGCTCTGCGATGCGGGGAAACAGCCTGCCACCACGGTGACATGCACGGACGGGTCGCACCTGTGCTCCTTCACGACCGATGCGAAATTGGGATAGACGCAAATCGATGCCGGAAGAGGATAGTCCGGATAGGTATCGTGGCAGACGCGCACCTTGTCGGTCAGTCTGACGATCGAGGGGACCGTGTCGCTGACCTTCAGGGACGTGAGGTCCATCAGCGAAAAGCATTTCTTAAGAATCTCCGGAGACATGACATTCTCCAGATTGGAAGACAGCGCCTCGAGAGCCCTGTCCATCTCAGCTTTGTCCGGATTATATCCGTAAATATCCAAAAGATTATTCATAGCTAGCTGTTATTAATGTCTATTCTTGTTCAGGCCTTGATCTGGACGGCGAAGCCCTCGTCCACGAGAGGTTTCACCAGCTCCCCAATCTCCTCCGCCGAAAGCCTCGACAGGCCCTTCATGGGAGTTTCCCTGTCTATGGTGTAGGCCATTATCTCGCGGGGCCGCAGCCTGCGCACTATGTCCCTCCACGGGCCTATCACCTCCGGAGCGGCCGAATCGAAGCCGTTGCCTCTCAGGAACATGGTCTGAAGGATGAAGTTTCCGCCGAATTTCTCAAGGTCGGAGACTATGGACTCCACGTCATATTCGCAGGCCGGCCTGTTTATCAGCGCGGCGAGCTCCGCAGTGGGCGCGTCAAGCTTCATTATGGGGTTGTCCACCTTCCGCAGGGCCTCGAACACTTCCTGACGGCAGACCCGCGTGGAATTGGAAAGCACCGAAACCACGGCACCGGGGCAGAACCTGTCGCGCAGCTCCAGGGTGATGTCCACCATGGCCGGAAAATCGGGGTTCAGAGTGGGTTCGCCGTCTCCGGAAAATGTTATGGAATCTATATGTACTCCCTCCTTCGCGCAGGCGGAGAGCTTTTCTTCGAGCGCGGCGCGCAGCTCGGCCGCGACAGGGAGCCTGTGGTCCCCGCGTCCGTCACTGTTCCATCCGCATTCGCAGTAGATGCAGTCAAAATTGCAGACCTTTCCTTTCGTGGGCAGAAGATTGATTCCCAGCGACGAGCCGAGCCTTCTGCTGAATATGGGTCCGAAGACCAGTTCTTCCCTCATCATGGCGATTCAATTTTAAAGCCTCTCCGGCGCCTTGACCATAGTCCCCCGGGCGGGGCCGTGCACCTGCACGGTATCGGCCGCGGCCGTGCCGAGGGTGTCCCTCCTCACGCTGAAGGCCGGACCGCAATAGACGGTGTCCAGGACGGGTATGATGAACGCATAGTCCAGAGAATCGGGAGCCGGAGCCACCGTGTCAAGAGGTGAGAACGGCCCTATCATATCCCTGAACAGTGCCGGGATTTTCACATCGCCGGCCGCATCGGGAAGCGCCGCGTGATTCTTTTCGATTTCAAGGCTGTCCAGGACGGCGAAACGCTTCAGGCTGTCATCCAGCATGTTCTTGGTCTTTTCCAGCACCTTGGAAAAATTCTCAGCGTCCTTCATATAGGACCGCACGCTGTACCGGTAATCCTCCGACGTGTATCCATATTTCCGCAGGACTCCCCCATAGACGAAAAAGCTGTCCGTCGCCGACTTCAGCTCGGCGTGGGTGTCCACCCACTGGTCCACGAGCAGCATGTCGGCATAGATCCGCGACATTTTTTCCTCAGGGATAAGCCTCGGCCTGCCGCAGGAAAAGACTGCGGCCAGAAGGACCAGACAGAGAAAAACCCGGCGCATGAGCTATCTGAGCACTGCCCCGTATTCGTTTCTGAACACGGCAAGCAGCTTGTCCACCATCTTTTCCACCTCGGCGTCCGTCAGGGTCTTGTCCGGGTTCTGGAAGAACAGCGACAGGGCATACTGCTTCTTTCCCTGAGGAATCTTGTCGCCTCTGTAAACATCGAACAGTCCCACCTGCTTGACGAACTTCTTGCCGGCCTTGAGGGCGCTCCTGTGCAGGTCGCTGTACTTCACGTTCTCGTCCACGAGTATGGCGAGGTCGCGTCTGACGCCGGGGAACTTGGGCAGCTCGGAGAATTTCACCTTCACCCTCTTGACGAGCTCGAACAGGGCCTGCCAGCTGATTTCGGCGGCGAAGACCGGCTGCTTGATGTCAAACGAGGAAGCGAGGGCGGGATTTATGGTTCCCATCACCGCGAGCACTTCCCTCTTGCCTCCGGGCAGGAGATACACGAGACCCTCGGAGAAGATGTCCGACGGGGCGGGCTCGGTCTCCAGGGAATATATGTCGGTGCCATAGCGGGTGAGCAGCAGCTCAAGATAGCCCTTGAGCCTGTAGTAGCTTCCCTTGCCAGCGTCCTTGCGCCACGACTTCTCGGCGTTTCCGCTCATGAACAGGGCGAAGCACTGATGCTCCTCATAGGAAGCGAGAGTGGTGCCGTCGCCTTCAGGAAGTCTCTGATAGACAGAGCCATATTCAAAGGTCTGTATAGACTGGGCCTGTCTGTGGAGGTTATAGGAAATCACCTCCAGGCCTCCGGGGATGAGCGACTGTCTCATCACGTTGAGGTCGGAGCTCAGCGGGTTCACTATCCTCACGCACCTTTCCTCGGGGAAGGTCTTGAGGGCGGAATAATATGCCGACTTGGTGAGGGAGTTGTTCATCGTCTCCACGAATCCGTTGGCTGCGAGGAAGTTGGAAATATAGTTCCTGACGGCCTCGGGGTCGGGGGAAGGTGTGGGCGAAACAGACATGCGCATGCTCTGGGGCAGCTCCACGTTGTTGTAGCCATAGATCCTGAGGACCTCTTCCACCACATCGCACTCTCTGGTCACGTCCACCATATAGGAAGGGGCGGCGACTTTGGCTCCGCCGGGCCTCTTCTCGATGAAGTCATATGCAAGCCAGCCGAGTATGTTCTCGATCGTGTCGTGGCCTATCTTCTTGCCTATGAGGCCTTCCATCCTGTCATAGTCCAGGTCGATGACGGCCTTCTTTATCTCGGCGGGATAGAACTCCTGCATCTTGCCGCAGACATGTCCGCCGGCGGTCTCGAGAATGAGGAGGGCGGCGCGCTTTGCGGCATATTCGCAGATCAGCGGATCGGCCCCCCTCTCATAGCGGAAGGAGGCGTCGGTCTGGAGACCGTGGGTCTTGGATGTCTTTCTTATGGATCCGGCATCGAAATATGCGCACTCGAGGAACACATTCTTCGTGTTTTCCGTCACGCCGGAATCCTCGCCGCCGAACACGCCTGCCAGGCACATGGGGCCTTCGCTGTCGGCGATGACGATGTCAGTAGGCTTGAGGCTGCGCTCCACTCCGTCGAGAGTCACGAGCTTCTCGCCGTCGGCGGCCCTGCGGACGATGACCTTGCCGCCCTTCACCTTGTCGGCGTCGAACGTATGGAAAGGCTGTCCAAGCTCGAACAGGCAGTAGTTGGAGACGTCCACAATGTTGTTTATGGGGTGCAGGCCTATGGAAAGGAGCTTCTTCTGCATCCATTCCGGCGAAGGGCCCACCTTCACGTCACGGATGGTGATGCCGACATATCTCGGGGCTGCGGAAGCGTCCTTCACCTCCACGGGCATGGCCTCGCCCTCTCCGTCGCTGTAGGCGGACACGTCGGGGCGCGTGAGCTTGCCCTCGAGCCCGTTCTGCTTCAGATAGGCATAGAGGTCTCTGGCCACTCCATACTGCGAAGCGGCGTCCACACGGTTGGCGGTAATCTCATATTCGATCACGGCGTCGGTCTTGAGATGGAGATACTCCTTTGCGGGAGTGCCGACTACGGCGTCCTCGGGAAGCACCATGATGCCCTCGTGGTCCGTGCCTATGCCCAGCTCGTCCTCCGCGCAGATCATGCCCAGAGACTCGACGCTCCTGATCTTGGACTTCTTGATCTTGAAGTCGCCGGGAAGCACCGTGCCTATCCTGGCGAAGAGCACTTTCTGTCCGGCGGCCACATTGGGCGCTCCGCAGACCACCTGGAGAAGCTCTCCGGAGCCGTCGTCCACCTTCGTCACATGCAGATGATCGGAGTTGGGATGGCTTTCACATTCCACGACCCTGGCGACGACCACTCCCTCGAGACCTCCGGGGATTTCCTCCTGCTCGGAGACGGAATCCACCTCGATTCCTATGGAAGTCATGGCGTCGGCCACCTGCACCGGAGTGAGGTCGCATTCGAGATAATCTTTCAGCCAACTGTATGAAAGTTTCATGATATATGTATTTTTTTATTGTTCTATGTCCTTTGTGGAGAAGAGCGACTCGACGAACTCCTTTCTGTCGAACACCTTGAGGTCGTCCACGCCCTCGCCTATGCCGATGAATTTTATCGGAATCCGGAGCTGGTCCACTATCCCCACCACCACTCCGCCCTTGGCGGAACCGTCCAGCTTGGTGACGGCCAGCGAAGTCACGTCGGTCGCCTTGGAGAACTCGCGCGCCTGCTGGAAGGCGTTCTGTCCGGTCGATGCGTCCAGCACGAGAAGCACGTCGTGCGGAGCGTCGGGGATGACCTTGCGCATGACGTTGCGGATCTTGGTGAGCTCGTTCATGAGGTCCACCCTGTTGTGGAGACGGCCGGCGGTGTCTATGAGCACGACGTCGGCGCCCTTGGCCACCGCTGATTTCACGGTGTCATATGCGACCGACGCGGGATCCGCGCCCATGCCCTGCTTGACTATGTCCACGCCCGCCCTTTCGGCCCAGATCGAGAGCTGGTCCACGGCGGCGGCGCGGAAAGTGTCCGCAGCCCCTATGACGACCTTCTTGCCCTCGGCATGGAGCCTTGCGGCGATTTTTCCTATGGTGGTGGTCTTGCCCACCCCGTTCACGCCCACTACAAGCATCACATAGGGCTTCTTCGAGAAGTCAAACGGCTCCACCGGCCTGTCGTCTCCGACATTCAGCAGGAGTCCGATCTCCTCGCGCAGCATCCCGGCCAGTTCCTCGATGGACACATACTTGTCCTTCTCGACCCTGTCCTCGAGGTTGTCGATAATCTTGAGCGTGGTGTCCACGCCCATGTCCGATGACACGAGAGCCTCTTCTATGGCGTCCAGCACCTTGTCATCGACCTTCGATTTGCCGACGATCGCGCGGGACAGACGCTGGAAGAAATTCTTGTTGGTCTTTTTAAAGCCTTTGTCGAACAATCCCATACGAAAAAACTTACATAGCCTACAAAGATAAGAAGGTGTTTTGACTTTACCAACCTCGAGGGGCATGAGAGCAGCCTGTTCCGGCCGGCCCGGAGCACAAAAAAAGTGGCCGGGAAAAATTCCCAGCCACTTCAGATTCAATCCGGAGAACGGATTATTTCTTGTTGAAGAATTCCTTCTCTTTGCCGGCCTCCACGAGGAGCTCAGAGAAAACATAGGCGCCAGTCTTGGGAGACTTGTCCATACGGATGCATTTGACCATGCTCTTGGAGCCGGCCTTAGCTGCGAATGTTGCGACCGCTTTCTTTGCCATATTCTATTCTCCTTAAATTACTTGATTTCACGATGAAGGGTCACCTTGTGAAGATACGGGTTGTATTTTCTGCGCTCGAGACGCTCGGTGGTGTTCTTCTTGTTCTTGGTCGTGATGTACCTGGACATTCCGGGCACTCCGCTCTCTTTCTGCTCTGTGCACTCCAGGATGACCTGCACCCTGTTTCCTTTAGCTTTCTTTGCCATAATTTCCGAAATTAAACAAGGTTAAGATATCCTTTCTTCTGGGCCTTTCTGACTGTGGCGTCGAGACCGTTCTTCTTGATCTCCCTCATGCCCTTGCAGGACACTTTGAGAGTGACATATCTCTGTTCTTCCTCAGACCAGAATTTCTTGGTCTTGAGGTTGAGAGCGAACTCTCTTTTGGTGCGAAGCTTCGAATGAGCGACATTGTTGCCGATCATTCTCTTTCTTCCAGTTACTTGACAAACCTTTGCCATGATATTTTATCTTTTATTATTATTCTGAATACTTTACGCAGGAGACTGCAAATATCGCGTTAAATTTCAGCAATTCCAAAAATTCTACACAAATTTGAAAAACCGCTTCCATCTGATATTCTTGGGGAAAGGCTTCCCGGAGTCAGTGGACAGCCAGATCATCGCCGGCCGGCCGACTATGTGGTCCTCGGGAACAAAACCCCAATATCTTGAATCCAGCGAATTGTGCCGGTTGTCTCCCATCATGAAATAGTAGTCCTGTCCGAACGTATAGCTGGCGGTCTCCACCGAATCCACGAAGATTTTCCCGTCGCGCACCTCAAGGCTGTGATGTTCATAATCACGGATGATTCTCTCATAGAGAGGAAGGTTTTCCGTGTCCAGGCTGACCGTGGCCCCCTTGGAGGGAATCCACAGCGGTCCGAAGTTGTCCCTTGTCCACTTGAAGTTCTCCGAGAAGGGGAAAATCAGCAGATAGGAGTCCGGATAATCCGGAGGATAGACATCTATGTTCCTGTCCAGGGAGATGACATTCGGCGATTTGGCGACTTCTTCCGCCATCTTCTCCGTCAGAGCCATGTCCGGATAGCCCGGCAGCCCGGCGCTGTAGCGGAGCTCGGACGTGTTGAGCCCGATTTTCTCCAATGTCTTCTGGTTGACCGGCGTCCCGTTGGTCACGACCTTATAGGTGTGCTGGACTCCGGGCCAGACCTCCTGGGGTCTGGAATTGATGTAAACCCTGCCGTCCACTATGCTGAGCGTGTCGCCTGCGACGGCCACGCATCTCTTCACATAATGGTCCTTCTTGTCCGAAGGTCTGACCTTCACGGGTCCGTAGTTTGCTATCGCATTCTCTTTCCCGACGACCCTGCACATGGCGTAGTAGTCGGCTGCCGGATCCCTGGTCAGGACGGTGTCCCCGTTGGGGAAGTTGAACACCACGCAGTCTCCCTCTTTCACGTCGCGGAAGCCCTTCAGTCTCCTGTACTTGTTCTGTATCAGGGTCGAGTAGGACTCCTTGCGGCCTATCACGTTATGGGTGAACGGGACAGTGAGCGGAGTCTGCGGAATCTTGGGGCCATAGGCGAGCTTGCTCACAAAGAGATGGTCTCCCGTGTACAAGGTGCTCTCCATGGAAGATGAAGGGATCTTGAAGGCCTGGAAAAAGAAAATATTGATGAAGGTGACGAACACGACGGCAAAGATTACGGCATCCAGCCAGTCGAGCAGTTCGTTGTGTTTCTCTCCCTCCTTGTACTCCTTCTTCCAGAACAGCCACTTCACTTTTTTCGTGACCGTGAGGTCGAAGATTACAATGAGGCCGAAAAGCCACCAATAGTTTCCGAGCCAGACCACCCATAACACATAGAGCAGCGACCAGAAACCCAGTCTTGCCCATTTGTTATGACTGATGTCCCTCCAGCTCATCGCCGCAAGTCTACTTTACAGAGTTGACTATGGCTTCGAACGCCTGAGGGTTGTTCATGGCGAGGTCTGCCAGAACCTTGCGGTTCAGACCTACGTTCTGCTTGGCGAGTTTGCCCATAAACTGGGAATACGACATGCCGTAGGAACGGGCGGCAGCGTTGATCCTCATGATCCAGAGGGCGCGGAACTCGCGCTTCTTGGCTCTGCGGTCACGGTAGGCATAGGTGAGACCTTTCTCATAGGTGTTCTTTGCTACCGTCCAGACATTCTTCCTGGAGAGGAAATTACCGCGGGTTCTCTTGAGAATCTTTTTGCGGCGGGCCCTGGAGGCCACTGAATTAACTGATCTTGACATAATTTGATTGATTTCCGGAGGCAGTGGCCGGCTTGCGGCGCTTCTGGACTGCTTTCCGAGTTAAACTTAAAAAACTAAAGGACAAGAAGCTCTTTTACACGACGCTCGTCAACCTTGTCAAGGATTGCGAAGTGGTCAAGATTCCTTTTCTGCTTCTTGGTCTTCTTGGTGAGAATGTGGCTGTGATAAGCATGTCTTCTCTTGATTTTTCCCGTTCCGGTAAGCGTGAAGCGCTTTTTTGCACCGGAATTGGTCTTAAGCTTTGCCATCTCTAAAATTGTTGTTTTTGTTAATATAAACTCAATCCGTCAACGGATTATTTTTTCTTTATGGGGGCGATCATCATGATCATCCTCTTGCCCTCGAGCTGGGGCATGCTCTCGGCCCTTCCGAATTCCTCAAGCTCCACCGCGAATCTCAGAAGGAGCTTTTCGCCCTGGTCCGAGAACTGGATGGAACGGCCTCTGAAAAAGACCGACGACTTCACCTTGGAGCCTTCGGAAAGGAACTCCTTGGCATGTTTGAGCTTGAACTGGAAATCGTGCTCGTCGGTGTTGGGCCCGAAGCGTATTTCCTTGATCACTATCTTGGAAGAGTTCTGCTTGATTTCCTTTGCCTTCTTCTTCTGCTGATAGAGATATTTCTGATAATCAAGGATTCTGCAGACAGGAGGATCCGCCTTTGCCGTTATCTCCACAAGGTCAAGCTCCTGTTCGGCGGCCATTTTCCTGGCTGCGGCAATCGGATAGACGCCGGGCTCGGCGATGTTGTCACCGACCAGACGCACTTGGGGAGCACTGATCTCCTCATTTATGTTCAATTCGTTTTCTCCCTTGGTTCTCTGACCGGGAAGATTGCGTCCGACAGGCCTGGTCCCCGGCCTCGGAGAAGGCTTGGGACCGCTGAAATGGGGTTTGTAAGGCGTAGCGATAAAAAAATCTCCTATACTTTAATTTAACAATCGGCTTCCGCTAGCACAGCTCGGACTTGACGGTGTCCCTGAACCAGGTCAGGAACTCCTCGACAGTCTTCGTTCCGGCGTCCTGGCCTCTCAGCCTGACCGAAACGGTGCCGTCGGCAGCCTCCTTTTCTCCCACGATGACGAGAACGGGCACTCTGAGAAGGGATATCTCCCTGATTCTCTTGCCGAGAGTCTCGTTTCTGTCATCCAGAGAACTGCGAATTTCGGAATTATTCAGCAAATCGCAAACTTTTTCTGCATAATCGGCGTACTTTTCGCTGACAGGCAACACTTTGACCTGGTCGGGCGAAAGCCAGAGAGGAAGGTGTCCGCCGGTGTGCTCAAGCAGCACTGCGGTGAATCTTTCGATGGATCCGAAGGGTGCCCTGTGGATCATGACGGGACGCTTCTTGCTGCCGTCGGCGTCGGTATATTCCAGTTCGAACCTCTCGGGGAGGTTGTAGTCCACCTGGATGGTGCCGAGCTGCCACTTCCTGCCTATGGCGTCCTTGACCATGAAGTCAAGCTTGGGGCCGTAGAAGGCTGCCTCGCCATATTCGACCACGGTCTTGAGGCCCTTCTCGGCGGCCGACTCGATGATTGCGTTCTCGGCCTTCTCCCAGTTCTCGTCGCTTCCGATATACTTGCTTCTGTCCACCTTGTCACGCAGGGAGACCTGTGCGGTGTAGTCCTCGAACTTGAACACCTTGAAGACATAGAGAATCAGGTCGATGACCTTCTTGAACTCCTCCTTGATCTGGTCAGGGCGCACGAACATGTGGGCGTCGTCCTGGGTGAAGCTTCTGACACGGGTCAGTCCGTGCAGCTCTCCGCTCTGCTCATATCTGTACACGGTGCCGAACTCTGCAAGCCTCAGGGGCAGATCCCTGTAGGAACGGGGCTCGGAACGGTAAATCTCGCAGTGGTGAGGGCAGTTCATGGGCTTGAGCATATACTCCTCGCCCTCCTGAGGGGTGTGTATCGGCTGGAATGAGTCCTTGCCGTATTTTGCATAGTGGCCGGAAGTCACATAGAGCTGCTTGCTTCCGATATGGGGGGTCACCACCGGCAGATAGCCATATTCATTCAGCTTCTTGCGGAGGAACTTCTCCAGCTCATATCTCATCACGGCGCCTCTGGGCTGCCAGAGAGGCAGACCGAGACCCACCTTTGCGGAGAAGGTGAAGAGCTTCATCTCCTTGCCGAGCTTGCGGTGGTCTCTCTTCTTGGCCTCTTCGAGAAGCTTGAGATAGTCGTCCAGCATGGACTTCTTGGGGAAGGTTATGCCATAGATACGGGTGAGCTGCTGACGCTTCTCGTCGCCTCTCCAGTAGGCTCCGGCTATGCTGGTGAGCTTCACGGCCTTGATCACGCCGGTGTTGGCGAGATGGGGTCCGCGGCAGAGGTCGGTAAATGCGCCGTTCTGGTAGTAGGTGATGGTGCCGTCGGCCAGCTCGCTGATGAGCTCGCACTTATAGGGGTCGCCCTTTTCCTGGAAATGCTTGAGGGCATCGGCCTTGGAAACGTCTATGCGCTTGAACTCCTGGTTCTCTTTGGCCAGCTCCAGCATCTTTTTCTCGATCTTGGCGAAATCGGCGTCGGAAATGGTCTTGTCGCCGAGGTCCACGTCATAATAGAAACCGTTCTCGATGGCCGGGCCTATGCCGAACTTGACGCCCGGATAGAGAGCCTCGAGAGCCTCTGCCATAAGGTGGGAAGAAGAGTGCCAGAACACCCTCTTGCCGGCCTCGTCGTCCCATTTCAGGAGCTTGATGGAGCAGCTTTCGGTTATCGGTCTGGTCAGATCAATGGTAGTGCCGCCGTCGATGGTTGTGTCGCCTTCTGGCTTAATTGACACTGCGAGCACTTCCGAAGCCAGTCTCGGACTTATGCCCATAGCAATTTCGTAGCCGGAAACTCCTTTCTCGTAGGACTTTACGCTACCGTCTGGGAATGTGATGTTTATACTCATATGATCTGACATATTTTTACTCGAACCGCAAATTTACAAAAAAAACCTATATTTGTATGTCTGAGTTCCGCCCCTGTGCGGACCGGGCCGCATAATTCAGTTCTGAATGTCCAAAGAAATATCTTCTAAAACAATATGGAACGAAGCTTCCAGGGCCGGAGTCGCCCTGGGACTTCTCTGCATCGTATGCATGGTCCTGTCCACCCTGCTGGCCAAAGTGAAAGGCGGAGTCGCCCTCAACATGGCCGTGAGCGTGGGTGCGTTCGTGATCTGGGCCGTCAAGTTCACCGGCTGCATAGCGCTGATGAAGAAGGCCATGGAGCGGTTCGTCTCCGCATATCCCGGAGCGGACAACAGGGACAGCTACAGGCTCGGGGTGACGACAGCCCTCCTTTCGGCGCTCATAGTGGCCGCCGGTTCGCTGGCCAACTATATGTTCCTGGCCCCGGCCGAGACCGCCGCCGCCATAGACGTCGTGATGCAGCAGTATTCGACCACCCTCGATTCCAACACCATGAAATCGCTTGAGACGGTGATGGACAACTTCCCCACCATAAGCTTTTTCTCCAACCTGATATATTGCTTCATCTATGGCTGGATCCTGTCGGCCATCCTTTCCAGAAGGATACCCTCGTCCAACCCTTTCTCCAATCCGAACGCATAAACCGAACGCCACATGAGCCACAGCTTTTCCAAAGATTTGAGCATTATAGTGCCCCTGTTCAATGAAAAGGAGTCTCTCGGGGAGCTTGTGGAGTGGATCGAGCGTGTCGTGACGGCGCAGGGCTGGAGCCATGAGATAATCATGGTGGACGACGGCAGCAGGGACGGTTCATGGGAGGAGATCAGGCGTCTTTCTGAGGCATATCCCGCCGTAAAGGGGATTTCTTTCCGCCGCAACTATGGCAAGTCGGCGGCGCTCTACTGCGGATTCAAGGCGGCCGAGGGCAGGGTCGTGGTCACTATGGACGCGGACCTGCAGGATTCTCCGGAGGAGATTCCGGAGATGTACAGGATGGTCGTGGAGGAGGACTATGATGTCGTGTCGGGCTGGAAGCAGCACCGCCAGGACAACAAGCTCACGAAGAACCTCCCCTCCAAGCTCTACAACGCCACCGCCAGGCTCATAACCGGCATACACCTGCACGACATGAACTGCGGGCTGAAAGCCTACCGCAACGATGTCGTCAAGAATATTGAGGTCTATGGTGAGATGCACCGCTATATTCCCTATCTCGCCAAGAACGCCGGATTCGACAGGATCGGCGAGAAGCAGGTGCATCATCAGAAAAGGAAATACGGGAAGAGCAAATTCGGCATGGAGCGCTTCGTGAACGGTTTTCTGGACCTGCTGTCGCTGTGGTTCCTGAGCACCTTCGGAAAGAAGCCCATGCATTTCTTCGGTTTCACGGGGATTCTGATGTTTCTGGCGGGCTTCGTCATCGCCGTATGGCTGATTGTCGTCAAGCTTGTCCATCAGGCCAATGGCTGGCATTTCAGGCCCGTCACCGAGCAGCCTCTCTTCTATCTGGCTCTCGCCGCCGTCATCATCGGCACCATGCTCTTCCTCGCCGGCTTCATCTGCGAGATGATCTCCCGCACCTCCCCCGAGCGCAACCAGTATAATATCAAGGAAAGAATTTAGTCGTCCGGCCTCTCGACAAGCTCGAGGACCGCGTCTTCGGATATAGCTATAAGGATCTACCATACCGGAGTGAACGAAGTGAGCGCAGTCCCGCCGGGGGCGGACTGCCGGACGATCCAAAGGTCTTATTCAAATAAAGGTAAAAAAAAGAATCCCGGACAACAGGAGCGTAGCGACAAGCGGGCTTCTGCCCGCCGGCCGTAAGGCCGAAGTGCCCCCTGGGGGGCTGCCGGCGAAGCCGGCTGGGGGGTAAACGAAAGAATCCCGGACAATTTTCATTGTCCGGGATTCTCGAAGAACGGCAGCTGCCT
>CAZIFT010000017.1:0-13461 GCA_964538395.1 uncultured Muribaculaceae bacterium
GCCGTTCAAATCTTCTCGAAGGCCTGGGCGAGGTCGGCGAGGATGTCGTCGATATGCTCCACGCCTATGGACAGGCGCACCGTAGTGGGAGTGATGTGCTGCGCCGCAAGCTCTTCCGGGCTCAGCTGCGAATGGGTCGTGGTGGCCGGATGGATCACCAGACTCTTCACGTCGGCCACATTGGCCAGCAGCGAGAAAATCTTCAGCGAGTCGATAAACTTCCACGCATCCTCCTGAGTGCCATTGATTTCAAAAGTAAAAATCGAGCCCCCTCCATTGGGGAAATACTTCTCATAAAGCCTATGGTCCGGATGCGAGGGCAGCGCCGGATGGCTCACGCTCTTCACCTTGGGATGCTTCGAAAGATAGTCCACCACCTTCAGCGCGTTCTGGACATGACGCTCTATGCGCAGAGGCAGCGACTCCACCCCCTGAAGCAGAATCCACGCATTGAACGGCGATATCGTGGCGCCGGTGTCACGCAGGATGACGGCACGGATGCGGGTCACGAAAGCCGCCGGACCGGCCACGTCGGCGAAAACCGCGCCATGATAGGACGGGTCCGGCTTGGCGAGAGTGGGATACTTGTCAGGATCCTTCTTGAAATCGAACCTGCCGCCGTCCACTATGACGCCGCCCAGGCTGCTGCCGTGGCCACCGATAAACTTCGTCGCCGAATGGACCACCACATCGGCGCCATGCTCTATGGGACGGACCAGAAGCGGGGCGAAGGTGTTGTCCACTATGAACAGCACATTATGCCTATGCGCCACCTCGGCAATCGCGTCCAGGTCGGTCACGTCCGAATTCGGGTTGCCGAAAGTCTCCGCATAGATCGCCTTAGTGTTCGGGCGTATAGCCGCCTCCAGCGCCTCCAAATCATTGACATTCACTATCGTATAGTCAACGCCCTGAGTGGAGAGCGTATGGGTTATGAGATTGTACGACCCGCCGTAGAGATTGTCAGCGGCTATGATGTGGTCGCCGTTCTGAGCTATGTTCTGGAGGGCATATGTCACCGCGGCGGCCCCCGAAGCCACTGCCAGACCAGCCACACCGCCTTCCAGAGCGGCTATGCGCGACTCGAACACATCCTGCGTCGAGTTGGTCAGACGGCCATAGATATTGCCGGCGTCGCGCAGCCCGAAACGGTCGGCCGCATGCTGAGAATTGTGAAACACATATGAAGTGGTCTGATAAATCGGCACTGCGCGCGCGTCCGTAGCCGGATCCGCATTTTCCTGTCCCACATGAAGCGCCAATGTCTCAAGATGAAGTTTTCTCTCGTTAGTAGCCATAATCTTTTTCTCTTTAAAAAATCATATTCTCTGTTGTTTCCGATGGCAAAGTTATGCAGACATAGAGCATTGTTCCAAGCAATTTCATAAATTAAGAAAATAACACTACATTTGCCCCATGCGGCGGAACAGACGCTCTGCGCCCCCGCAAAAACGACCCTTCCAAAAGAAAAATCATCTATGGCAACACTCGACGACATCGACATGCAGATAATGCGCATCCTGCAGGAAAACTCCCGGCTCACCACAAAAGAACTCGCAGCCAAAGTCCACCTCTCCCCCACCCCCGTCTATGAGCGCATGAAACGGCTCGAACGCGAAGGCTTCATAAAGAAATACATCGCCGTGCTCGACGTGGACAAGCTCAACCAGGGCTTCATCGTCTATTGCAACGCCAAGCTCAAAAAGCTCAACCGCGAGGTGGTGAACGGATTCATCGAGACCATAAAGGCCATCCCCGAAGTCACCGAATGCTACAACATTTCCGGCCGCTTCGACTACATGCTCAAAATCCACGCTAAGGACATGAACAGCTACCAGGACTTCGTGTTCAACACCCTGGGCACCATCGAATGCCTCGACTCATGGGAAAGCACTTTCGTCATGTCCGAAGTGAAAAATGAGCACGGAATCAGGATATAATGGCCACATTTTTCGTAACTTTGAACCGCATTTTGACGATATAGAAAAACAATAGGTTTATTAATTCGCAACAGTATGAAACTTAAAAACTTACTGATCATGCTCGCCGCCGTCCTCATCGCACTGCCGATGAACGCCCAGGACGAGCAGCGCACCATCAAGAGAAAGGTCGCCATCGGCAGATTCTCCAACGAGACCCAGTATGCCAAAGGCCTTTTCTATGACAAGGAAAACGACCCCATGAGAAAGCAGGCCCTGGACATTCTGTCGTCCAAGCTTGCCATGAGCGGAAAATTCATCCTCCTCGAGCGTGAGGACCTGGACATCCTTGTGGCCGAGGCCGGCGATGACATGAAGAAGATCGGCGCCGACTACATCATCCTCGGCTCCATCACCGAGTTCGGACGCAAGAACGAGGGCCAGCAGAAAGTATTCTCCTCCACCAAGACCCAGACCGTCGAGGCCGGAGTCAGCGTGAGGCTCGTCGAGGCCGCCACAGGCCTGATCATCTACTCCGACGAGGCAAAGGGCTATGCCGAGACCACCACCAAGGAGTCCCTCGGCGTGGGCGGAAAGGCAGGCTATGACGCCACACTGAGCGACAAGGCCATCTCCGCCGCCATCTCCCAGCTCGTGGAGAACATAATCAACAAGTGCATGGACAAGCCCTGGCGCTCATATATCCTCTCCGCAGAGGACGGCACCTACATCATTTCCGGCGGCGCCTCCCAGGGCCTTGCCGCAAATGACAAATTCTCCGTCTATAAGAAGGGCAAATCCGTCAAGAACCCCCAGACCGGAATGACCATAGAGCTTCCCGGCACCAAGGTCGGCGAAGTCACCGTCCTTTCTTCCGCCGGAGACACCCCCGAGACCGAGATCTCGTTCTGCAGCTACTCTGGCGAAGCGCTTGACGCCTCCGCCATTTCCGAGAACTATTACATTTTGGAGGACTAAACGATGAAAAGAGCAATTCTGTTTTTTGCAGTCATTTTCGCCGCTCTTACCGGTCTGACCGGCTGCGGAGTCGGCGCATATTCAGTGGCCTCCGGCAAGGAGGACGTCGCCGGCCTGTGCTTCACCGCAAGTGAAAAGCAAGAGATAGTCGTGACCATAGACGGTCAGGACCACAACCTGGAGACCGTCAAGACCAAGGCCTACAAGCCCGGCATGAATGTCAAGCATACGGCCCTCAACACCGTCAAGGTGGCCCCCGGCCAGCATGATGTCACCGTCAAGATGGGCGGCGAAGAGCTGTTCAGCAAGCGCCTCTTCCTGTCCACCGGCGAAGATAAAATCATCAATCTATGAAAAAGGCGGCACTGTTCATAATCGTGGCCGCGCTGCTGTCTTCATGCGGCGTCACGACCACATCGCTCTACAACTGGGGCTCGACCAGCGGCGGAGTGTCTCCCTATGAGAGCCTTTCCTATCTGAACTATGACAAGCAGACGGCGGAGTCCATCTGCAAGCTGCTTGTGCTCTATGAGGACATGACCGCCCATCCCGGCGGCTCCAGGAACGTCCCCGCTCCGGGCATATGCGCGGAATACGGCTACCTGCTCATGCAGCCCGAAGTGCTTCAGACCTTCACCGAGAACGCCACAAAGGACCAGCTCAAGGTCTATGAAGGCCAGGACCTCGCCACCTACTTCACCGAGCACGGCAAGGAGATGTTCGAGAAGGAAATGGAATATTATCCCGAGTCGGCGACCTTCATCGCGCCGCTGCTCAAGAAATTCAGTTCGAAATAGCCATGAGAAAGTTATTATACATCCTCGCACTGGCCGTCGCCGCAGCTTCATGCTCCACGACCACCAGGCTGTCGCAGTATCCGCTCATGTATGACGAGAAGCCAGTGACCATCCTGGTGATGCCGCCCATCAACAACACCGCCAACGTGGAGGCCAAGGACCTGCTCTACACATCCATAAGCAAGCCCCTCGCAGAGGCCGGCTATTATGTCATCTCCCCCCATCTCGCCATGGACGTGCTCAAGGCCGAGAGCGCCTATGACGCGGAGATGTTCGTGGACGCCCCGCTGGACAAGTTCGCGCAGTATTTCGGCGCCGACGCAGTGGTGTTCTCGCAGATTGACAAATGGACCAAGAGCGGCTTCGGCATAAACACCAAGATCCGCTACTTCATCAAGTCCACCAAGGACAACGAGATCATCTTCGACAGGACCTGCGACCTCCATCTGGACCTCTCGCAGAACACCGTGAGCAACGGCGGACTCCTGGGCACGCTGGTCAACATGGCCACCACAGCCCTCGTCACCGCGACCACCGACCACATCGTGGCCGCCCGCGCTGCCAACAACTACATCTTCAATGACATTCCCCGCGGAAAATATCATCCGATGTATGGCAAGGACCAGAACATCGCCGCGTCCCAGAAGGACATCTCCGCAAGAGTGAAATAAAAGGCCCTGAAAGCCGTCAGAGAGGCCGACCGGATTTTCCGGCCGGCCTTTTTATTTGTCTGCGGATTGCATGGATTTGTCTGCGGATTGCGTAGATTTGCCGAATCGAAAAACCACAAGCCATGGAAGAAACCGTAAAAAACATCCTGCCCGACTGGGCGAAAGGCCTGAACTGCGCCATCACCGTGTGCGACAATGAGGGCATAATCCTCTATATGAACGACAATGCCGTGGAGCTCTACCGCAAGCACGGCAACCTGATCGGCAAGAATCTCTTTGCCTGCCACAATGAGCGCTCGCTGGGCATCATCCGCGGGCTGCTGGAGACCGGCGGATCCAACTGCTACACCATCGAGAAGCAGGGGGTGCACAAGCTGATTTTCCAGAGCGCCTGGACCAGGGACGGCAAGGTGGCGGGCCTGTGCGAGATCTCCATCATCACGCCCGACAACATGCCTCACTACGTCCGCGGATAGCATTCTGCGGGCCCCTCGACGCTTCGACAGGCTCAGCGACCACAAGCTCGGGGACCGCGAAAGAAAAGCTCTGAGGCATTCGGCTATCGCCTCCGGGACCTGTGCCGCCCGCGGCATCATGAGCGGGGGGACCGCCGCTTGCGGCGGTGGGATGAGCGAAGCGAAGGTCTCCGGAGGCGATAGCCGAATGCGTAAAAAAGGGTGACTGAAAGTTTCAGCCACCCTTTCCGGTAAATACCGTCACTTATCAACCTGCTATAAACTTCTTCGCCGAGCGCAGCTGATGACGCATAGCGCTGAGCAGCTGCTGAGTCTCCTGAAGTATGTTCAGATACAGGATATCCACCTTGAGCGTGCGCGAATCCCCCTTCTTCTGCATCCTGTCCAGATGCCTCTTTCTCAGAGCCGAAAGGTCATTCTTGCACTTGTCGGCATCGTCCAGCACCGACCTGTAGGCGCTATAGTCCCCGCGGTCGATCTCACTGGCCGTCTCGCTCATCAGAGCGTCCACATTGGCCTTGACAGCGCTATACTCATCCACATACTCCTGAGGAATGGGATAGAAATTATTCTCCACATGCTCCTTGATAGGCTCAAGCATACGCCTGAGAGTATAGATATACTGCTGGTCGCTATTCATTCCCACATGGAACCAAGTGTTCCTCTCCACTGCGATGTCATAAGGCACCTTCTTCAGCGCTATCATCTCCTCGCGCCTTATGTTCTTCAGCCTCAGAGTAGCCTTCTGCAGGTCACGGTCACAGCGCCTGAGCTCCCTCGCGTCCTCCTTGTTGAACGCCTCGATTATCTTCAGATATCTCTCAAGAGCATATTTGCAGGACACCGACTGAGTGCCTTTGACATGGTCCTTGAGCATGCCCCAGGCCACTTCCGGATCGCGCTCCCTCATTATCTTCTTGAAGCTGTCGTCCTGCTCCTGCTCCTTCTCCTGCTTCAGCTTATAGGTCTTGTTGCTGCGCCACAGGATGAGCATCACAAGCACGATGAACGCGCCCTGGATCACAAATCCGCCATACCACATGAACATGCACACTATCGTGCAGGCCAGGAAGGCTACGCCGGCGGTGAGGAACCATCCGCCTATCACATTGATGACTCCGGTTATGCGGAACACTGCGCTCTCCCTGCCCCATGCCCTGTCGGCAAGGCTGGAACCCATGGCCACCATGAAGGTCACATAAGTCGTGGACAGCGGGAGCTGATGGTTGGTTCCGAAAGTGATGAGCATCGAGGCCAGGACCAGGTTCACGGCCGCCCTCACAAGGTCAAATGCGGCTCCTTCCTCGCCCTCGTCCTCATCAGGCCTCTCGAAACGGGTGTTGATCCAATGGGTAAGCCCCTTCGGCATCACGCTCGCCCAGTTCTCCGAAGTGGACTGCGCCACCTTCACTATCGCCCTGGCAAGTCTGCTGGGTCCGAACATCTCCTCTCCCTCGCTCTGCCTTGCGAGCTCCACCGAGGTCTTGATCACATTCTTGGCCTTCTTCGAAGTGGCCATCGCTATGATCATGATCATGCCCGCGAGGAACAGGAAAATGGGCGGGGTCTTGGCGCTGTCCATCAGCGAAGTCATCATATAGGAATCGGCATCGACGCCTGCGGCATTGGTCGAGAAGTCCTTATATGCGTCCAGGCCGGCGAGCGGCACTCCGATGAAGTTGACCAGGTCGTTGCCGGCGAAGGCCATTGCCAGTCCGAAGGTTCCGACCAGGATCGTAAGCTTGAATATGTTCACCCTGAGCAGGTATAGCACTTCGGTGAGTATCGTCGTGGCCACAAAGGTGCAGAGCAGCAGGAAGTTGGTGTTTTCGCTGATATAGTCCCTCACATTGTCCGGAATGTAGGGGCTCTTGCCCACGCCCTTCAGGAAGATGAAATAGGAAAGCGCCGTGAAGGCTATTCCTCCGAAGACCGCTATAGTGTACTTGCTGTGTTTCTTGTAGTTGAAGGTAAAGACCAGTCGGCTGATCCACATCACCAGCGTGCCCACCACAAAGGAAATCGCCACGGAGATGAAGATTGCGATGATCATCTGCAGGGCCTTGCTGGAGTTGAGCAGCGAGTTATAGTCCAGGTCGGGATTCTCGGCGGTCTTGAGCGACGCCAGCATGAATGTTCCTCCCAGAAGCTCGAACACCAGCGACACCGTCGTAGATGTCGGCATGCCCAGCGTGTTGAATATGTCCAGGACTATTATGTCCGTGACCATCACGGCCAGGAAGATGGTCATCACCTCGTGGAAGGTGTAATTGGACGGGGTCATGATTCCGTGGCGTGCCACGTCCATCATTCCGGAAGACATCACGGCTCCGATGGCCACTCCGGCGGATGCTACGATGAGGATTGTTCTGAATTTGGCGGCTTTCGCGCCCACCGCCGACTGCAAGAAGTTGACTGCGTCATTGCTCACGCCCACAAACAGATCGAAAATTGCGAGCCCCAGCAGGAAAATGACGATGAAAAGATAGATTGAAGTCATACAACAGCTTCGTTAGTTTTTACCATCATATATTATTCGCCGCAAAAGTAAAATTCCCATGTTACACCACCCTTTCAAGATTGTTACAAACCTGTTACAATCCATTGAAAATTTTCTGAATTTCAGCCTCTAAGCGCCGCCTCGCCGGCTGTAGGCATAGAACGGAAAATGCCCGAAAAGCCTGACAGGCCTCACGGGCATCGCATAAGTCCGGAAATCGGCCGCTCAGCCAGCCTTCCGCGCCATTCTCAGATGCTTCGGCAGGCCCGAGACGAAGACTATGCCCAGCACTATGGCGAAGGTCACCGAAATCGCAGTCACGCCGCTCCAGAAGGCCGAATGGAACTGGCTGGAGCAGAGGAAATAGGTGGTCCAGAAAATGCCGCCTCCGGGGATGAGAGGGAAAAGTCCGGTGATCAGAAACACGGTCTCCGGGCATTTTCGGGATATGGCAAGGCCTTTGGCCAGCAGAGTCGTCAGAAAGGCGGCGATGATCGAGGCCCCGAACACGGATATGCCTATGGTGTTGTGCGCCAGCAGATAAGAGCACCAGCAGAGGGCGCCGGCCATGCCCGTCCACACATATTCCGCGCGCGGTGCGCCGAACAGGACCGCAAAGCCCATCGTGCCCACGAAACCGGCCACGATCTGCGGCAGCAGGCCGGCCGTCGAAGGGTCCGACAGCGCTCCGCCGAGCCTGATGACCTCGCCGTCGAACTGCCCGCCGATTATGAACATGAAGCAGGAGCCTATGGCTATGGCCAGGAACACCAGCAGCGCGTCCAGCAGACGGGTCACGCCCGAGAGATAGTCCTCATTGGCCAGGTCGCGTATTCCGTTGGTGAAGGCGACTCCGGGGATGAGCGGGATGAGAGCGCCCACGGTCATGTTTCCGAGGCTCTCGCCGAAGCCCATTTTCCAGAAAACCAGGCACAGCAGAGCGGCGAAGGCGCCGCTGATTATGTTGCCCAGCAGCTTGGCGAAATGCCTGGAAGTGACATACAGCACGAAGGCCCACAGCAGCATGCCCACCACGAAGCAGGCGCAGCAGTCCATGATTCCGCCTCCGAATATGGCGCAGAATCCGGCGCTTCCGAACGCCGACCCCGCAATCTGCTCCAGGTCCGGCTTCGGCTTCATGGCCCTGATCTCCGCGAGCCTCTCCCTGGCCCCGGCAAGGCTGTGCTTCCCCGCCGCAATCTCCCTGGACAGCCTGTTCACCTCCACTATCTTGTCCATCTGGGTCCCCTTGATGGGAATGAACTCCACATTGGCATACTGGCTCCTCCTGTCGGAAGGCGTCCCGTCCGGAGACATGCCGGTCGTGAATATGCCGTTGCTTATCACATAGAAATTGCGCGAAGTCACGCCATAGTGGGAGGATATCCTCTCCATGGTCTCCTCGATCCTGGCTATCTCGGCCCCGTTTTCGAGCAGTATGTGTCCGGCCTCGGCCGCGACCTCCAGCACCTCCGAAAGGGGATATTTTTCCTTGTTCTCTTCCATCATTTTCCGATAACTTTCCGCGTGCGGAACCAATTTCCTGCAAACATAGCTAAAAATCCCGTACGGGCCCCGCAGGCGGCCTCCAAAATCCCCGCGGCCGCATCCGCAACAACAGATTTTCATATTATCTTTGCCGCGCGAAAAAATTGCTGTCCAAAATTATGACGAAAACGGACTACTCGTTTCTGAAGACCTCCCGCTTCTGGAAGGAAATTCTGATGATGCTGGTCGGAATACTCGCCGGCGCCGCCGCAGTGTACTATTTCCTCGTCCCGAGCAAGCTCATCCTGGGCTCCATCTCCGGACTGGCCATAGTGGTCAACACCCTCCTGGACCCTCTGGGAGTGCATATAAGCGTGTCAATGTGGGTGCTCATAATGAACGCGGTCCTGCTCATTCTCGCATGGATCTTCCTAGGCGCGGAGGTGGGCCTCAAGACCATAATAGCCTCGCTGCTGCTGGGACCGTTCATGGACCTCTGGGCCCTGATACTCCCCTATGAGAAGCTCGTCGAGCCGGGCCTCAGCTCGGTGATGGGCGACCCCATCTTCGACCTTCTGGGCTTCGTGCTCCTCCTGGGCGCGTCCCAGGCCTTCCTCTTCCGCATCAACACCTCCACCGGAGGCCTGGACATAATCGCCATGATCCTGAAGAAATATCTCCACTGGGACATCGGCACCTCGGTGACCGTCGCGGGCATAGCCGTATGTCTCAGCGCCTTCTTCATCCATCCCTTCCGCCTCGTGGCCATAGGCATCATCGGCACATGGTTCAACGGCGTCATCGTGGACTATTTCACCGCCAGCCTCAACAAGCGCAAGCGTGTCTGCATCATCAGCTCCGAGCACGAGAGGCTGAGGAAATACATAGTGGAGGAGCTGGTCCGCGGCTGCAGCCTGTATAAGATGCAGGGCGGCTACTCGGGCGAGGAGACCGTCGAGATTCAGGCCATACTCACCACCTCCGAGTTCGCCAACCTGATGGAATACATCCGCAGGAACGAGATCAAGGCCTTCATCACCGCCGGCAACTGCAGCGAGGTCTATGGCCTGTGGTTCCCGCACAGCGCCCAGAAAAAGAAGAAGCACGAGACAGAAGCGAAATGACACCCGAAAAGAAGAATATAATCGTCGGCTATGCGGCCGGCATAGTGTCCGGAGCCACATATGGCCTGAACCCGGTGTTCGGCAAGCCGCTGCTCGCGGACGGCGTTTCGGTCACGTCCATGCTGTTTTTCCGCTATGCGATGGCCGCGGTGATTCTGGCCCTGATGATGCGGCTCGAGAAGGTGCGGTTCAAGGTCGGCAAAGGCCAGTTCGCCGTCATGACCATCCTGGGTCTGCTTTTCACCGGCAGCAGCCTGCTGATGTTCGACGCCTATAAGTATATTCCCTCGGGCGAGGCCGCCACAATCGTGTATCTGTATCCGGTCTTCACGGCGCTGATCATGATTTTCATGAAGGAATATCCCTCGTGGAAGACGGTCCTGGCCATAGTGATATGCTTCGGCGGCGTGTGCCTGCTGTGCATGCCGGGCGGCGGAGTGTCGCTCAACATGTTCGGCGTGGGCCTGTCGGTGGTCAGCGCCCTCTGCTATGCGCTCTATCTGGTGGTGGTCAACAAGTCGAAACGGATCGGAAACGTGTCGGTGCAGACGCTCACGCTCTATGCCCTGCTGACCGGCGCCACTCTGCTTCTGATTCTGAACATGGCCGGAGGTCACGGACTTATGACCGGGATTTCCGGAGCCCGTTCATGGCTGAACATCATCGGCCTGGCCTTCTTCCCCACCGTCATTTCCATGGTCGGGCTTTCGGTGGCCACGCGCAGGGTAGGTGCCACCAGGGCCGCCATTCTGGGCGTCTTCGAGCCCATAACCGCGATAATCTTCGGCGTCATCCTCTTCAACGAGCCGATGACCTTCAACATCCTCAGCGGCATAGTGATCTGCCTCACCGGCATCATCTTCATGACCCTCTCAAAAGGGAAATAGCCCTTCCGGGCTTATCGTTTCGGGCTGCGGAGGCCGGTTTCTGGCTTATGCGGGATCGACGTCTATGGACACGTGGCCCGTCCAGGCCCGTTCAGAGCAGAACTGCCTGAGAGTGAGAAGAATGCGGCGCTTGTTGGCCGCCAGTAGCCGGTCACGCTTCAGGCTTATCCTTATATGCCTGATATACAGCCCCGCCTGTCTGTCCACCGGCGGCGGATACGGCCCCGACACCGTCGCTCCCGATGCCGAAGCGGACAAAGCGGCGGCCAGCTCCGGAGCCAGCTTGTCCAGACGCGCCTGATTGCTGTCCTTCAGGACTATGTTCACGATTCTGGTATATGGCGGATAGCCGAACTCCTTCCTCACTGCAAGCTCCTCATTTTCAAAGCCTTCCTCACTGCCGCCATCCAGCATGGCATAGACCGGATGCCCGCTCTGCGCCGTCTGCACCACGAACAGGCTCCGCTTCCCCCTGCGGCCTCCCCTGCCCCTCAGCTGCTCCAGCAGCTGGAAAGCCTTCTCGTCCGCCCGGAAGTCCATCTGCCCCAGCAGCGAATCCGACTGCACCACCGCCACCAGCGTCAGGTTGGCGAAATCGAAGCCCTTCGACACCATCTGCGTGCCCACCAATATGTCTATCTCGCCCCTCGCGAAGGCCTTGACTATGCGTCCCGAAGCCGCGGCATTGTCCCCGTCCAGCCTGTCTATCCGGGCCGCAGGGAACAGGGCCGCCAGCTCCTCCTCGATCTTCTGGGTCCCGGAGCCTATCGGGACCAGCGCGCCGCCGCATTCGGGGCAGACGCCGCTGAAACGGGTCCATCGCCCGCAATAATGGCAGACCAGCGCATTCCGGTCCTTATGGTAGCTCAGCGGGACGTTGCACCTGGAGCATTTGGGCATATGCCCGCACTCCTGACACTGCACAGCCGGCGAATAGGCCTTCCGGCCTCTGAGCACCACCACCTGCTCGCCTCTTGCAAGGGTTTCGCTTATATGGGCTATGAGCTTGCGGCTCAGGCTGCCCACCATTCCTCTCTTCCTCCGCTCCGCCGAGGTGTCGATTATCTCCACCTCGCAGCCGCTGCCGCCATAATACTTCTCATCCAGCTTCACGAGCGCATATTTCCCTGACAGACAGTTATATATGGTCTCAAGCGACGGCGTCGCCGACCCGAGCAGCACATGCGCCCCGTGAATGGAGCCGAGCATCACCGCCGCGGTGCGTCCGCTGTAGCGCGGCGCAGGCGAATCCTGCTTATAGGAAGTGTCATGTTCCTCATCGACTATCACCAGGCCCAGCTCTCTGTGCGGCAGGAATATGGCCGACCGCGTGCCCAGCACCACATAGGGCCCGCGCCTCACGGCCTCCGCCACGTCTCTGCGCCCCGCCGGGGTCTCGGCGCTGTGGAACACCTGCAGTGCCGCCCCGAAACACAGCCGCAGCCGGTCTTCGAGCTGGCGGCTCAGGGCTATTTCCGGGACCAGGAACAGCACGTTCCGTCCCCGGGCAAGAGTCTCGGCGGCCAGCGTCATATAGATCTCGGTCTTTCCCGAGCCCGTCACGCCCCTCAGCAGAGCAGTCTTCCCGTCCCCGAACGCCTTCCTTATCGTCTCCGCCGCCTTCCCCTGCGCCTCCGTCAGCTCCGGCAACATCAGTCCCGGCATATTCCGTTCCCCTGCCGCCAGCTGATCCGGCGACAAATCGCTTTCCGCACCATCCTGCGGCGCACTAGCCACTCCGGCGGCCTCTCCCCGCTGGACCTTGTCCGCCACCTGCCGGCAATTGTCTCCAAAAGCATGCAGGATCGAGGCATAAGGTTCGGAGCCGGCGACCTGCGAAGTCTGGTACCCAGCCGTTGAAATCGGCAACGAACCGCCGGCTGCCATAGCCGCAGTCCGGGCAGGCACGTCGCCCGCAGAGGACGTCTGTTGAGGGCCTTTGTCGAGCAGAGGGGCCAGCTGCGCCCGGGCATCGGCCAGACGGGCCTCCAGCCTTCCGATCACGGCCTCCTCCTGCGCCTTCTTCTTGGTCCCGTCCCGCAGAGCCTCAAACGCGGCCCTCTTCCCGGCCAGATGCTCCTCCATAGTCCGAACCTTCAGCGCCAGAGCCTCCCGCTCCTTTGCCTCCCTCTGCGCCCTGCGCTCCTCCGCCTGGCGGAGAGCCATCTCCTCACCTATCCTCACCGAGGGATATGCAGCCTTATAGACCTCCCCCAGCGTACACATATAATATTCCGAGATGAAACCCCAAAGCCTCAGCTCCTCCTCCGAAACCGGCGGCAGATTCTCCACTGAGCTGATGCTCAATATCTTATTCTCATCCGTATCCGGTTCCACCCCGGTCTGCAAGACCACCGCCGAATAATCCTTCCCCGCAAAGCGCACCCGCACGCGGGTCCCACGGCGGACATCCCCATCCGGCGAAACCCAATAAAAAGGACACCACTCCAGACGGAGCGGCAAAATCACTGAAATATAAATTCTGTCCGGCAGCACAATGCGAATATACTAAGTAATCCCCAATTCCCCGCCTCCGCTCCCTCTGCCGCATCACAGCTGCGCCCCCCTCGACTACGACCCGGCGACTTTCCTCTCACGCCCCCACCAGCCTCCTCTCACAG
>CAZIFT010000017.1:13561-26769 GCA_964538395.1 uncultured Muribaculaceae bacterium
GGCACTTCGACAGGCTCAGCGACCGCAAACTCAGTAGCCGGCAAGGCTGGCACGGCAAACCAATCCCTCGGCCCACGGAGGAAGATAAATTTGGCGGGAAGCGGGGTTTTGCGTACCTTGCGGCCCCAAATCACATAAAACGACACAAAATGAAAAAGATACTAGCGCTGGCAACGGCGTCACTATGTTCACTATGCTCACTAAACCTTGCCAAAGCCGCCCCGGGCGTCGACAGCCTGTTCTTTGACACCAGAGGCTCATTCATCCAGACGCTCACCGACGGCCACTACGGCTCATCCGCGAAACTCGAACACTTCAACATCCACATCTACGGCAAGATAACCGACAACCTCCACTACCGCGTCCGTCAGAGAATCAACACCAACCCCACCGAAAACAACCTCTTCCACTCCACCGACTGGCTCTGCCTCACCTGGGACGCCACCCCGAAATGGAGCTTCACCGCCGGAAAGACCGCCGCCCTCATGGGCAACTACGAATTCGACGCCGCCCCCATAGACGTCTATTACTACAGCCGCTTCTGCGACTACCTCGTGCAGGGCTTCGTCTTCAGCGTCAACGCCACCTACAAATTCATGCCCGGCCAGAGCTTCTCCTTCCAGGCCTGCAACTCCCCCCTGTCCCTCAACCGCCACGACATCTATGCCTACAACTTCGCATGGCAGGGCCGCATCCTCCCCCGCTGGAACACCATCTGGAGCCTCAACCTCGTGGAAGACGAATACCACAGGATGATCAACTACATCGCCCTGGGCAACCAGTTCAAGATGGGAAAATTCACCCTGGACCTGGACTATGTGAACAAAGCATCCTTCAGCCAGAACAGCTTCTTCTTCACCGACTTCACCTTCATCTCCAAGCTCGGCCTGGACCTCGGAAAAATCCGGTGCGAGGCAAAATTCGGCTATGAGAAAAACGCGGCCGAAAACATCGACTCGCACGGCCGCTCCTATGACATGCTGCTCGACGCCGGAACGGAATATGTCTATGGTGGAGGCGGACTGGAATACTACCCTCTCGGCGACCGCCGCCTGAGGTTCCACCTCATCTACTGCCGCGACAACAGCGACAGGCGAGACCACCTCAGTCTGGGAATCACCTGGCGCTTCGACGTCATATCAAAGAAGTCCCTCTAGGCCCGGCGACCTCCCGCAGCCGCACAAACCCCTTGTAAAGCCAGCCGGCAAGGTCCCGGCTGCTATAAGCCTCCGCAGTCCTTTCCGCAGTGAGGCAGTCCCCGGCATAGCCATGGATCCACACCCCCAGCAGAGCCGCGTCAAGCGCGCAGTAGCCCCTGGCCATAAGCCCAGCCACGAGGCCCGTCAGCACATCGCCGCTCCCGCCCTTGGCCATCCCCGCATTGCCGGTAGTGTTCTTGAACTTCTCCCCCGAAGGAGTATAAATCTCTGTATGATAGCCCTTTGACACCAGCACACAGCCCGTGCCAGCACACAGGTCGAAAAGCACTCCGTCCTTCTCCCCGTCCGAATCCCAGCTCACAAGCCGGCGCAGCTCCCCCAGATGCGGAGTCATCACCGACCCCTCAGGAATCACAGACTTCAGCTCCGGCCTGCCCGCGATTATGTTCAGAGCATCCGCGTCCAGCAGCATAGGAATTCCCTCCGCACGCGCCGAAGCCATAAGCCTTTCCAGCGCATCGGCAGTGGCCTCAGCCCTGCCCAGACCGGGCCCGGTGCCTATGGCCGCATAGCGCCCGAGCCCCTCAGGCACCTCAGAGAAAAAGTCAGCCGAATCTATCGAGACCATAGCCGAAGGGCATGCCGTCACCGCCGCCTGAGCCGCTCCGGCGGCCGAATGAAGCGTGACCAGCCCGCAGCCGGACTCCAGCGCGGCCATGCACGAAAGCACCGCCGCTCCCGGCATGGTGCGGCATCCGCAGACGAGCAGAAGATGGCCATAGTCCCTCTTGGCCGAATCCTGGCGGCGCTCCAGAAGCTTCCCCGCCAGAAGTTCCTCAGTAACTTGTATCATATGCGCAAAGATACTATTTCACGCCCGTTTTCCCCTCATCGTGGAACATCAAAAAAATGTGGAACAAAAAGGCCGCGCTCCCGCCGACAATGGATTTTTATTACTACATTTGTGGGATATCGCTTAACAGCAAACGGACAGAACACTAACATGGGTAAGATAATCGCAATCGCCAACCAGAAGGGCGGAGTCGGCAAGACGACCACCGCGATCAACCTCGCGGCATCCCTGGCCGTACTGGAAAAGAAAGTGCTCATAATCGACGCCGACCCTCAGGCCAACACCACCTCGGGGCTCAACTTCTCGCCCGAAGACGACCAGAAAAGAACCCTCTACGAAGTCCTCATCGGCGAATGTGAGGTCCATGACGCCCTGATACAGACAGAGATGACCAATCTCCACATGATTCCCTCCCACATCAACCTCGTGGGAGCCGAATTCGAGCTGCAGCAGGCCGACGACCGCGAATCCATCCTCCGGAAAATGCTCGCACCCGTCAGGGACGACTACGACTACACCATCATCGACTGCTCCCCTTCCCTGGGCATAATCACGGTCAACTGCCTCACGGCGGCCGACTCCGTGCTCATCCCCGTCCAGCCCGAATTCTTCGCGCTCGAGGGCCTCGGAAAGCTGCTGCAGACGATACGCCTGGTGCAGAACGGCCCCAACCCGTCGCTCACCATCGAGGGCTTCCTCGTCACCATGTTCGACGGCAGGACCAAGGTGCACAACCAGGTCGTCGCCGAGCTCCGCGAACACTTCAAGGACATGGTGTTCAACACAGTGATACAGAGAAACATCCGCCTGAGCGAAGCCCCTTCGCACGGCAAGCCCATCATCCTCTATGACGTGATGTGCTCCGGCACCAACAACTACCTCAACCTCGCCAAAGAGGTTCTGGAAAGAAACGCCGGCGAATGACCGCGGCCACACGGACGCACAGACACGCAGGGAGAATAACGCACAGGGCCATATAAACACACACAGCTATGTCAGTTAAACCGCAGAGAGGACTCGGCAAAGGGCTCGGAGCCCTTTTGGGAGAGAACGGAGACCTTTCCAGACTCCGCCAGCCGGTCGGATACATAAACAAAGAAGTCGTGGGCACCAAAGAGCATGTGGACACTTCCGACATACTCCGCATCCCCACCGACATGATCGAGCCCAACCCCTTCCAGCCCCGCTCCTCCTTCGACCAGCAGGCCCTCGCGGAGCTTTCCGACTCCATCAGGACCTTCGGCCTCATCCAGCCCATCACCGTCCGCAAGAAAGAAGAAGGCAAATACCAGATAATCAGCGGAGAACGCAGATTCAGGGCATGCAGGATGGCCGGCATGGACATGATTCCGGCCTATATCCGCGACGCCAACGACCAGGGCATGCTGGAAATGGCCATAGTCGAGAACATCCAGCGGGAAAACCTGGACCCCATCGAGGTGGCCATGAGCTACAGGCGCCTCATCGAGGAATGCCGCCTGACCCAGGAGCAGATGGCCGACAGGGTGGGCAAGAAAAGAGCCTCCGTCACCAACTACCTCCGCCTCCTCAAGCTCCCCGCCAAGGTCCAGCACGACCTCAAGGTGGGCCTCCTCAGCGTGGGCCACGCCAAAGTCCTGCTCGGACTCGACGACCAGAACCTCCAGGAAGAGCTCTGCGACCTCGTGGTCAAGAACGAGCTCTCGGTCCGTCAGCTGGAAGAGAAGGTGAAGAAGCTGGCCAAGGGCGGCGAAAAGGAGCCCGCCGACAGGCAGGACCTTCCCGACGAATACTACAAGATTCTCGAACACATCGGCAAGTTCTTCAACAACAGCATCTCCCTGAAAAGGACTCCGGGAGGCAAAGGGACCATGACGATACGTTTCTCCTCCGACGAGGAGATGTCCCGTTTTCTGAAGGCGCTCGACGATTCAAAGCTCTGAGAGACGGCATGCGGAAATTCCTGACATACCTGATCTCCACAGCGGCACTCATTCTGTGTCTGGCCCATCCGGCCGAAGCTCAGTTCAAGGAACAGGCGTTCACACAGCAGTACAACGACGACCCCGACACCGCAAGCCGGGACACCACCGACGTGCTCTTCTCCTTCGCCGAATACTTCGGAGGCCTCGGCCACAAGCGCGACGCCCGGATCGGGACGGTCATGGCCGGCTCGACGGTCTTCATCGGCGGCGCCCAGATCTATAACCGCCAGTACTGGAAGCTCCCCGTCGTCTATGGCGGAATCGCGGCCGGAATCGGCGGCGGCGTGATCTATAACCATAAATGGAAAGACTCCGGAGCCGAAGGCGAAAGGGACGGCAGCCTCAAGACCGCCAGCACCCTCTTCTTCGCCGGAGCCGGCCTCATCTACTGGGGCGCCCTCATGGACGGCACCGTCAACTACAACAAAGACGTCCCCCACCAGAACGGCAAGGCCACCATGTACTCGCTGCTCTTCCCCGGCCTCGGCCAGGCCTACAACGGCGAATACTGGAAAATCCCCATCTACTACGGCCTCATGATCGGCTCCGCCCATTTCTATGCCCAGAACAACAAGAACTACCATAGATACAAGCGCATCTACAACGAGGCCTCGACCGACGGCTACACCGGCCCCATATCCGCCTCCACCGCGCTCTATTACAGAAACATATACCGCCGCTACCGCGACTACTCCATAGTGGCCATGGTGGGCTCCTACCTGCTCCAGGTCATAGACGCCAACGTCTTCTCCTATATGCGGGACTTCGACCTGAGCGACGACATCGACGTGGCCATGAACATAAGCCCGGCGGTGATTTCAGAAGAGCCGGTCTATGCCTGGAACCCCTATGGAGAGGCCTTCTCCGGCGGCAGCCCCGTCTCCGCGTCCCCGGGCGGCAACGGCCTGGGCCTGAAGATAGGCTTCACTTTCTGACACCGCACACACCACACGAACTGACACATGAAAAAGCTCATAACCATATCGCTCATGCTGGCCGGCTGCCTTTCCCTGCTTCCGGCCGCCGCGTCCGCACAGGAAATCAAGAACCCCTATGCCCCCTGGAACAGGCGCAAGGTCCTGGAAAGGGACAACAAGAAGAAGGACGCGGTCATCGACTCGCTCATGAAAGTGATCGAGCAGTATGAGTCGGACAAGGAAGAGAGCGTCGGCGGCGAGCTGGAGCGGATCTATGCCCATGAGGGGCTGGGCGCCGGCATAGCCCCCGAAGACTACAGCGCCGAAGTCACCGACAGCCTGCTGGACATATGGTATCTCCACAAGATGGCCGGCGGCAACGGCGAGGGCGACTATGACATGGACGCCGTCCATTTCGAGTCCAACGTCTCCGACAAAGTGTTCATACAGAGGCTGGCGGACATGAATTCCTACATTTCCCTCCCCTACAACGAGACCGTCCGCAACTACATAATCCTCTACTCCGAGAAGATGCCCACCAAGATGGCGCAGATGCTCGGACTGGCCCAGTACTACTTCCCCATCTTCGAGGAGACCTTCAACAGATATGGCCTTCCCGAAGAGCTCAAGTATATGGCGGTGATCGAGTCGGCGCTTAACCCCGTCGCCCGCTCCAGAGCCGGAGCCAGCGGAATATGGCAGTTCATGTACAACACGGCCAAGGTCTATGGTCTCGAAATCAACTCCTATGTGGACGAGAGGCTCGATGTGGAAAAGGCCGCCGACGCCGCAGCGCGCTACCTCAGGGACTCCTACGGCCTGTTCGGCGACTGGAGCCTGGCCATATCCTCCTACAACTGCGGAGCCGGCAACGTCAACAAGGCCATAAGGCGCAGCGGCAGCAGGGATTTCTGGAAGATCTATGACTATCTGCCCCGCGAGACCCGCGGCTATGTCCCCGCCTTCGTGGGCGCCATGTATGCCTTCCGCTATTACAAAGAGCACGGCATAGTCCCCACCAAATGCAGCCTGCCCGCCCATGTGGACACCATAAAGGTGAACAAGATGCTGCATTTCAAGCAGATAAGCGAAGTGGCCAAGATTCCCGAAGAGGAACTCAAGACCCTGAACCCGCAGTATCTCCATGAGATAATCCCCGGCAAGGACAAGGAATACATACTCAAGCTGCCATACAACCGCACGGCCGACTTCGTGGCCAACGAGGACTCCATCTATAAATACAAGGCCGCCGAGCTGTTCAACCCCGTGGTGCTGGAAAACATAAAGGAAACCGGCTCCACAAGCACCGACCGCATAGTCTATAAGGTGAAGAAGGGCGACTATCTCGGCAAGATTGCCGCGAAATACAACGTGAAGGTCAACGACATCAAGAAGTGGAACAAGCTCAAGAGCAACAACCTCAGCATAGGCCAGAGGCTGGTCATCTACCGCAAGGGCGTCGCTCCGAAGCCGGTGGCTCCGACGGTCAAGGAAGAGCCTGCCAAGCCCGCTCCGCAGACAGCGGCCGTTCCCGATTCATCGAAGGCCGCAGGGGCAGATTCGCTCAAAGACAGCGCCTCTGCCGGGCTCACAAAGGCAGAGCAGGTGGAAGCCGTAGTAGCCGAAACGAAGACCGCCGACAGCGCTAAAGCCGCCGAAACGACGGCCGCCGACGCCGCAAAAGCCGCAGCACCCGAATATACCATATACACGGTCAAGAAGGGCGACACCCTCTACCACATAGCCCAGAAATACTCTGGCGTGAGCGTGGACGACATCAAGAAGCTCAACGGAGTGGACAGCAACATCCGTCCCGGCATGAAGCTCAAAATCCCCAAAAAGTGACAAAAAACAACCTGAGATATGGAAAAGATCAAACTGTTTGACAAGACTTTCAAGCACTACATCTCCTACGAGAAGATTTCGCACGCCATCGACGGCGTAGCCGAGGAAATCAACCGTGACTTCAAGGACTGCGAGGACATCCCCGTGATTCTCTGCATCCTCAACGGCTCCATCATGTTCACCGCCGAACTCATGAAAAGGCTCAAGTTCAACTGCGAGCTCGTTTCCATGAAGGTTTCGTCCTATGCCGGGACCCATTCCACCGGCAAAGTCCGCGAAGTGCTGGGAATCACCTCCAGCATCAAGGACAGAAGGGTCATCATAGTGGAGGACATCGTGGACACGGGCAACACCGTCGAGACCCTCACCAAGCTGGTCAAGGAGCAGGGCGCCTCGGACATCAAGATCTGCACCATGCTCTTCAAGCCCGAGATCTATGCCAAGGACATCAAGCTGGACTATGTCGCCATGTCCATCCCCAACGACTTCATCGTAGGCTTCGGCCTGGACTACAACGAGATAGGCCGCAACTTCAAAGACATCTACGTTATCGACAACCAAAATCTTTAATCATGAAATACTACATTCTCTTCGGCCCTCCGGGAGCCGGCAAGGGTACCCAGGCAGGCGCCATCGCTGAAAAATACAACCTCAAGCATCTCTCCACCGGAGAGCTCCTGCGCGCCGAAATAGCCGCAGGCAGCGAACTCGGCAAGCAGGCCAAGTCCATCATCGACGCCGGCGAGCTCGTGCCCGACTCCGTGGTGGAAGGCATGATCGAGAACGCCTTCGACACCGTGAAGGGCGTCAACGGCTTCCTTCTCGACGGTTTCCCCAGGAACCTTTCCCAGGCCGGGGACCTCGACAAGCTGCTCGCAAAGAGAGGCGAGGCAGTCACCGCAGTGATCGGACTCATGATCTCCGATTCCCTCATCTATAAGAGAATCCAGGGCAGGGCCGCAGTCGAAGGCAGAGCCGACGACGCCAACGACGCCATCATCGCCAACCGCATCAAGACCTACCACAACCAGACCGAACCGCTCATCGGCTACTACAAGGAGGCCGGCAAGTATCACGAGGTCGATTGCGAGGAGGGCGGAATCGAAGAAGTCCGCGCCAGAGTGCTTGCAATGGTGGATAAAATCTAACTGGACCGCAAAAAATTCGTTTTTTTCCTTGCATATAAACGATTCCGGGCGTACCTTTGCAAGGCAAATAAAACGATAAACAGCTCAGTTTAGACATATAATTCTAACCAAGATGTAATTAAAAAACCCTATTTTTAGGTAGAACACACTACTAACTAACCAATTAAGCCCCGCAGTGATGCGGGGCTTAATCTTTGAATATTCATGCAGTTTCCTCTCGGAAGCCGCCCTAAGCTAGAACCTGAGCGAAATCTTTCCGACCACAGTGGTTCCGGACATGGGGATGAAGCCGATCTGATAGTAGCGGTTGTCGTTCGGATGGCCGCCGGAGGCATAGATGGCCGAATAGACCCAGCCCGAAGTGGCGACCCTCGCGTTGAACACATTGTTCACGTCCAGTCCGAGAGTGATCTCCTTCAGCACTCCCTTCAGCTTCACCGGATAGCTGAAGCTCACGTCGGAAAGCGTGTATGCGGGCAGCGAGCGGTCCCGGTTCTCAGTGTTGTCCAGATACTGGCGGCTCACGAAGCCGGTGTGCCATGTGGCCTGCACGCCCTTCACGCTGAAGAAGGCGAAGCCGTTCACTATTGCCGAAGGCGAGAAAGCCAGCGTGGAGTTGTCATAATGTATGGTCTGGCTGCCGTTGTCCCAGTCCTCCACCACTTCGTCGAAGTCCTTGATCTTGTTGGCGCTCAGGGCCGCATTGGCCTCAAGCGACAGCCATCTGGCGGCCTTCACTCCGGCGGTCAGCTCCGCGCCGGCCCTGTAGGAGTCCTTGATGTTGGTGGTCAGAGACTCTCCGATGTCGCTCTGCGCGCCGGTCTGCACGAACTGGTTGACATAGTCCATGTAATAGAAGTTCACTCCGGCATGGAACACGTCGCCGCTGTACTGATATCCGGCCTCATAGTCGTTCAGATGCTCGGCCTTGGGGGCGGGATAGGAGCCGTTGTCGGTGAAGTTGTTCCTCTCGGGCTCCCTGTTGCTCATGGCCACGGACGCATAGACCTTATGCGCGCCTGCGGTGTAGCTCACTCCGGCCTTGGGGTTGAAGAAATCATAGTTCTTGTCCACGTCCAGCCTCTGGTTCTGATAGCTGCCGTCCTCCTGCTCCACGAACTTGTCGTTGAGGCCGTCGGTGACATAGCGCACATGGCGGTACTGCAGGTCCGCGAACACCGTGAAATGCTCGCCCAGTGTGCGGGAAGCCTTCACGAAGGCGCTGTAGTCGTCCTTCTGCGCGTCCGAGTCGTAATATTTATACTTGCCGTTCTTCAGGTCCATGTCGTTCAGCCCCGCCAGCTCGCTGTAATGCGCGGTCACGGCCGGATTGGAGACATAGGTCAGATAGCCGAAATGGTTGCCGCGGAAGAGCTGCGCCGAAAGGCCTCCGACCACGTCCCAGCCGCCGTCCCGGTAGCTGATGTTATACACGGCGCCGCCGGCGTTCTGCGACAGGCCCTTCTTGCGGATGAAGTCGCTGCGCTTCACCTTGTTGCCGGCCTCGTCGGTGAACGACGCGAAGCCGAACTTGGAGAGCTTGTTGTCGGGGCGGAACTCCTTGTAGTAGCCATATCCATAGGTGTAATGCAGCGAGAGGCTGGTCTTCCAGCGCTCATCTATGTTCCATGACAGCGACAGGATGTTGTGGTCCTGCCAGAAGTTGTCGGTGGTCCTGGGCCAGAACGAGCCGTCCAGCATCGTGTGCCTGGCGGTCATATACTTGCCGTCGGCGTCCTTGGCGAAGGCGCCGGAGCCGTCGGTGGCTATGGACTCATAGAGGGAGTTGTATCTGCCGAGACCGGCCTTGTACATGTCCTTATAGGTCCTGATGCCGGTGCTCTCGCCATAGGTCCCGTCCATGAGCGAAAGGTCGTCGCTGCCGGCGGTCACGCCGTTCCAGGCCTGGCCGGTGTGCTCATAGTTGCCTATGTTCTTATATCTTATGGTGAAGTCCCTGCCGAGCCAGGTGAGGCCGCCGAACCATGAGCCCGACTTGCCGGAGGTGCCGTGCACGAAGCCGTCGGTCCCGGTCATATGGAAGGCTCCCTCCCCCACGAAATGGTTGCCGAGCAGGCCCGTGGAGAGAGCGATGCCGGTGTTGTAGGTGTTGTAGCTGCCATAGGAGGCGTTCAGCTCGACATAGGGGTCATAGGACGGCGCCTTGGTCTGCATGGATATGGAGCCGCCGAAGGCTCCGTCGCCGTTGGTGGACGAGCCCACTCCCCTCTGGATCTGGACATTGTCCATCAGCGATGAATAGCTGTTCATGTTGGCCCAGAACACGCACTGGTCCTCGGGCGAGTTGAGCGGCACTCCGTCCACGGTCACATTGATCCTGGAGTCTCCGGCTCCGCGGATCCGCATATAGCTTGTGCCCGTGCCCAGGCCGTTTTCGCTCCATGACATGACTCCTGGCGTGAGCGAAAGCAGGAAAGGCAGTTCCTTTCCGCTGCCCGAGAAGCTTTCCAGGGACTTGCGGTCCACATTGGCCACTGCATAGGGTGCGTTCTTCTGCACCCTCACTCCCTGGACCACGGCCTGTTCCAGGGTCTCCACCGAGGCGGTGTCAGGCACCTGCCCCGAGAACGACGGCGCGCCCGTCAGGACGGCAGCCGCCAGAAATGAAAAAACTTGCATAAATGTTTGACATTAATGCAAGGGCAGCACATGAAGTGCAATGAGAAATCAGTCTTCCCTACGTCGGAATTACCCGCATCAGGTTTAATGGGACTCTCTCAACCCGGACCATGCCGAGTACCCCCGCTTGATTTATATTTATGGTATTTGTGTAACTGTTCTTTTTCCGCGCAGCCTTCCGGCCGTCTCTATTTTCCGCTTTCTTTAAGTTCCACTTCGTATATCCGTTTCCAGTTCTTTCCGGTCAGGTATATCTTTCCGTCGGCCGGATTCTGGGCTATTCCGTTGAGCACATCGGTGCTTCTGTCCCTGAGCTTGTCGGGAAGCAGTCCGGTGCAGTCCACCGAGAATTCCACCTTGCCGGTAGCCGGGTCTATGGCCACGATCAGGTCGGTCGTATAGACATTGGCCCACACCAGGCCGTCGATATATTCCAGCTCGTTGAGATAGGTCACGGGGCGGCCGTCCATGGTCACGTTCAGCGTCCTGACGGTCTTCATGCTCTTGTCCAGGAAGAACAGCTTCGAAGAGCCGTCGCTCGCTATGAGGTTCTTGCCGTCCGTGGTGAGACCCCATCCCTCGCGGGGATAGCTCACCGTCTTCTCATATTTGAGAGTGGCCGCGTCATAGATGAAGGCGACCTTGTTGGTCCATGTGAGGATGTAGAGCTTGCCGTCCAGCATTACGGAGCCCTCCACGAAATATTTTCTGCCGAAGTCCAGCTTTCTCAGGGCCTTGCCCGTGGTCAGGTCCACTTTTCTGAAGGTGGATTGGCCATACTGGCCGGTGCTTTCATAGAGGCTGCCGCCGTGGAAGAAGAGGCCCTGGGTATAGGAATTCGCGTCGTGGACATATTCCTTCACCGCCGAGGCTTTGTAGCGGCGCACTTTGGCGTCCCCGCAGGAGGAGAACAGCGCGAGCAGCAGAAATGTTATGAAAAAAGCTTTTTTCATACGGAGCGCAAATATAGCATGATGCTTCGGCCCATGCAAAATTTAATCCGTAAAATCCGACACCGCGCGCGCCGAATCCGGGCGGATTTTCATATATTCGTGAGCATGTCCCGTGGCCGGCCGCCGGCAGGGGCGTGTGTCGGCCGCGGACTCCGCAGCCTGATTTTTACCTGAACCGACTATGGAAACTACATTTCTGACCATCGCGCTCTGCGCCGTCGCCGCCGTCGCCGCGGCCGCCCTGGCATGGGCACGCTCAATGAAGAAGAACGAGGCCTCGCTGAGGGCTGACCTGGCCCGCAGGGAGAGCGAGAACGGCGAGCTCCGCGACAGCCTCACCCGCAGCGAAACGGAAAGCCGCGACCTCCGCGACAGGCTCTCGGGCAGCGAAAATGAGAGCCGTGAGCTCCGCGACAGGCTTTCCCGCAGCGAGACCGACCTGGCGCGGCGCGAGGCCGAAACCAAAGCGGCCAGGGAGCTGCTGGAGAATGAGCGCAAGCGCTACGGGCAGGCTCTGGAAGAGATCAAGGCCGGCCATGAGAAGGCTCTGGCCGAGCTCCGGGCGGGGCAGGAGAAGGCCATAGAGGCGGCGAAGACCGCGCTGGCGCTGGAGAATGAGAAGGCGCTGAAGGAGCGGGAGGAGGCTCTGAAGAAGGAGGCGGCGGAGACCATGAAGTCGGTCACGGGCACTCTGGACCAGAATATCCGCGACATGAAGGAGGCTTTTGAGGCGCAGAAGAAGTCTCATGCCGAGGAGAGTTCTTCCATCAAGACGCAGTTTGCCGAGACGGTGAAGAATCTCCGGGAGCAGACTGAGTCCATAGGCGGGAAGGCTGAGGACCTGGCGAAGGCGCTGAAGGGGCAGAATAAGATTCAGGGCAATTTCGGCGAGACCATTCTGGAGAATATGTTTAAGGACATGGGGATGCGCGAGGGGCATGATTATGAGTCGGAGTATTGGCTGCGCGACAAGAACGGGACTCTGCTGCGCAATGAGGACACGGGCAGGAAGATGCGGCCGGATTTCGTGCTGCATTTCCCGGACGACACCGACATTCTCATAGATTCCAAGATGTCGCTTACGGCGCTGACGGATTATTTTGCGGCCGATTCTGAGGAGGCTCGGGAGGAGGCCGCTGCGCGCAATCTGGAGTCGGTGCGGGGGCATGTCAAGGAGCTGGCGGGGAAGGAGTATCAGAAGTATGTGACGGGGCGCAAGACGCTGGATTATGTGATTATGTTTGTCCCGAATCACGGGGCTTGGCAGCTTGCGCGGCAGAAGGATCCGGACATATTTGCATGGGCGTTTGAGCAGAATGTGCTTATCACCACGGAGGAGACGCTGGTTCCTTTTTTGCGGCTGATCCGGAGTGCGTGGGTGCAGAAGGAGCAGATGGAGAATATTTCGGGGATTGTGGATGCGGCGCAGGCGATGGTGGAGCGGGTGGCGCTTTTCTGTGAGGAGAATGCGAAGATCGGGAGTTCGCTGGAGACGGTGGTGAGTAATTTCAGGAAGAATTCGGCGCGGCTCAATGAGAGTCAGCAGAGCATCGCGGGAGCGGCCTGGAAGGCCATAGAGCACGGCATCAAGCCCCCCGTCAAGCACAAGCTTCCTCCCCTCGCCTCCTCCGGAGCGGTCCCCGAGCTTGCGGTTGCTGAGCCCCGTCGAAGCATCGAGGGGCCCGAAAACTGATATATGCAAGAGGTGGCATCGGCTGTCTCCTCCGG
>CAZIFT010000018.1:0-13202 GCA_964538395.1 uncultured Muribaculaceae bacterium
ATGCCTGAGGAATCATACAAAAAAAAGGAAGGCCTTGCGACCTTCCTTTTCTGATTTATGACCTGTCGGACTACTTGCCGGCGAGTTTCTTATAGTTGTCGTAGCGGACCTTTGCGAACTCCTCGGTCTTGCCAAGCAGCTCCTCGGCGCGATCCGGGAAGAGCTTGTAGAGAGATGCGAAACGCACCTCGCCCTTGAGGAAGTCCTGGAACTTGGACCAGTCAGGCTCCTTCGAATCGAGCGAGAACGGATTCTTGTCTGTTCCCTCGAGAGTCGGGTTGTACCTGTAGAGGTGCCAGTAACCGCAATCGACTGCGAGCTTCTCCTCCTTCTGGCTCAGACCCATGCCGGCCTTAAGACCGTGGTTGATGCAGGGTGCATAAGCGATGATGAGGGACGGTCCGTCATAGGCCTCAGCCTCCTTGATGGCGTTCAGATACTGCACCGGGCTTGCACCCATTGCGACCTGTGCCACATAGACATAACCATAGCTCATTGCCATCATTCCCAGATCCTTCTTGCGGATCTTCTTTCCGGAAGCGGCGAATTTGGCGATAGCTCCTGCAGGGGTGGACTTCGAAGACTGTCCGCCGGTGTTGGAATAGACCTCGGTGTCGAGCACGAGGACATTCACATTCTCGCCGGAAGCGAGGACATGGTCCAGTCCGCCGTAACCGATATCATAGCTTGCGCCGTCACCTCCGATGATCCACTGGCTGCGGCTGGGGATGAAGTGCTTGTACTCAACGAGCTTGCGGCAGATGTCGCAGTCGCACTTCTCCATGAGGGGAACCAGCTTGTCGGCGACCTCGCGGGTCACTGCATAGTCCTTCTTGTTGTCAAGCCACTGCTGGAAGAGAGCCTTGATCTCGTCGGAGCAGCAGCCGCACTGCAGACCTTCCTTCATGTACCTCTCGACAGTCTCCCTGGCGCGGTCGGAACCGAGTTTCATACCGTAACCGAACTCGCAGAAGTCCTCGAACAGAGAGTTGGCCCATGCGGGACCGTGACCGTTCTTGTCGGTGCAGTAAGGGGAAGCGGGGAAGGAGGCACCATAGATCGAGGAGCATCCGGTAGCGTTGGCGATCATCATGTGGTCACCGAAGAGCTGTGTGATGTTCTTGATGTAAGGAGTCTCGCCGCAGCCTGCGCATGCGCCGGAGAACTCGAACAGAGGCTGTGCGAACTGAGCGTTCTTCACGCTGGCCATCTTGTTGGCGACATTGTCCTTGTAGCCGACCTTGCTGTTGAGCCAGTTGAAGTTGTCCTGCTCTTTCTCCTGGCTTTCGAGAGAAACCATTGCGAGGGCCTTTTCCTTGGAAGGGCAGACATCGACGCAGTTTCCGCAGCCTGTGCAGTCGTCAACAGACACTGAGAGGGCGAACTTGTATTCCTTGAGGGAAGCATTTCCCTGCTTTGTCTTGAGTCCTGCGGGAGCCTTGGCGGCCTCTTCCTCGGTGAGGAGGAAAGGACGGATGGCAGCGTGAGGGCAGACGAATGCGCAGGTGTTGCACTGGATACAGTTGTCGGGGTTCCATGCGGGAACCTTCACTGCGACTCCGCGCTTCTCATAAGCGGCAGTGCCTGCGGGCATTGTACCGTCGGCATAGGGCAGGAACGAGCTCACGGGCAGCGAGTCTCCGTTCTGGGCGTTCACGATGTCGGCGACATCCTTGACAAATCCGGGAGCGAGCCTTTCCTTGTTGGGGTTCTCGAACTTGGCGGTGATGTTTGCCCACTCGGCGGGAACGGGAACCTCGGTGTACTCACCTCCGCGGTCAACGGCGGCGTTGTTCATGTCCACGACGTTCTGGCCCTTCTTGCCATAGCTCTTGACGATGGCGTCCTTCATGTACTTGACGGCGTCCTCGTAAGGGATGATGCCTGTGATCTTGAAGAATGCGGACTGGAGGATGGTGTTGGTCCTGTTGCCGAGTCCGATTTCAGCGGCGATCTTGGTGGCGTCGATGATATAGAGCTTGATGTGCTTGCGGCCGATGGTGGCCTTCACATTGTCAGGAATTCTCTTGAGGGTCTCCTCCACGTTCCAGAGGCTGTTCAGCAGCAGGGTGCCGCCGTCCTTGATGCCCTTGAGCACGTCATACTTGGTGAGGTAGGAAGGCACATGGCAGGCCACGAAGTCCGGAGTGGACACGAGGTAGGGAGCCTTGATGGGCTGCTTTCCGAAACGGAGGTGGGAGCAGGTGTAACCGCCGGACTTCTTGGAGTCATAGTCGAAGTAGGCCTGGCAGTAGAGGTCGGTGTGGTTACCGATGATCTTGATGGTGTTCTTGTTGGCGCCGACGGTTCCGTCGGATCCGAGACCGTAGAACTTGCACTCGGTGGTGCCGGCCTTGACGATGGAAATCTCGCTCTTGATGGGGAGGGACTTGAAGGTCACGTCGTCCACGATACCGATGGTGAATCCGTTCTTGGGCTCTTTCTGCTCGAGGTTGTCATAGACGGCCACGACCTGTGCGGGAGTGGTGTCCTTGGAGGACAGACCGTAGCGGCCGCCGATGATGAGAGGAGAATTCTCCTTGCCCTGGAAGAGGGCCTTCACATCGAGGTAGAGAGGCTCTCCGAGAGCTCCGGGCTCCTTGGTCCTGTCGAGAACGGCGATCTTCTTCACGCTCTTGGGGAGGACCTTCATGAAATATTTCTCTGCGAAGGGGCGGTAGAGGTGCACGGTGATGAGACCGTACTTGCGGCCCTTCTTGGCGAGGTAGTCGATGGTCTCCTTTGCGGTGTCGCAGATGGAACCCATGGCCACGATGATGTTCTCGGCGTTGGCGTCTCCGTAGTAGGTGAAGGGACGGTACTCGCGTCCGGTGAGCTCGCTGATCTCGCCCATGTAGCGGGCGACGATGTCGGGAACTCCTTCATAGACCTTGTTCCTGGACTCGACTGCCTGGAAATAAACGTCTCCGTTCTGGGCTGTACCTCTGGTGACAGGGGCGTCGGGGTTGAGGGCGCGCTGTCTGAAGGCGTCAAGAGACTTCTCGCTGACCATTCCGCGGAGGGCGTCCTCGTCGAGGGCCTCGATCTTCTGGATTTCATGCGATGTGCGGAAACCGTCGAAGAAGTGCAGGAAAGGAATGGAAGACTTGATTGCGGAGAGATGAGCCACGGCTGCGAGGTCCTGAGCCTCCTGAACCGAGCTGGATGCGAGCATGGCGAAGCCGGTCTGGCGGCATGCCATGACGTCCTGATGGTCTCCGAAGATCGAAAGCGCGTGGGAAGCCAGGGCGCGGGCCGACACATGGAACACGGCGGGGAGCATTTCTCCGGCGATCTTGTACATGTTCGGGATCATGAGGAGCAGACCCTGTGACGCTGTATAGGTGGTGGTGAGGACACCTGCCTGAAGCGAACCGTGGACCGTTCCGGATGCGCCGCCTTCGCTCTGAAGCTCGGTGACCTTCACGGTTTCGCCCCACAGGTTCTTTTTGCCGTGGGCGGCCCATTCATCAATGTTTTCAGCCATTGGAGATGACGGAGTGATGGGGTATATCGCCGCATGCTCGCTGAAGAGGTAAGCGATGTTAGCTACAGCGGTATTACCATCACAAGTGATGAATTTCTTTTCTTTAGCCATAATCGTTAACGTTTATGATTTTAATTATTGTATGTTTCCTGTGAATGGAAAACTATGGGTTCAAACAATACAAATGTAATGTTTTTTATGGATTTCAGAGCTCTGAACGGCCCTCTATCGTCACCATCCCGCCTGAAATTCTCTTCACCAGTCCCTGGAGCACGTTGCCCGGTCCGATTTCCATGAAGTAGTCGGCTCCGTCCACGAGCATGTTCTTCACTGACTGAGTCCATTTTACGGGTGATGTGAGCTGTGCGAGAAGGTTGGCCTTGATGACTGCGGGGTCGGTTTCGGGCCGGCCGGTCACGTTCTGGTATATGGGGCAGAAAGGCTCGCGGATCTCGACTTCCTGGATGGCCTTGCCGAGCTCGGCTCTGGCGGGTTCCATGAGAGGGGAGTGGAAGGCTCCGCTCACGGCGAGGGGAATGGCCCTCTTGGCGCCGGCTTCCTTTGCGGCCTCGCAGGCCTTGGCGACGGCGTCGTTTTCACCGGAGATGACCACCTGTCCGTCGCAGTTGTAGTTGGCCGGCAGAACCAGGCCGTCGACGGAGCTGCAGATCTCTTCAACCTTTTCGTTGGGCAGGCCTATGATTGCGGCCATGCCTCCGGGAACTTTTTCGCAGCAGAGCTGCATCTGTCTTGCCCTTATGGCGACGAGTCTCAGGGCGTCCTCGGGCTTGATGGCGCCGCATGCGGCCAGTGCGGAGAATTCTCCGAGAGAATGGCCTGCGGTCATGTCGGGTTTGATGTCCAGGCATGTGGCGAGTACTACTGAGTGGAGGAAAATCGCGGGCTGCGTGACTTTCGTCGCCTTGAGGTCGTCGGCTGTGCCGTTGAACATCACGTCCGTGATTCTGAAGCCCAGGATGTCGTTTGCCTTCTCAAGCATTTTCTTTGCTCCGGGGTCTTTCTCGTAGAGGTCTTTTGCCATGCCCGGGTACTGTGATCCCTGCCCGGGGAAAATGTAAGCTTTCATCAAAATAGCTATTTTTTGCTGTTATAACAATCGGCAAATCTACGAAAAATAAAAATTGGATAAAATCAAAACAAGCTTTAAATTTGTAAGCATCATATATGCCTCCGTAGTCTAATGGATAGGATTTCAGATTCCGGTTCTGACGGTTACGGTTCGAATCCGTACGGGGGTACTGGTGATGGGGGCTCTGCCCCCATAACGCCCCCCGCGGCCTTTCCGGCTTTCCGTATTCGCCTAACACCGGCAATGAAAACGGAACCGCTTTCCCGTAAACGGCGAATACCCGCCCCGGCCGGTCCGCTGCTGCGGACTCAATAACACCAAGAAAAAGACGACCGATAATCGCTTATCAGTCGTCTTAGTTATCGTTATCTGTGGCAGCTGTTTATCTGCACCAGCGGTCGACCCAGCCGAACAGCTCCTCGTGCCAGAGCACGGAATTCTGAGGCTGCAGAATCCAGTGGTTCTCCTCGGGGAACACCACGAGCTTGGCGGGAACGCCCATCATCCTGGCGGAATTGAAGGCCGCCATACCCTGGTCATAAGGGATGCGGTAGTCATTCATGCCGTGGATGCAGAGAATCGGGGTGTCCCATTTGGTCACATTGGCAGCGGGCGAGTTGGAATAGTGCCTGCGAGCCTTGGGCATGTCGCTCCAGGGCGAACCTGCCTGCTGGATGCCTCCGAAGGTGACGCCGTCGCCTGCGGGGCCGGTCTGGCCCTCGGCATAGGCATATTCGGTCAGGCCGCCGTTGTCCCAGTTGGGGAACCACATCTCCTCGGTCGTGTAATACATATACTGCTCGTCGAAGATGCCGGCATGGGCCACGAAGCAGTCGAAGGTGCCGTCATGGATTCCGGCCATATAATAGACCGAATATCCGCCGTAGGATGCGCCCACTCCGGCAATCTTTCCGGCATAGGGCTCAGCCTTGATCATGCGTGCCGCCGCGAGATAGTCCTGCATGTTCATGCCGATGTAGTCGCCCGAAATCTGCTCCGTCCACTCCTGTCCGAAGGCCGTCGTGCCCCTGCGGTTGGGCAGCACCACGATATAACCCTGCGCGGCCATGAGGCGGTAATTCCATCTTGTGGACCAGCTCTGGCTCAGGGTGCCCTGAGGGCCGCCGAGGAAGATCTCGATCACGGGATACTTCTTGCTCTCGTCGAACTGCGGCGGGAACAGCACCCATGTGAGCATGTCCTTGCCGTCCACGGTCTTGACATATCTCTTTTCGGTCTTATGCTCGGCGAGCTGTCCGAGCAGGCTCTCGTTTTCCTTCGTTATCTGGCTGTGCGCGCCGTCGCGGACGTTCACAAGCTCGGTGGGGAAGTCCATGGAGCAATAGCTTGCGAGCAGGGTGCCGTCGGCAAGCACTGCGAAAGGCGAGTTGTAGTCAAACCAGTCGTCCTCCGGAGTGTGGCGCTTGACGCCCTCGGCGCTGGCGCTGAAGATGCCCTGCACGCCCTCTGCAAGGGCGTTGAAATATACGCATGAGCCGTCGGGAGCCCACATCGGGCCGGCGGCGTTATACTTGAAGTCGGCGGTGAGGTCGGTGATGCCGGAGAAAGCGGCCGATCCGTCCTCGGACACGGCCACATTGGCGCACATCAGGCGGGCCTTGTCGGCCTCATAGCCGTTCCTGGCCATGCTGAGCCATGCGATCATGCTTCCGTCGGGGCTCCAGACAGGGTCGGTGTCATAGCCGCCGCCCATAGGGATGACCGAAGTCTTGCCGCTTGCCAGGTCATAGACATAAATCTCTGTGTCTGTGGAGAATGCATATTCGCGGCCGGTGAGCTTCTTGCATGAATATGCGACCATCTTGCCGTCCGGCGACCAGCAGAGCTGCTCTATGCCGCTGTGGGGGGCGAGCGGAAGCTCAAACTTGACGTCGGCGCCGCCCAGAATGTCCACAGAGTTGGCCTCGTTGACCTCGGAGCCCCAGGGGGCGACATAGGAATGGTTGAGCTCGGTGACCCAGTGGTCCCAGTGGCGATAGTCCAGGTCCTCGGTGATATAGGCCGAAGCCTTGTCCAGCTTGGGGTCCACGTCGGTGGCGGTCTTCACGTCGGAAGGCACCGTGCTCACATAGAGCACATGGCTCCCGTCGGGGGAGACGGAGAATTCGCTGATTCCGCGCGGCACTGAAGACATCTTCACGGCCTTGCCGAGGCTGTTGCCCGAGAAGGGGGCGACATAGATCTGACCCTCCTTGAGGAAGGCGATCTTCTTTCCGCCCTCGATCCATCTGGCGTTGGAGACTCCGGAGCCCTCTTTCGTGAGCTGAGTCTTGCCGCTGCCGTCGGGAGCGCAGACGAAGATGTTGCCGCAGGTCCTGTTCTCAGCCACGGAGGTATAGCCCACCCTGTAGAGAATCAGACTTCCGTCCGGAGAAAGCTGGGGGTCGGACACCCGGCCCAGGGAAAGCATGATCTCCGTGGTCATCTTCCCGTCGTTGACCTCGATTTCGGCCGGGCCTATGTATGCGGGCCCCTGCGCCGTTTCATTGCAGCTCATAACTGTCACACAGCCTGCGGCTGCCGCCGCGAGCATTTTCAAATGTTTCATGATGTTTATTGTATATTGTTTTTTTCATATAACTCAAAGGCCTTCCTGTGCTCTTCGGCCACCTGCTCCCTCAGCTCTGCGGGCTGCAGCACCTCGATTCTGTCGCCCCTCTTGCAGAGGTCCATCACCAGGTTCAGGTCCGGGACCGCCCTCAGCTCGAACACCCCGGGAGAGGTCTCGCGCTGGGAGGCGTGCATGGGCAGGTCGCGCAGGTAGCGGGCCTCCCGTTCGCCGGCGCGCAGCACGATCCGCTCGGTTTTCCGGTCCATGGGAAGGTAAATCCCGTAGCTTCCGGCGAAAAGTTCCTCAATGTCAAAGTCTTTCGGCATGGAAAACTTCTTGCCGCCGTCCTCCAGGTCCATGATTCTGTCCAGGCCATAGACCCTGAGAGCGGCGCGTTCCTCGCACCAGCCTGCAAGATACCACCTTTTTTCGTGTTCTCGCAGTCCATAGGGCCGGACATGGATATATTCTTCCGAAGATCCGGTGTATTTTCTGTAATGCATGGCCAGCTCGCGGTTCCGCTCCATGGCCCCCATTATGGCCGTGAGCCATTTGCGGCCGGAGGGGATTTCCTCCACCGAGACCCTTCCCGACAGCTTCCCTTTTCCGAGCGAGAGGAGGTTGTTCACGGTGAAAGAGTTTATCAGCCAGGCTCTTTCGCCTCCGGGGTCGGCGGCGGGATTGTCTCCGGCTATATAGTATCGGTTGGCCGAGCGGTCGCAGGCTATCTCCACTCCGAACACGTCCGCGATCGCCTCCCTGTGGTTGCAGAAGGACCTGCGGCTGTATTCTCCGTCCCAGCGGTCCTCCCAACTTCTCTGTATCTCGCTCAGCGACAGCCCGTTGCGGCCCGCGCGGGAGAGCAGGTCGATCAGCCATATGTATTTGTTCAGAAGCTCCTGTACCATGTCAGCTTATCTTGCTGTAGTCCTTGCGCACATATTTGTTCTTGGACAGCTCCTTGCGCAGGAGCGCGTTGTCCGGGGAGGAAAGGTCCGGGTCCTTTTCCAGAACCTGCTCCGCATATTTTCTGGCGGCGGACAGCATGGGCCCGTCTTTGGCCAGCGAGGCTATGTTCAGGGCCACCGGGAGCCCGCTCTGCTGGGTGCCCTCCAGGTCGCCCGGCCCTCTCATCTTCATGTCCTCTTCGGCGAGGGTGAACCCGTCCTCGGTGGAGCACAGCAACTCCAGCCGCTTCAGCGAGTCCTTTCCCACCTTTTCGCCCTTGACCAGGACGCAGTAGGACTTGTCCTTTCCGCGGCCGACCCTGCCCCTGAGCTGGTGCAGCTGGCTGAGGCCGAAGCGCTCGGCGCTCTCGATGACCATCACCGTGGCGTTGGGGACGTCCACGCCCACCTCTATCACCGTGGTGGACACCAGGATGTCGGCGCGGCCCGCGGCGAAGGCCTTCATGTTGAAGTTCTTGTCTTCGTTGGTCTGTTTGCCGTGGACCATCGCCACCCGGTAGGGCGGGAACGGGAAGTCCGTGCAGGTCCTTTCATATCCCTCTTCCAGGTTCTTCAGGTCCAGCTTTTCGCTCTCGAAGATGAGCGGATAGACTATGAACACCTGGCGTCCGGCCCCTATCTGTTCCTTTAGGAACTTGTTCAGCGCCGGCCTGCGGCCTTCTCCTATCAATATTGTCTGCACCGGCTTTCTTCCGGGGGGCATCTCGTCGATCACCGACACGTCCAGGTCGCCATAGAGCGTCATCGCGAGCGTGCGCGGTATGGGGGTCGCGGTCATTACGAGCACATGGGGCGGAATCCCGCCGACGGTCTTCGCCCACAGCCTGGCCCTCTGGTCCACTCCGAAGCGGTGCTGCTCGTCCACCACGGCCAGTCCCAGGTTCTTGAACTTGACGGTGTCCTCTATCAGTGCATGGGTCCCTACTATGATTCCGATTTCTCCGCTCTCGAGGCCTTTGTGGATTTCGTTCCTTTCGGCCTGGCGGGTGCTGCCGGTGAGGAGGCGGACCTTGACCGAAGTGGGCTCCAGATATTTGCTTATGTTGGCATAGTGCTGATTGGCAAGGACTTCGGTCGGCGCCATTATGCAGGCCTGGAAGCCGTTGCCGGTGGCTATCAGGCAGGTCAGCACCGCGACCATGGTCTTGCCGGAGCCCACGTCGCCCTGGAGCAGGCGGTTCATCTGGCTGCCGCTCACGAGGTCGGCCCGGATTTCCTTTATCACGCGCTTCTGCGCTCCGGTGAGGTCATAGGGCAGGGCCCTGTAGCATCTGTTGAAGTCTTCGCTCACACGCGGCATCGGGAATCCGGCCGCGGCGCGGCTTCGCACGAATTTCTGCTTGAGGAGCGAGAGCTGGAGCAGGAAAAGTTCCTCGAACTTGAGGCGGTTGCGGGCGGCGGCCAGGGCATATGCGTCTTTCGGGAAATGGATGTTCCTGAGGGCGTATGTGAGAGGGACCAGTCCGTTGTCTCTGATGACATAGTCCGGAAGCGTCTCGGCGGTCTCCGGGAGCGCCAGCTTCAGGGCCGACGCCATAAGCCTGTTCATGACTTTGCCGGTGATGCCGGCGTTTTTCAGCTTTTCGGAGGACGGATAGACCCCGGTCATGACGCCCGGATTGCCTGCGGCGGCGCCTTCGGGGACGGGGTCGTCGATTTCGGGGTGGACCATGTTGATTCTGCCGCCATAGACCGAAGGCTTTCCGAAGAAGAGGAAGGTCTTGCCGGGCTTCAGCCGTTCGGCGGTGTATTTCAGGCCTTTGAAGAAGACCAGCTCCATGCGGCCGCTGCCGTCGTCCACGATGACGCTCAGCTTTTTGCCGGCGACGGAGCTGCTCACGACGGAGGCCTGGATCTGGACATATGCCGTGTCGGGAAGGATGTCGCCTATGGGGAAGATTTTGCTTCGGTCCATGTACCGGAAGGGGTACACGCGGATGAGGTCGCCCACGGTCCGGATTCCGAATTCCTCCGTCAGCACCAAAGCCCGTCTGGGGCCCACGCCGGGCAGATATTGCACCGGGGAATCAGACTCTCTGCTCATTCGTTCTCTTGATGGCGGCGCGCAAGGGCGTTATGCCTATGGCATGTTTCTGTGCTTATGGCCCTTTTGCCTCGGCCTTTCTGCATCCGTCCGGCTTGGCTTGTGGCTGTCTTGCATCAGCCCGGCCTGGCTTGCGGCTGTTTGGTGTCGTCCGACCTGGCCTGTGGCAGTTTTGCATCAGCTGGCGAGGCCCGTCCGGCCGCCTCTGCGCGCCATTTACAAAGATAGGCAAAAAACGGCAATCCCGCATTTGCACACCAGCCGGGTCGGAAACGCAATTCGGTGTGCGAACCCCGGCCTTTCGCACACCGTTTTTGTAAAGGGTCTTACTGATAGTCAGGATTTTACAGAGTGAGCGTCGGGCCACCCCTGTCAGAATGGCCTGTGGCGGGGGTGGACGCGCTTAAGAGCCCTTTTGAAGGCCTCTTAAGCAAGGCATAGTGCCATATAGGTGCGTAGAACGCCACATGCCTTGCTCTCATTCTGTAAAACTGGAAGTTCTGGCGGCTATCCGTTCAGAATCTTTTCGATTTGCATCCAGTAGAAGAAGGCCTCGGGACGGATTGCCTTGATTCGATTGATTGCGGGATGAATGGGGTCGCCTAACTTGACCGGGCGCAGGTCTATGGCCGGGTTGAAGTGCTCGATAACGTCAATGCCCTTCTTGAGAAGGACGGAAAGGTATGCGGCTTTGGAGGCGTTGACCAGGGCTGAGTAATGGTTGTACTTTTCGCTGACTATCAGATTCCTTATCTGGTTAATTCCTTTGACAAGTTCTTGGTATTCAAAAGACTGATTCTTGGTATAAATGCCGGTGCAGATGAGTTCAGAGGTTTTGTAGATGTCGTCAAGAATCGGGGTGAGGGTGTCGCTGGCCATGTTTCTGTACTCCAGCTCTATACGGGCAATCTTTTTGAACGTGGCTCTGACTGTGCCGAGATTGTTGATTTTGTCGAACAGGGATGCGACATCGAACAATTGTTTGATAATTTCCATGGAGCAATGGCGCTCTTCCGGCAGACCTCCCCGGCCTGTCACCGTTTTGATGTATGGGATGCCGGTGGTGTTCGGGGCGAAGGCGGTCAACTTGTCACCCAGCAGGTCCTCTTTGCTTGGAAGACTCACCATCAGCGGTTCTCCGCTCATCAGCAGAAATGGACTTTCGATGGGCAGCCGCTCTATGACAGAGTACCAGTTATCTTCGAACAGTACATCCAGCAGAATTTTCTCTGTGGCGGTGTTGGTGACGTATGAAACCTGATAAAAGCATTTCGCGTGGGTTTTGGGAACGTTGGCTCGGGAGATTCTGTCGGAGGCCATTATGCTTCTGAAACCATATTCCTCTGCATATGGTTCCAAGTAAGAAATGACATCTGTCCCAGGCGGACACACTATGTCGATGTCAACGGAAAGCCGTTGAGTGCAGGCGAGTTGAAGCATTAAGGCACTGCCACCCTTGAACAGAAAAGGGCAACCGGATTTCACCAGGGCTTCCAGCAGGGAAAGGGCTCTTATTGTCTTTTCCATCAGCGTGGGGTCGCTGACCTTGTTGTTCTCGCAGGATTTTAGAATCCACTTCAGGCTTCTGCTTTTCGGATCTATCATGGCATTGTCATTTCTATCAGTTCCTCAATCTCTTCTCTCTTGCCACGGCGTGATGCATAGCGCAGCATTGTCTTTTTGCCGATGTGATACATCTGGCCGGCGTTTTCATAGATGGTATAAAGCTCTGCGCCGCGGGCGAACTCAAATTCGGGCGCGATAATGGCATCGACAAGAATTTTTTCCAGAGAGGCCGATGCCACTCCGTCAACGGATATGACGGGCGCTTCGGAAATCAGGTCCCGGACTATGACCGAGGGTGTTCCGGAAGCATAGAGCCGGCATTCTTTTTCTGTGGGCCGCAAAAGCGCGGTCCGGCCGCTGGCCAATTCTCTGACATCTTCGTATATAGCCTCGGAAGCGTCTTTGCCGGCCTCAATCATTATCATGTCTATGTTCGGAACGTGCTGCATGAAAGACGACAGGGCACGGACCTGCCAGATGCATAGGCCCAGATATGGGTATATCCTGCTGATTTTCAGAAACAATTCCTTCATTTCTGTGCTGATGGCCGGAATGTAGGGGGGCTTCGCATCGGGACATGTGCGGAATTGTCCACGTCCGGTCCGTTCCAGTTTGCCTGCAAGAACCATCTTGCGGAGTTCGTTGTCTATGCTTCTGGCCGATGCGTCCGGCCATGTCGATTCGAACCAGGGCAGCAAGTTCTCCCTGGTGACGGCGCCGCCATTGGAGGCGGCATAGCCCAGTATTGTTTCTGAAATCGTCATATGGCATCTAAAATACACATATTTTGGCAAAAAACAAAAATATTGCCAAATTCGGTGTAATCGTTTATGGCGTATATCCGAGGCATAGTGCCATCTAGGCGCGTAGAACGCCACCTGCCTTGCTCTCATTCTGTAAAACTTGGGGTATGGCCGGTCGGCTTTGCAACGCTAAGTCGAGGTCATATGCCACTGACGGCCTGTATGGCCTATGTTCCACACTTAGAGCACTTTACGCAAGGCCGAAGTCGAGGTCCCCTGCCACTGACGGCCCTGTAGTGGGTCCTGCCTCGACTTGTCTTTTCCAGGAATCGACGGGCCCCTCGACAAGCTCGGGGACCGTAAATTCGCATGCCAGTACACCGGAGCGGAGCGACATAAGGGCGTTAAGCCCGCCAGTATCGGCCTGGCTGGCGTAGAGAACTGTTGCATAAAAGTTTAAGCCAGTCCCGAAGGGACCGCGCCGGGTAGGCGCGAAGTGCCACCTAATAGGGGGCTGTCGACGACAGTCGACTGGGGGTTAAGATGGCCTACGGCCGGGACGGCCGCGGGGGACGTTATGGGGGCAGAGCCCCCATCAAAGAGGCCGAAGCGGCAGTTAGGCCGCTTCAGCCTCAGATAGCGCAGTGTCACGCATGCCAGTACACCGGAGCGAAGCGACATAAGGGCGTTAAGCCCGCCGGCCGATAGGCCGAAGTGCCCCCTCGGGGGCTG
>CAZIFT010000018.1:13302-19814 GCA_964538395.1 uncultured Muribaculaceae bacterium
ACATAAGGGCGTTAAGCCCGCCGGCCGATAGGCCGAAGTGCCCCCTCGGGGGCTGTCGACGACAGTCGACTGGGGTTTAGATGCCAATGGCTGGCCTTGGCCAGCCCTAATAGGGGTCGCCGATGAATCGGCGGGGGTTAAGATGGCCTACGGCCGGGACGGCCGCGGGGGACGTTATGGGGGCAGAGCCCCCATCAAAGAGGCCGAAGCGGCAGTTAGGCCGCTTCAGCCTCAGATAGCGCAGTGTCACGCATGCCAGTACACCGGAGCGAAGCGACATAAGGGCGTTAAGCCCGCCGGCCGATAGGCCGAAGTGCCCCCTCGGGGGCTGCCGGCGATAGCCGGCTGGGGGGTTAGATAGGCTTCAGCCTCAGATAGCCTGAGGCAGGCCTCAGGCTATCTGAGGCTTGCCGGGCCGGGCGGGGCGCTCGGAGGTTTCGAGCGGGCGCTCTTTCATCTTGCCGTCCTGGAGGTCGTCATACTGCACCCGGCGGCGGAAGATGTCGATGGCGGCATAGATTGCATTCTTCATGGACTGGGGATTGGCCTCGTCCCTGCCGGCGATGGCATAGTCCACGCCGTGGTCCGGGGAAGTCCTCACGATGGGCAGGCCCGCCGTGAAGTTCACCCCTTCGTCAAAGGCGATAGCCTTGAAGGGAGCGAGCCCCTGGTCGTGATACATGGCGAGCGTGGCGTCGAACATGCTGTAGCTGCCGGAACCGAAATAGCCGTCGGCCGAATAGGGACCATAGGCCATGATTCCCTCCTCCTGCGCCATCTGGACTGCAGGCAGGATGATGTTCTCCTCCTCTGCTCCCATCAGATTCTTGTCGCCGCAGTGGGGATTGAGCCCCAGCACTCCGATCTTGGGGTCCTCCATCCCGAAGTCCCTCTTCAGCGACTCGCGCATCATGCGGAGCTTCCGGAGAATACTGTCCTTCGTTATGGCGGCGGGCACGTCGCGGACCGGGATGTGACCGGTCACGATGCCCAGCTTCAGATTGTCGCTCACCATGAGCATGGCGACATCGTCCGTGTTGAACTTATTCTTAAGATAGTCCGTGTGGCCGGTGTAGCCGAAACTCTCATGGGCCATGGCCTTCTTGTTGACCGGAGCGGTGACCAGCACATCGGCATATCCGGCCTTGATGTCGGCCACTGCCGCGTCCAGAGCCTTGATGGCGGCCTTGGCCGAATCGGGAGTGGACTTTCCGGGCTCGATCTGGCTGTCCTCCGGCAGGCAGTTCACTATGTTTATGGCCCTGGGCTTCGCGTCCCTGGCCGACGAAATCACATAGGTCTCGGGGCTCTCCAGATTGTGCAGCAGCTTCTTGTAGAAGCCGAAGGCCTTGGACGAGCCGTAGATCACCGGAGTGAAAGTGTCCAGAATCCTGGCGTCCGAAAGAGTCTTGATTATCACCTCATATCCTGTCCCGTTGGTGTCTCCCTGAGAGATTGCCACCACTATCTTATTATTGCTCATGTCGTTATGTTTTATGTCAAGCGTTAGATAAAGATTCGGCATAGCCCCTGTCCTCCTGCAGCGGACCCTCCCTGTAGGCCGTCACCGCAAGAGTGTCGCAGCGCTCGTTTTCGGGGTGCCCGTTGTGGCCCTTGATCCAGTGGAAGGTGACCCTGTGCGAGCGGTACAGCGGCAGGAACCGCTGCCACAGGTCCGGATTCTTCACCTTCTTGAAGTCCTTCCTCTCCCAGTTCAGCAGCCAGCCCTCATTGACGGCCTTCACTACATAGGACGAGTCGCTCCAGACCTGCACGTCGGCGTTTTTCCATTTTATGGCCTCCAGCCCCCTTATCACCGCCAGCAGCTCCATCCGGTTGTTGGTGGTGAGGGTGAACCCCTCGCTCATCTCCTTCTCCAGGGACCCGCAGCGCAACACCACACCATAGCCTCCCGGACCGGGATTGCCGCTCGCCGCCCCGTCGGTGTAAAGGAATATTGTGGGTCTGTTGTCTGTCTCCAATGGAATCAGGGCCTCTTCTGCGAGGCGCCAAAACACAAAGTTAGTTAAAAATCGGACAAATGGCCACCCGTTTGAGATAATGGAAATTTTAAGCTAAATTTGCCCTTTATGGTTCTTTCTCAGACAGAAACGGAACGGTACCGGGCGATATTGCTCGAGACCCTCAAGGCCTTCAAGAAGGTCTGTGAGGACAATTCCCTGCGGTGGTGGATGGCCTTCGGCTCCGCCATCGGCACCGTGCGTCACGGCGGATTCATCCCCTGGGACGATGACGTGGACGTGTTCATGCCCCGGCCCGATTATGAAAAGTTCCTGAAAATCAAGGTGGAAGGCTATGACATAGTCGGCATCAGGACTGCCGGGGACGGGGAGGACTATCCCTTCCCCTACATCAAGTTCTGCGACGGCTCTTCCACAATATGGGAAAGGCAGACCTATCCGTGCGTGTTCGGCGTGTTCCTGGACGTGTTCCCTCTGGACGAGACCGGGGAGGCCGGCGACGCCGAGGCCTTCAGGCTCCGCTACCGGGCGGCATTCCACGGATACAAGAGGGCCCAGCGCTTCTATCCGCGCTGCACCTTCCTGCGCAGACTGGCCGGAGGAGACCTGAGAGGCGCTGTGAAGACGGCCGTGGACAGTCTGTGGTACCGGCCCCGCACCGAAAGCCTCAGGAACGCCTTTCTGGAATATGAAAGCAAGGCCGCGCAGAGAAAGGGCGGAGACCTGATCGTCTATGGCACCAGCTCCGACTACCGCGGGATGACGATGCCCCGCGACCGCTTCGGAGAGACGGTCCTGATGAAATTCGAGGATATGGAGGTGAACATGCCTTCGGGCTATGACGCCATCCTCAGGGCTTTCTACGGAGACTACATGCAGCTGCCTCCGGCGCCGGAAAGACTCTCCGGCCACTATCATTATTTTGTCGATCTGGACAGGCGCCTGACTCTGAGCGAGGCTATGGACAGGATGTCCTTACAAGGAAAATTTGAGTGATGCGAGTTCTTTGGTTAGCCAATACCCCGTCGAACTATTCGGGGCGTGGCAGCGTATATAACGGGACGGGCTGGGTGTCCGCCCTCGAATCCGAAATCAGCGGCTCCGTGGAGCTTGCCGTGGCCTTCGTGGAAAGGCTGTCGGCCAAGGCCTTCCGCAAGTCGGGGGAGTACAGCCCCTTCCGCCGCACCGTCACATGGCGCCGCGCAGACCAGCACGGCGTGGCCTATTACCCCATCCATGACGGCTTCAACCGCACCAAGTCGGACCGTCTGGCCGCCATGCTCAGAGGCGACGCGGCTCAGGAGCAGGCTCTGGTCAAGGCCTATGCCGAGATAGTCGAGGACTGGCATCCCGACGTGATCCAGGTCTTCGGTTCGGAACATTCCTATGGCCTGGTCGCCGAGCACACCGACATCCCCGTGGTCCTGCACATCCAGGGCATAATGAACCCATATTTCAAGGCCTTCCTGCCGCCGGCCGTGTCCATGCGCGAGTACATAATGACTCCGCTCCGCCCCGGCTCGGTCATGCACAAGCTCTATATCCAGAAAAAATGGGAAAGGGCCTGCACCAGAGAGGTGAGAATCTTCCGCGCCGTGCACTACTATCTCGGAAGGACAGCCTGGGACCATTCCGAGGTCCTGAAATACAACCCCGACGCCAAATTCTTCTATGGCGGCGAGATTCTCCGCCAGCCGTTCTATGACGCCGACATCGACGCCATAAGCAGCATACCCCAGACCCTCAAGCTCGTGACCACCATCTCCGAGCCCACCTACAAAGGCTTCGACCTCGTGCTGCGCGCCGGCCTGATACTCAAGGAAGAATATGGTCTGGACTTCGAATGGAACGTCTATGGCAACGTGGACCCCTCTTTCTTCGAGAAGGTGACCGGAATCACCGCCGCCAGGGCCGGCATAACCATGGCCGGAGTCGCCACCGCCGAAGAGCTGGTGCAGGCCATAAGCCGCGCTTCCATGTATGTCCATCCCTCCTACATAGACAACAGCCCCAACAGCGTCTGCGAGGCCCAGCTTCTGGGAGCCGCCGTCGTTGCGACCAATGTGGGCGGAGTCTCCAGCCTGATCGACGACGGAGAGACCGGTTTTCTGGTCCGCAGCGGCAACGCCGAAGAGATCGCCGAGAGGGTTGTGGCCATGTACCGCAACAGGACGCTGCTCCGCAAGGTGGGCCATCAGGCCCGCGCCGTGGCCCTCAAGAGACATGACAGGAAGGCCATAACCTCTTCGCTCCTCGACTGCTACAGGACGATAATCGCCGAGAGCGGGAAAAAATAAATCCCCATGTCCGGTTTCCATAAGGACAACGCCAGGATATTCAGGAATACCCTGGTAATCTATGTCAGGATGCTGTTCATAATAGTGATCGGCCTCCTGTGCACGAGATATGTCCTTGCGGCGCTGGGCAAGTCGGACTATGGCCTCTACAGCGTCGTGGGCGGCCTCGTAGCCATGCTGGGCTTTCTCAGCACGGCCATGAGCACCACCACCCGCCGCTTCATCAACACCGAGCTCGGCAAGCCGGACGGCGACCCGAACCGGATGTTCAACATATGCCTTACGGTGCATTTCGCCCTGGCCGGATTCATCCTGCTTCTGGCCGAGACCCTGGGGCTCTATTACATATATCATTGGCTCAACGTGGACCCCGCGCGGCTCAAGGACGCCGTGTTCGTGTTCCAGGTGTCGGTGTTCGCCGCCTGCATAAACATAATCAACCTCCCGTATATGAGCCTTATGGAGGCCTTCGAGAAGTTCCTGCAGACCTCGGTCGTGGACATAGTCTCGAACCTGTTCAGGCTTGTGGCGGTGGTCTGGCTGCTGAAGTTTTTCAAGGGCGACGGGCTTCGGCTCTATGCGCTGATCATGGCCTCCATGACCCTCATATCCATGGTCATGTACCGCGTGTACTGCCGGCGCCACTGGGACGGAATCATAAAATGGAGGCCGGTGAAAAGCGGCTACCGCGAAGTGGTCTCGTTCAACAACTACACCGCCCTCAGCGCCGCCGCATATATCGCCCGCTCGCAGGGCAGCACCCTGATAGTCAACTACTTCTTCGGGACCGTGGTGAATTCGGCCCTTTCGGTGGCATATCAGATAGAGAATTTTTCGGTCACTTCGGTGAACCGGCTCACCAGCGCCGCATCCCCGCAGATCACCAAGAACTACAGCGGCGGCGACACGGCCCGTTCCCTGGACCTTGTCTATAAAATCTCCCGCTACAGCGCCCTGCTGATGTCCGTGCTCGTGTTCTGCGCATGGGTGGAGCTGGACTTCGTCCTGGGCATATGGCTGAAGGACGTGCCGGAGGGAGCCGTGCTGTTCACCCGCTGGACCCTCGTGAGCGCCCTCGTGAGGTCGTTCGTGGGCGGGACCCAGGCCCTGGAGCAGGCCACCGGACGGATAAAGTGGTTCCAGATATGGAACAGCGCCATGTCCCTGCTCTGCCTCCCGCTGGGCTTCGCGGCCTATAAGTTCGGCGCCCCGGTCGTGACCATAATCCAGCTTTATATCTGCTACTCAATCCTTTACCGCTTTGTGGAGTTCGCGCTTCTGCGCAGGCTCATAGGCTTCGACGCCCTGGACTATTGCCGCCGGGCCTATCTCGGGCCGGCCGCCGTGGTCGCGCTGATGACCGCGTTCGTGTTCCTCTACAGGGCCGTGATGCCTGCTGAAATGTCAGCTGCAGGCCACTTGGCAGGAATTTTGTGGACTTTTGCCGTTTCGGCGTGCGCCGTGTTCTTCCTGGGACTCGGGGCAGGCGAGAGAAAGAAACTTAAAGAATATGTTTTCAACAAAAAATAACGAAAGATGAAAAAGATTTTTGCAACAGTCGTCGCTGCGTCCATGATGCTCGTGGGCACCGGCGCATTCGCCCAGATCAACAGAGACAACCTCAGCGTTGGCGCAGGCTGGGTCAATTCCACGCTGTCACATAAGTCCGCCGGCAGCGATAACTTCAACGGTATCTACCTCGGATTGTCCTATGACATTCCGGTGGCCTCGGTCGCCGGCCTCTCCGTGGAGCCCGGTCTCTACTGGGAGCACTTCTCCACAGGCGGAGATGTGAGACAGAACGAGAGCTATCTCCAGATTCCCGTGATGGCCAAGTATAGTTTTGACCTTGCCTCCGACACCAGATTCTTTGTCTATGCCGGCCCGACTCTTTCCGCAGGACTGACTTCCAAGCTGAAGAATACGGAAGGCGGCAGCACCGTGAGCACCAATCTGTATGGCTCCGATTCTGACTATGGCCGTTTTGACGTTCTCATCGGTCTGGGCGCAGGCGTGGACCTCATGGAGCACTACCGCATCAAGCTGGGCTATAGCTATGGCCTTGTGAACCGCTACACCGGCAGCCTTGACGCGGCTTTGCACCGTTCCGAGGTCACTCTTGGAGTTGCGTACCTTTTCTAAACGAGGTAAATAGTTGTTATAAAAAGGGTCGGCATCGTGCCGGCCCTTTTTTTGATATATAGAGGAAGAATCAGTATATTTGTAAGTTAAT
>CAZIFT010000018.1:19914-26240 GCA_964538395.1 uncultured Muribaculaceae bacterium
GTGCCGGCCCTTTTTTTGATATATAGAGGAAGAATCAGTATATTTGTAAGTTAATATTCAGATTCCAAAGAAAAATGAGCGTAACCGGAATAATCAAGAAGATCTTCGGATCCAAGGCGGACAGGGACATGAAGGAAATCAAGCCCATCCTTCAGAAGACACTCGAAGCCTACACCACCATAGACAAACTCACCAACGACGAGCTCAGGGCCCACACTGAAGCCCTCAAGGAAAAGATCAGGGTGAAGGCGCAGCCCTTCGAGGACCGCATGGCCCAGATCAGGGAGGAACTCGAGAAGGACATCCCCGTCTCTGAGAAGGAAAAGCTCGCCACCGAGTCCGACAAGCTGGTCAAGGAGGAGGACGAGGCCATAGAGGAGGTTCTGAACGAGATCCTGCCCGAGGCCTTCGCCATAATGAAGTCCACCGCCAGGAGGTTCGCGCAGAACCCGACCGTGGAGGTGACCGCCACCGATTTCGACAGGACGCTGAGCACCACCAAGGACTTCGTCCACATCGAGAACAGGGACGGACGCGACGTGGCCGTGTGGCAGAACCACTGGCAGGCCGGCGGCAACGAGGTCACCTGGGATATGGTCCATTATGACGTGCAGCTCATCGGCGGCGCCGTGCTGCATCAGGGAAAGATCGCCGAGATGGCCACCGGTGAGGGAAAGACCCTCGTGGCCACTCTTCCTGTGTTCCTGAACGCCCTGGCCGGCAAGGGAGTCCATGTGGTCACCGTCAACGACTACCTCTCCAAGCGTGACTCCGAGTGGATGGGACCGCTCTACATGTTCCACGGACTCTCCGTCGATTGCATAGACAAGCACGAGCCCAACAGCGACGCCCGCCGCAGGGCCTATAACTGCGACATCACCTTCGGAACCAACAACGAGTTCGGCTTCGACTACCTGCGCGACAACATGGCCGTGTCCAAGGACGACCTGGTGCAGAGAAAGCACCATTACGCCATAGTCGATGAGGTGGACTCCGTGCTCATCGACGACGCCCGCACGCCACTCATCATATCCGGCCCTGTGGCCAAGTCTTCGGCCGACGAGCAGTTCCTGGAGTTCAGGCCCTATGTGGAGAAGCTCTACAACCTGCAGCGCTCCCTGGTCACCAGCACCCTCAACGAGGCCAAGGCCAAGCTGGCCGCCGGCGACGAGGCAGAGGGCGGAAAGCTCCTGTACAGGTGCTACAAGGGACTGCCCAAGTACCAGCCGCTCATCAAATATCTCAGCGAGCCCGGCATCAAGGTGATAATGCAGAAGACCGAGAATTATTACCTCCAGGACAACGAGAGGGAGATGCCCGCGGTCACCGACCCGCTGTATTTCGTCATCAACGAGCAGCAGCACTCTGTGGACATGACCGACAAGGGTCATGACCTGCTCGCCTCCAGCGTGAACGACGACAATTTCTTCGTCCTTCCCGACGTGGGCAGCAAGGTGGCCGAGATCGAGAAGTCCGAGATGACTCCCGCCGAGAAGCAGGAGAAGAAGGACGCCCTCATGGAGGAGTTCTCCATCAAGAGCGAGAGGGTGCACACGATGATCCAGCTGCTCAAGGCCTATGCGATGTTCCAGAAGGATGTGGACTACATCATCGTGGACGGTAAGGTGAAGATCGTGGACGAGCAGACCGGCCGTATCATGGAGGGCAGGCGCTGGAGCGACGGACTGCACCAGGCTGTGGAGGCCAAGGAGAACGTGAAGGTGGAGGACCCCACCCAGACCTTCGCCACCATCACCCTGCAGAACTATTTCAGAATGTATCACAAGCTGGCCGGAATGACCGGTACGGCTGAAACGGAGGCCGGCGAGTTCTGGTCCATATACAAGCTCGATGTGGTGGTGATCCCCACCAACAAGCCCGTGATCAGGAACGACGAGCAGGACCTGATCTATAAGACCAAGCGCGCCAAATACAACGCCGTGATCCAGAGGGTGCTGAAGCTCCGCGAGTCCGGAAGGCCGGTGCTCGTGGGCACCACCGACGTGGAGACTTCCGAGCTGCTCCTCAGGATGATGGAGAGGGCCGGAATCAGAGACGCCCAGCTGCTGAACGCCAAGCAGTTCGCGAGGGAGGCCGAGATAGTGGCCCGCGCCGGACAGTCCAGCACCGTGACCATCGCCACCAACATGGCCGGACGAGGCACCGACATCAAGCTTTCGCCCGAGGTGAAGGCCGCCGGCGGACTTGCGATAATCGGCACCGAGAGGCACGACTCCCGAAGGGTTGACCGCCAGCTCAGAGGCCGTGCCGGACGACAGGGCGACCCCGGTTCGTCCACATTCTATATCTCCCTTGAGGACAAGCTGATGCGCCTGTTCGGCTCCGAGAAGATCGCCTCCGTGGTGGACCGTCTCGGCATGACCGACGACGACGCTCTAGAGAGCCCGATGCTCTCCCGCAGCATCGAGAAGGCCCAGCGCAAGGTGGAGGAGAACAACTTCGGCATACGTAAGAGACTGCTCGAGTATGACGATGTGATGAATTATCAGAGAGAGGCCATCTATTCCCGCCGCCGCAACGCAATCTCCGGCGACAGGATCGAGATTGACATAATGAACATGATGGTGGACACCGCCAACATCTATGCCGACCGCTGCTCGGGCATGTCGTTCGCCGACTTCGAGTCCTATCTCATGTCGCAGCTTTCCATAGACTCGGGCATGGACGAGGAGACCTACAAGAGCCTCGGCACCGACGCTCTGGCCAAGAAGATCTGCGCGCAGATGGAGACCGTCTATAAGCGCCGCATGGAGGGACTTGTGTCCAAGACCTATCCGGTGATCAAGGAGGTCTATGAGACCAAGGGCTCCATGTTCGAGAACATAGCCGTGCCCATCACCGACGGCCGCAAGGGCCTGAACCTGCCCGTGAACCTGAAGAAGGCCTATGACTCCGAGGGCCGCGAGCTCTCCAAGATGCTCAGCAAGACCATAGTCCTCTGGCAGATCGACGAGCACTGGAAGCAGCATCTGCGCGACATGGACGACCTCAAGCAGTCCGTCCAGAATGCGGCCTATGAGCAGAAGGATCCGCTTGTGGTCTATAAGCTCGAGAGCTATAACCTGTTCTCGGCCATGCTCGAGGCTCTCAACAAGGACGTCCTTTCGTTCCTGCTGCGCGCCGTGCTGAACATCAGGGAGGGCGCGCCCACAAGGCCCACTCCGCCCCCGGCACCCGAGCGCACCGACATGAGCCGCATGCAGGCCAGCCGCAGCGACCTGGCCGCCAGCCGCGAGCAGAGGTCCAAGACTCCGGTCAAGGCCGAGAATCACATAGGCAGGAACGACCCCTGCCCCTGCGGTTCGGGACTCAAATACAAGAACTGCCACGGCAAGGGAAAAGTGTAACAGATAAAATCCGAATTTATGGCCAAGACAGTCGAACCTGTTGTAAACGTGAACGAGGTCAGCCGGATTTCTTCCGGCACCGTGATTAAAGGCGAGATTTCTTCTCCCAACGACATCCGCATAGACGGCTCCTTCGAGGGCAAGATCAATTCGAAGGGAAGGGTCGTCGTGGGTGACAGGGCTATCATAAGCGGCGACATCATCGCCGACAATGTGGACTTCTGGGGAAAGATGACCGGAAGCATTTTCGTGAAGGACACCCTGGCCCTGAAGGAGGGCTGCAAGGTGAACGGCAATCTGCATGTGAAGAGGCTTTCGGTGGAGCTGGGGGCCTATTTCAACGGCAATTGCAAGATGCTTTCCGAGGGTGACTTCGAGAAGATTTCGGACGGAGCCACCGGCCGCGAGGCTGTGAATCCGGTGAGGCCGGTCACTGTGGGTGTGCAGATTGAGGAAAAGTAGGGGACTATGGTCATAGCGGTGGATTTCGACGGGACTATTGTCGAGCACATGTATCCCGAGATCGGAAAGGAGATTCCTTTTGCGGTCGTCACTCTGAAGACTCTCGCCAAGGAGGGTCACACTCTGATTCTCTGGAGCTGCCGCGAGGGCAAGCTGCTGGACGACGCCGTGCAGTGGTGCAAGGCCAGGGGGCTGGAGTTCTATGCATATAACCGTGACACTCCGGACAGTTCTTATTCTCCCACCGACGGCGGGCGCAAGCTCCGGGCGGACCTGTTCATAGACGACAGGAATGTGGGCGGACTGCCGGACTGGGGGGTGATCTATGATGTCGTCCACAACGGCATTTCCTTCGCGGAGTATTATCGCCGCCAGAGCGAGGTGGTGCCGGAGAAGAAGGGTTTCTGGGCTAAACTTAAAAACTCAAAATAATATGACTAACCAGGATTATAAAAATTCTGCGCTGAACGCTCTGCGCGGACATTGGGCTCCCGCCGTGGTGGCGACCCTGATTGTAGTTCTCATCTCCATAGCCGTTTCGGCCGTTTCCGGCGACGGCAAGTCTTTTTCCATGCAGGTGGTGTCGGTGATTCTGTCCGTGGGCCTGCTTTCGCCGCTGTCTGTGGGCTATGACAATGCCTTCAGGCTTCTGGCCGAATCCGGGGACGACAAGCTCGTCGGCAATATGTTCCATATTCCCTTCGGAACCAATTATATGCGTGTGGTGCTGGGGACGCTTCTCGAGGCTGTCATCATCACCGTGGGCCTTTGCCTTTTCATCATCCCGGGACTGATATGGGCTTTTGCCTATGCCATGGTTCCGTATGTGCTGGTGACCAGGCCGGAGCTTTCCGTGACCGAGGCTCTGAAGACCAGCCGTCTCATGATGAGGGGGCATAAGTTCGATCTTTTCTATCTGTGGCTCAGCTTCATAGGCTGGGGCCTGCTGTGCATTGTCACTCTGGGCATAGGCTATCTCTGGCTTGCTCCTTATATGAATGCGGCTCAGGCTGCGTTCTGGGAGGAGGTGAGTTCGCAGTATGACTCTGCGGCTTCCGGAACTCAGATGTAAGATGGAAGCTCTGATATCTTTGAAGGCCGGCGTCCCGATGCTCCCTGAGTGGAGACTCGCGGCGCCGGCCGATTTTGAGATGCTCCGCGGGGAGCAGATTGCCATATTCGGCAGGAACGGGGCGGGGAAGAGCCGGCTGGTGGACATCCTGTGCGCGGCGCATCCTCTGTGCTCGGGTTCCATAGATTATGATTTTCCTTCTGCCACAAGGCGTTATGTCAGCGAGAACGTCAGGTATCTGGCGTTCAGGGACTGTTATGGCGGGGACACCGACCGGAATTATTATCTCCAGCAGCGGTGGAATCAGTGGGATGTGACCGACAGCCGGATCACGATGTCCAGCGGTGAGCTGCGCAAATATACGCTTTCCAAGGTGTTGTCGGCGGAGCCGTGTGTGATGATTCTGGACAATCCTTATGTGGGGCTGGATGTGACTTCGAGGGCTTATCTCAACGGAGTGCTCGGGGGAATTGCCGCGGGGGGCAGGACTCAGCTGGTGCTGGTGCTTTCGCGCGAGGATGAGATTCCGGAGTTTGTGACTCATGTGGTGGAGGTCCGGGAGGGGCGTGTGTTGCCGAAGGTGGAGGCTTCGCGGTGGAAGGCGCTTCGTGCGGAGTTGCCCGAGGAGGCCGTTCCGGCTGTGGAATTGCCTGTGGCTCAGGGTGCTGGGTCTTTTTGCGGGGAGGCTCCGGAGGTGATCCGGCTCAATGGGGTGAGTATCCGCTATGGGGAGAGGACGATATTGAGGGATCTTGACTGGACGGTGCGGCGGGGCGAGCATTGGTCGCTGACTGGGCCGAACGGGTCGGGGAAGTCCACGCTGCTGAGTCTGGTGTGTGCGGACAATCCTCAGAGCTATGCCTGTGACATTTCGCTTTTCGGGTTTCAGAGGGGTTCGGGCGAGAGCATATGGGACATAAAGCGGCATATAGGCTATGTGAGCCCGGAGCTGCACAGGAGTTTCAAGCGGAATATAGCTGCGGAGCTGATTGTGGCCGGGGGGCTGAAGGATTTTAAGGGGGTGTTTACGTCTTTTGACGCTGCTGAGCTGGAGACTGCCGCGGGATGGATGCGGGTGTTCGGTATCGGGGCGCTTGCTGGGCGGCCGTTCATGAGTCTTTCCAGCGGGGAGCAGCGGCTGGTGCTTCTGGCCAGGGCTTTTGTGCGGAATCCGGATCTGCTGATTCTGGATGAGCCTATGCACGGGCTGGATAACCGCAACCGGGCTCTGGTGCGCTCGGTCATAGACCGTTACTGCTCCGACCCTTCCAAGACTCTCATCATGGTCACTCATTACCCCGAAGAACTTCCCTCCTGCATAAATCACAATCTTACACTTTCTGTTCAACAGTAACTATGAGGCATCGGCTGTATCCTCCGGGACCTGTGCCGCCCGCGGCATCATGAGCGGGGGGACCGCCGCT
>CAZIFT010000019.1:0-24967 GCA_964538395.1 uncultured Muribaculaceae bacterium
CTACTTCTTGTCCTCCTCGGAGGAGAAGAAGCGCCACTGGAAGAAAATCAGATAAAGGGCGCCGACGGTGACGCAGCTGTCGGCGAAATTGAACACCGGCTCGAAGAAGATGTCACCGCCCACCAGAGGCATCCAGGAAGGCCACCGGAACAGCGGGAAATAGAACATGTCCACCACCTTGCCGAACAGGAAAGGCGCATAATGGCCGCCGAACGAAGCCGCCACAACGGGCGTGGACTCCGAAAAGACCAGACCATAGACAAGCGAGTCGATTATGTTGCCGAAGGCTCCGGCCGTGATGAGGGTGAGACCGATGAGGACCCCGGCGGGAACTGCCGGCTTGCCGGCGTCACGCGGAGAGGCCTTAGGGGTCCCGCGCCGCACAAGACGCGAAATCCACCACACCAGAGCGCCGCAGAGCGCTATCCTGAAAAGAGACAGGAGCGCCTTGCCCAGCGCGCCCCCGAACTTCATGCCGAAGGCCATGCCCTCGTTCTCTATGAAAAGAATCTGGAACCAGTTTCCGAACACATTGAAATGCTGCCCCAGAGTCATGTCGGTCTTGACCAGGACCTTTATGACCTGGTCAATGACGACAAGCATCAGACCGAAAACCAGCAGACGGCCTCCTTTGCGGGTCATCACTGCGGACTCAGTTAGTTCTTACCCTGCTTGGAGAGCTTCTCCTTGGCCTCCACCGTGAGGGTGGCGTGGGGAACAAGACGGAGCCGCTCCTTGGGGATGAGGTCTCCGGTCTCACGGCATATGCCATAGGTCTTGTTCTCGATGCGCACGAGCGCTCCCTCGAGGCTCTTTATGAATTTATACTGACGCTCGGCGAGCTGGCTGGCCTCCTCCTTGGAGAGCTGGGCCGCGCCGTCGTCCTCAACGGTCTTGAACGACGGAGTGGTGTCCTCGATGTCGTTGGAACCGTTGTGCATGACAATCTGACGAAGATGTTTGTACTCGGCCTTTGCCTTGGCGAGTTTTTCATTTATAATGCCACGGAATTCTTCCAGCTCCTCGTCACTGTAACGTGTCTTTTTCTCTTCCATAGTATTTAAATTTAAAAGTCCATTACCCAAATATAACGCAATCGGACATAAGTTCAAATATGGCGCGCCGAATTATTTCCTGACGGCGAGAACCCATATCGTCCCCTCGTTCCACTCCACTTCCACGGCACCCTCGGCGGGAGCGTCCTGAGAGACGGAATCCAGCTCGGAGAGAGTCTGCGAAGTGATATAGTCATAGTAGCGGTCGGCGGCGTCGGAAATCTCGAAGAAGTCCTTGTCCTTGGCATAGACCGTGACCACGACCCTGTCGGTGACCTCGAAGCCGCTGTCCTTGCGGACATTCTGGATTCTGTTGATGAGCTCGCGGGCCACTCCCTCCCTGCGGAGGTCGTCGGTGAGCTCCACATCGAGAGCCAGAGTGAGCGGGCCGTCGGTGGCGACGAGCCATCCGGGCATGTCCTCGGACGAAATCTCGTAGTCGGCGGGGGTGAGCTCCACCTCACCGCCGGGCAGGGCCAGCTTATATGCGGCTCCCGCAGCGCCTGCGGCCTGAATCTCGTTTATGGTCTTCTGGTCTATGGAACCGAAGGCGGCGGCGATCTCCTTCATGCGCTTGCCGTAAACCTTGCCCAGAGTCTTGAAGTTGGGCTTGATCTTCTTGGTTATGATGCCGGAAGTGTCGGAAAGGAACTCAGCATCCTTCACATTCACCTCGGTGAGTATCAGGCTCTTGACCTTCTCGAGCTGCTCCTTCACGGTCTCGGACATCACCGGGATTATGATCTTGGAGAGCGGCTGGCGCACCTTGATGTTCACCTTGCGGCGCAGGGCGAGAACCATGGACGAAGCCCTCTGGGCGAGAGACATCCTCTCCTCCAGGTCGCTGTCGATCACGGACTCGTCAGGCTCGGGCATAAGCGTGAAATGCACGGACTCGGCTCCGTCCGGAACAAGGTCCAGATAGAGTCTGTCGGCATAGAACGGAGCTATGGGCGCCATCAGCACGGCGACGGTCTTGAGGACTCCGTAGAGCGTCTCATAGGCGCTGAGCTTGTCCTCGTTCATCTTTCCGCCCCAGAATCTCTTTCTGCCCAGACGGACATACCAGTTGCTAAGGTGGTCGCAGACGAAATCCTGGATCAGGCGGCCGGCCGTGGTCACGTCATAGGCGTCATAGGCGGCGCGGACCTTCTTTATGAGGGTGTTCTGCAGCGAGATGATCCATCTGTCGAGCTCGGGCCTCTCGGCGTAGGGAACGGGAGCGGCCGAAGGGTCGAATCCGTCCACATTGGCATAGAGGGCGAAGAAGGAGTAGGTGTTATAGAGGGTTCCGAAGAACTTTCTGCGGACCTCGTCCACTCCGGCCTCGTCGAAACGGAGGTTGTCCCAGGGCTGGGCGTTGGTGAGCATATACCACCTCAGGGCGTCCGGGCCATATTTGTCAAGCTCGACGAAGGGATCCACCGCATTGCCGAGCCTCTTGCTCATCTTGTTGCCGTCCTTGTCGAGCACCAGTCCGTTGGACACCACCCTCTTGAAGGCAGGGGTGCCGCTGATCATGGTGTGGATGGCGTGAAGGGTATAGAACCATCCCCTGGTCTGGTCCACTCCCTCGGCGATGAAGTCGGCGGTGGCGCCGAACTTGGGCGATCCGAGATTGCGGAGACCTTCCTGGGCATAGGGCATTGCGCCGGAATCGAACCACACGTCAATCAGGTCGCTCTCCCTCTTCATCTTGCGGCCGCTGTCGGAGACGAGCACGATCTCGTCCACATAGGGCCTGTGGAGGTCTATCTTATTGTAATTCTCCAGGGACATGTCCTTGGGGTCGAAGCCTCTGTCCTTCATGGGGTTGGACTTCATGAAGCCGGCGGCGACGGACTTCTCGATCTCGGAGTAGAGCTCGGCTGCGGAGCCTATGCACTTCTCCTCTTTCGAGTCCTCGGTGCGCCAGATGGGAAGCGGGGTGCCCCAGTAGCGGCTTCTGGAGAGGTTCCAGTCCTGGATGTTCTCCAGCCACTGGCCGAAACGTCCGGTGCCGGTGGATTCCGGCATCCAGCTGATGCCCTTGTTCAGGGCCACCATCTGGTCCTTGACGGCAGTGGTCTTGATGAACCATGCGTCGAGGGGATAGTAGAGCACCGGCTTGTCGGTGCGCCAGCTGTGGGGATAGCTGTGGACGTGCTTCTGAATCTTGAAGGCCCTGCCGTCCTCTTTCATCATCATGCAGAGGTCGATGTCCAGGGTGGTGGCGTCGGCGGGAAGAGAGTCGTCGAAGGCGTTCTTCACGACGCGGCCGGCATATTCCTTATAGGCGTCGGCGACATGAGTCTTGACATAGTCCGGATCCATGTCCTCGATGCGGTAGAAGCGGCCCTGACGGTCCACCAGAGGCTGACGGACGCCGAGGCTGTCGATTATCTGCATGGGCGGGATGCCTGCGTCGGCGGCGACCTTCTTATCGTCGGCTCCGAATGTCGGGGCTATGTGCACGATACCGGTACCTTCCTCGGTGCTGACATAGTCGCCGGGGATGACGCGGAAGGCGTCGCCCTCAAGCGGCTTGAACCAGGGGATGAGCTGGATGTATCTGATGCCTGTGAGCTCGCTGCCCTTGAACACTCCGTCCAGGACCTTGTAGGGGACGAGCTTGTCGCCCTTCTTGTAGTCCTCGAAGGGGAGCTCGGCGGCCTTGGGGTTGAACAGCGTGGAGACCAGGTCCTTGGCCAGGACATAGACGGCCTGCTCGCCGGTGTAGGGGTTGAAGGACATGACCCTGACATATTCGATCTTCGGGCCCACGCAGAGCGCGGTGTTGGAGGTCAGAGTCCAGGGAGTCGTGGTCCATGCGAGGAAATAGACGGGCACGGACACGCAGTCATAGAGCTTCTGCGAATCGGCGTTCTTGACCACCTCGAACTGGCAGGTCACGGTGGTGTCGGTGACGTCCTTGTAGCAGCCGGGCTGGTTGAGCTCGTGGGAGCTGAGGCCGGTGCCGTCGGACGGCGAATAGGGCTGTATGGAATATCCCTTGTAGAGGAGGCCCTTGTCATAAATCTTCTTCAGAAGCGACCAGAGGGTCTCGATGTATCTGTTGTCATAGGTGATATAGGGGTCCTTCATGTCCACCCAGTAGCCTATGCGCTCCGTCATGTTCTCCCACTCGCCGGTGTATTTCATCACCTCCTTGCGGCATGCGTCGTTATAGTCCTCGATGGATATCTTCTTGCCTATGTCGTCCTTGTGGATGCCGAGCTTCTTCTCCACTCCGATCTCCACCGGCAGTCCGTGGGTGTCCCATCCGGCCCTGCGGGGAACCTTGTAGCCCGTCTGGGTCTTGTAGCGGCAGACGGAGTCCTTGATCGAGCGGGCCATCACATGGTGGATGCCAGGCTTTCCGTTCGCGGAGGGCGGACCCTCGAAGAAAATGAACTCAGGAGCCCCTTCCCTGATTTCCAGCGACTTCTCGAACGCATGGATTTTCTTCCAGTTCTCAAGGACTTCCGAGCCCGTGCCGACAAGGTCCAATCCTTTATACTCTTTGAACTTCATAAAGCAATAATTTTCGGTTTCGTAATTTTTATCTATTTTTGCGCTGCGGCCCAGGGCCGTCGGGAATTTGCAAATATACGAAGAATCCGGCAAATTGAGTGTCCTCGACATCATAATCCTCCTCTGCATTATCCCCTTTGTGGTCAATGGGTTGATAAAAGGGTTCACGGCGCAGCTCGCGGCAGTGGTCTCGCTCGTGGCCGGGGTGTGGCTGTCGTCGGTCTTCACCGAGAAGCTCTGCGCATGGGCGGCCCCCTATGTCAACTTTTCGGAGAGGATCCTGAAGGTCGTGGTGTTCATCGCGATAATGGTCGCGGCGATACTGTTTTTCCGCGTGCTGGGGAAGGCCCTGGGCAAGGTGATCAAGTTCGCCATGCTGGGCTGGGCCGACAGACTGCTCGGAGCTCTTTTCGGGCTGGTGGCGGCGCTGATGGTCGTGAGCGTGGCCATAATCATCTTCGACACCCTGAACGGAGTCTTCGGATTCACGGACGGAAGCGCGCCGGGCAATTCGGTCCTGTATGGACCGATAAAGGGCTTCGCCTACAAGGCAATCCCCTGCTTCAGGGAATTCCTGGCAAAATAGAGAATGAAGGCCGCCGCACCGCGGTGGCTAAATGTTTATGAGCAAGATACTTCTTATAGAAACATCCACAGCGCTGTGCTCCGCCGCCCTTGAGGAGGACGGGAAGGTCACGGCCTATCTGGAGGAGGGCGGAAGGGCCCATGCGTCCCGTCTCGCCCCCATGATAAAGGAAATCATGGACGGCAGGGGCCTGGCCCTGAAGGAGCTTGACGCGGTGTGCGTGAGCAAGGGTCCGGGGTCTTACACGGGCCTGAGAGTGGGGGCGTCCACGGCCAAGGGGCTGTGCTTCGGCGCGGGGATTCCGCTGCTCGCAGTGGGGTCGCTCGATGCGCTGGTCTGGGGCGCGCTGGCCGACGGCTCGGCCGATGGATGCAAGTTCATAGTGCCTATGATCGACGCCCGCAGGATGGAGGTCTATACTGCCGTGTTTGACGCTTCCGGCAGGCAGCTGACGCCCACGGAGGCGAAGGTCGTCGAGCCGGGCAGCTTCGCTGAGGAGCTGGCCGCAGGCAATGTCCTGTTTATCGGGGACGGCGCGGAGAAGTGCCGGGATATGCTCGGGTGCGAGGGCGCGCGTTTCGTGGGCAGGAGCCCGGACGCGAGGGGCATGGCGGCGCCGGCCGAAGCTCTCCTCAAGGACGGAAAGACGGAGGATGTGGCCTATTTCGAGCCTTTCTATCTCAAGGATTTCACCGCCACCGTCAGCCGCAAGAAGCTGTTCTGACCGGCTTTCGGGCATCGGCAGTCTCCTCCGGGACCTGTGCCGCCCGCGGCATCATGAGCGGGGGGACCGCCGCTTTGCGGCGGTGGGATGAGCGAAGCGAAGGTCTCCGGAGGAGACAGACGATGCGATGAAGCAGATAGCAGTGAGCGGAGTTCCGTCAAACTGTGTCTGCCCGGCAGGACAATAAAAAAGGGATGACTGAAATTTAGTCATCCCTTTAATTTTGCGATGTGGCTCTACAGCACGGAGTTGAGGTATTTCCTGAGCGAAGCTCCGTCGGTCACCTCGGCGTCAGTCACCAGATCGCCGTCCTTGATGATGTAGATGAACGGCACCTGAGGAATGTTGTAAAGGCCCAGAGAAGAGCTGGCGGCGCCGTTGCCGTCGCACACATTGGTCCAGTCCAGATTCTGATGCTTCACCACCGAAGCCCATGTAGCCTTGTCAGTGTCGAGAGACACGGCATAGATGTCAAGTCCCCTGGAATGGAAATCGTCATAGACCGGCTTTATGGTCTCAAGATTCAGCATCTTCTGCCCGGCGGAAGATGCGGTCCAGAAATAAAGCAGGACCACCTTGCCCTCCAGAGAAGAAAGCTTCACCTGATTTCCGTTCACATCGGGCATCTCCAGGTCCGGATATCCCACCTCGGGAGCGTTCGAGACCCTGGTGCTCAGCGCCAGAAGAGACTCCCTCCTGGTAGCCTCCTCATCCAGAGCCTTCACATATTTCGACTCCGGATAGACCGTCATCAGCGAATCCACCGCATTGCGGAAATGGATGGCGTCGGTGTGCTGATTGAACACATACATATTCTCGGACACCTTCTGATAGAGCACCGGAATCACGGTCAGCGAATAGGGATTGTTCATCACATACTTGACCCTGTCGCGGTAATAGGCGATATACTGCTTCATCAGGTCGCGACTCACCTCGGCGGCCTCCGACGACTCCGGCTTCAGGTCCTCCAGCTTGGCCGTGGTGGCTGCGAAAGTGTTGGCGAACGAAGCCTCGGCCCTCTCCACGGACATCAGCTTCTCAGTCTCGTCCGAACCCGTCACAGAATAGTTGCCCAGAGTGTCGGCAGTGACCTTCACCTTGTCGCCCTCCTGCAGGAGGAGAGAGGCTATGCGCTTGTCACCGTGGAAGATATAGATGAATTCAGGCTGCCCCTTCTTCACATCGGCGCTGAAACGGAAAGCTCCCGAAGCGTCGGTCTTCACAGTGTCTATGGTCTTGTATCTGTTCACATCCAGCAGCCTCACCACGAGGTCCGACTCCGGAGCGTCGGCCACGACGCCGGAGACCTTGGTCGTCTTTCCGCAGGAAACTGCGAGAGCGCCGCACAGCAGCGCGGGGCCCAGGATCCTAAAGCTTCTCATATTCGGCAAGTATTGAATCCGCTATCTCCTTCATCCTTTCGGCCGGGAGAGAAAGATGCTCCTTCTTGAAATCCAGGTCGCCCTCGGTGTTAAGCGGGACAAGATGGATATGCACATGAGGCACCTCCATTCCGAGCACGGCGACTCCGATCCTCTTGCAGGGCACCGCGGCCTTCATGGCAGCCGCCACCTTCTTGGCGAAGGCGCACAGTCCCGAATAGGTCTTGTCGTCCAGGTCGAAGATGTAGTCTTTCTCCACATGCTTCGGAATCACGAGGGTGTGGCCCTCGGCCAGCGGGCTTATGTCCAGAAATGCATAATAGTCCGCATCCTCCGCAACCTTGTACGAAGGAATCTCGCCCTTGGCGATCTTGGTGAAAAGTGTCGGCATTGCTCTACAGGGAAATGTCAAGTATCTTGAATTTGATTGTTCCGGAAGGCACCTTGGCATCGACGGTCTCGCCCTTGGAGTGGCCGAGAAGAGCCTTTGCTATGGGAGTGGTGGAGGCGAGCTTGCCGTGGGCGAAATCAGCCTCGGACTCTCCCACGATGGTGAACTCCATCTGCTGGCCGGATGCGACATTCTCTATCTTCACCCTGTTGAGCAGCTGCACCTTGTCGGTGCCCACCTTGGACTCGTCTATCACTTTGGCGTTGGCTATGAGATTCTTGAGATTGGCGATCTTGACCTCCAGCAGAGCCTGTGCGTCCCTTGCGGCGTCATACTCGGCATTTTCGGAGAGGTCGCCCTTTTCCCTCGCCTCGGCTATGGCGGCCGAGATCACAGGGCGCTGTGCAAGCGCGTCCGCAAGGTCCTTCTTGACCTTGTCGAGACCTTCCTGTGTCATATAGTGATTTTCAGCCATCACAATAAAATTTTAAAAGTTCAGTCTATGGAGTAAAAAGATATTCAAAAAACGAGTCCTGCCATAAAGACAGAACCCATTTCTTGACACCTATCGCAAATATAACTATTCTTTTTGGAATTTCAGCACCTCCGCTTTCACAGAGAAGCGGCCATCGCCATCGCAGCCGCGCGGTCCTTCTCCAGCTGGGCGCGAAGCTCCTCCACACCGTGGAAGCGCACCTCGTCGCGAATCTTGCCGATAAAAGTCACGCGGATGTCCAGACCATAGATATCCTCCTCAAAATCAAAGATATTGGTCTCCACATTGATGTCGCTTCCCGGATTCACGGTCGGACGGCTGCCCACGTTGCACATCCCGTAGAAACTCTTCCCGAGAGTCTCCACGCGCACGAAATAGGCCCCGCTTCCCGGCAGAATCTTCAGCGGCTCATAGAGCCTCATGTTGGCGGTGGGAAAGCCTATGGTCCGGCCGAGCCTGTTCCCCTCCACGACCACTCCCAGAAGGCTGTAGTCATAGCCGAGCATCCCGGCGGCCCCCTTCACGTCCCCGGCGGAGATGCACCTGCGGACGGCGGTGGAGCTTATCGTCACCCCGGCCCCGGCGTCAATCCTGTCGGTGCGGATCACGTCCAGACCGAGGCCTTCGGCCACTTTCTGAATCTCGTCCGGCCCTCCGGAATTCCTGCCCATCCTGTTGTCATAGCCGAGCAGGACGGCGGTGGCGCCGAGCCTGTCCCGGACCACATCCCGCAGATATTGCTCAGTGGAAAGGGCGCTGAACTCCTTTGTGAACCTTATCACCTCCACCCTGTCCACTCCGAGCGCCTTCAGCATCTCCTTCTTCTCGTCCAGGGAAGAAAGCAGGCGGAGATTGCGCGCGTCGTTCTGCAGGACATTGCGCGGATGGGGCCAGAAAGTCACCACAAGACTCTCCTCTCCCCTCTCCCGCGCCGTGCGGACAAGGGTCTCAATCACAAAACGGTGCCCGAGATGGACACCGTCGAAAAATCCGGTAGCTGCTACAGCCATCTCACCAGTCCGAAATCCTGCCTGTGAGGCAGCCTGGGGTTCTGCGCGAAAATTCTGGTGGCCACCTGATACATTCCGGTGTTCTCGGGGAGAACCTCGGTTGCATATCTGGCGACTCCGTCCTCGCAGGACACGAGCTTGAACTCAGACTTGGAGGCTATGTGCAGATTGCCCTTCTTGTCGGTGGTGCAGAAAAGCATCTCCACTCCGATGTCCTCCGGAGAAAGGTCGGCGATATTCAGCACCACCTCGCTCCTGAGCGGGTCGGAAGGCGAAAGATTATAGGAAGCCTCGGGCTGGGTGTAGGACACCACGCTGATGTTGTTCCACTCGCGGAGCACATGGGCCTTCCAGAGGGCTATCTCGCGGGCGCCCTTGTAATCGTCGGCCACAAGCTCCTTATATCTCTCACACTGAGGGACATAGTACTGGTTGATGTAGTCGGTGAGCATGCGGTTGGTGGTGAAGTTGCAGGCCACCTTGGCGATGGTGTTCTTCACATAGCTTATCCAGCCGTAGGAAAGTCCGGTGAGCTTGTCCACGGAATAATAGATCGGGGCGATCTCGTTCTCGATGATGGAATAGATCGTGGCGGAATCGAGCTCGTTCTGATGGCCCTGGTCGTCGAAGGTCCTCTCCTGGGGAAGAGCCCAGCCGGCGCCCTCCTTATAGCCCTCGACCCACCAGCCGTCAAGCACCGAGAAGTGCATGACTCCGTTCATCGCGGCCTTCTCGCCGCTGGTTCCGGAAGCCTCCTGGGGACGGGTGGGGTTGTTGAGCCACACATCCACTCCCTGCACGAGCCTCTTGGCCAGGGAAATGTCATAGCCGGGCACGAACACTATCTTGCCGAGGAAGCGGGGCTCCTTGGAGATCTCCACAATCTGCTTGATGAGGTCCTGGCCGGCCTTGTCGGCGGGATGGGCCTTTCCGGCGAAGATGAACTGCACCGGCATCATGGGGTTGTTGACTATCTTGTCGAGCCTGTCCAGGTCGCTGAACAGCAGGGTCGCCCTCTTGTAGGTCGCGAAACGGCGGGCGAAGCCTATGGTGAGCACGTCGCTGCTCAGGGTCTCCCTGATCTTCACGACCTGCTTGGGAGAATAGTGACCGGCTATGGAAGTGTCGGACAGCTTCTCGTTCACGGCGTCTATAAGGGCCTTCTTCAGCACCTTGCGCACCGACCACACCTCTGTGTCGGGAACGTCATAGATGCCTTCGAAGCATTTCTTGTCATAGTGATGGGTCTTGAACTCTTCGCCGAAGACCCTGGCATGAACGGCCTTCCACTCCTTGGCGCACCATGTGGGATAATGGACTCCGTTGGTGACATAGCTGATGAACAGCTCCTCGGGAAGATAGCCCTTGTACATGGACGCGAATATGTCCTGGCTCACCTTGCCGTGGAGCATGGACACTCCGTTCACGTTCTGGGACACGTTGGCGGCCAGCTTGCTCATGGAGAACTTCTCGTTCACGTCATAGCCGTTGAGCTTGCCGAGGCCCATGAGGGTCTCCCAGCTCACGTTCAGCTCTCCGGGCATATGCCCGATATACTGGCGGAGCATGTTCTCGTCGAAGGCGTCGTGTCCTGCGGGGACCGGCGTATGGGTGGTGAAGAGCGACGAAGCCCTCACGACCTCGAGCGCCTCGGAGAAGTCCAGATGCTCGCCGCAAATGTATTCGCGCAGCCTCTCCAGGCCCACGAATGCGGCGTGGCCCTCGTTATAATGATAGATCTGGGGACGGAGTCCGAGAGCCCTGAGGGCGCGCACGCCGCCTATGCCCAGCAGCAGCTCCTGCTTGAGCCTGTTCTCCCAGTCACCGCCATAGAGATGGTGGGTTATCTGTCTGTCATCGGCCCTGTTGGCCTCGAAATCGGTATCGAGCAGGTATAGGTCGGTGCGGCCCACGGCCACCTTCCAGATTCTGGCGGTCACGGTCCTGCCGGGGAAAGCCACGGTGGAGGTGAGCCAGTTGCCGTCCTTGTCGCGGGCCGGCTCTGCGGGAATCTTCAGGAAATCCTGAGCGTCATACTTGGCCTCCTGCTCTCCCTGCGCGGTGAGCACCTGGTCGAAATAGCCATACCTATAGAGGAAGCCCACGGCGCAGAGGTTCACGTTCATGTCGCTGGTTTCCTTGAGGTAGTCGCCCGCGAGGATGCCCAGACCGCCGGAATATATCTTGAGAGAGGTGTCCAGACCGTATTCCATGCAGAAATAGGCTATGGAAGGGTCGGTCCTCTGGCTCTTCAGGGCCATGTAGCCGTTGAACTCGGCCATGACATGGTTCAGCCTCTCGAGGAATTCCTCATCCTCGGCAAGCTGGTTGAAACGCTTGCTGCTCACGATGTCGAGCACGGCCATGGGATTGTGGACGCTCTTGTGCCACACATCGGGGTCTATGGTTTTGAAAAGCGCCTTGGCGTCTTCGTTCCAGCACCACCACAGGTTCTTCGAGAGAGTCTCGAGTCCCGAGAGCTTCTCGGGGAGATGGCGGGTCACCATCACGCTTTTCCAGTTGGGCGTATTGATTTCGATTCTGTTCTGGTCCATCTGTTTTCTGTCTATGAATTTAGGGAAGGCTCCTCTCTGCTTGACCAGCTTGGAGAGGGCCATGGAATATGCTTTGTCGTAGTATTTTATCTGATTGTCCCACAGGGCTATGGCAGAGACGCTCTTCGCATTCTCCATATAGCGCGTCATCCCTGCGGCGTCCAGCGAGGCTATCTCGGCCATCCTGTCGCGGACGCACCCGACCACCTTGTCATAGTCGGAGTCCCCGCGGGGCACAACCGTGACTCCGGGATGGGGCTTGTCTCCGCAGAACTCGTCCACCCACTGGCCGAAGCCGGACAGGGCGGTGGTGAGGGTGGGGATGCGGAACGCGGCGGCCTCAAGCGGCGTATAGCCCCAGGGCTCGTAGTAGGAGGGGAACAGGGCCGCGTCCAGGCCTATGAGCAGGTCGTAGTAGGGCATGTTGAACACCCCGTCGTTCCCGTTGAGATAGCTGGGGACGAAATAGACCTTGACATGGTCCGAAGGGGAATTGTCCAGCCCCAGCTCCGAGAACCTGGCGGTGATCCGGTCGCCGTCCGGGTACATGAGGACATGGGTGGTCCTGGTGGTGTAGGACGGGTCGCCGGCGCCTCCCAGCTTGGCCAGCAGGGACTTGTCCGGTCCCCTGTGCGCGGCGGGTATCATTATGAAGGCATGGACTTCGCGTCCCTGCCAGTTTTCCTTCTTCAGGCGGCCGAGAGCGTCGATGAAGACGTCCAGGCCCTTGTTGCGGTACTCATAGCGGCCGCCGATGCCCACGAACACAGCGTCGGAGGCAACTTCCTTTCCGGACATGGCCGAAGCCACCGCAGAGAGCATCTTCCTGGCTGCCAGCCTCTTGGCCTCATACGCCTTGTCGTCGGCCGGAGTGAATCCGTCCTCAAAGCCGTTGGGGGTCACCAGGTCGGGCTTCTTGCCCAGGAGACGCGCGCACTCGCGGGCCGTGATGTTGCTCACGGTCGTGAACACGTCGGCGTTGGCGGCGGTGACCTTCTCCAGCGAATGTCTGGCCCTCACTCCGAAGCGCGAGGCCACTGAGTCGCCGTCATATCTGTCCAGGTCCTCATAGAGAGGAAGGTTGTTGCCGGCAATGCAGCGTCCGGTGACGGTCGCATGGGTGGTGAACACCGTGGCTATGGGCAGTTTCCGCTTCTTGATATAGAGCAGGCCGGTTCCGGTCTGCCACTCGTGGAACTGGGCAACCACCTTGTCGGAGGGCAGCAGCATGGAGTTGTAGAAGCACTCTATCGCCTTTCCGGCGGCGAAACCGAACAGGAAGTTCTCCTTGTAGTCCCAGTTGCCGGCTATGGAATCCACTCCGAAATCCCGCCAGCAGTCTCCGAGTATGTCATTGACTATGGTGAGATAGCGCTTGAAGTCCACGAGGATGGCTATCGGCTTGCCGGGAATGTTCCATCGTCCGACCCTGACTCCGACTCCGTTCTTAGCGGCCTCCTTGCGGAAGCCCTCGAGCATGTTGGGGTCCTCGAGAAAATCGGGATTGCTGCCGGGGCTCATCCAGACGTCGGGGCCTATCACTATGTGATGCCTCTTCATCCGGGCCTTGACGTTCAGGGCCTTGGTGGCGACGACCGTATAGATGCCGCCCATCTTATTGCAAACTTCCCAGCTCACCTCGAAGAGGTAATCTGGGAACATTGCAGATTTTTTCTTTTCTGTCATTATTTCTTACTGGTCTTGGCAGCCGTCTTCTTCTCCGAAGCGGCCGTTTTCTTAGCGGGCGCAGCCTTCCCTGCCGCAGCTTTCGCCGTGGTTTTCACGGACTTGGCTTTCGGCTCAGCCTTCGCGGGCTTCGGCGCGGCGGGCGCGGTCTTCCCGGCGGAGGCCTTCTTGGCAGGGGCCTTCCTGGCGGGAGCCTTCACGGAGCTCCTCACGGGCACCTTGGTGTTGTCCACGGCCTTCTTCACCTTGCTGACGGCACCGGCCCCGGCGTTCAGCTGGGCCATGGCGTCGTCCACGCGGATGATGAAGTCGCTGAGGACGTTCATATAGTTGATATATGCCTCGTAGGGAGTGTCGTAGGGGTTGAAGTACTTGTGGACGTCGCCGTCGGAGAAGAACTTGGTGCACATGTAGTAGAAATGGTCGCTCTCCTGCAGGTGGCCATAGTCGTTCCAGAGGTCCTCCCTGTTCACCAGGGACACCTTCTCATACTGGTCATAGAGCTTGGCATATGCGTCCTGCTGGAGCTCGTTGCCCAGCCATGCGGTCACGTCCCTTTCCTCATCGGCCCATGAAATCGGCTCCGGCACGTCTATGTCGGAAACCGGGCTGAAGGCCTTGGCGACCTCGGCGGGCGTGGCGAACTGGAAGGTTCCGTCGTCCAGGACGGCCTTCGGAAGGCAGCGCATGAAGTCGAAGATGCCGGTGGACTCGGGCGTATGCTCGCCGAAAGTCTCATAGTCCATGAAGAGGTTGACCACGTCGCCGCCGTCGGCCACGGCCTGCTTGAGCCAGTCCACATAGGACTCGCAGGTGATGTGCTTGCCGGCGAAGCGGAAGGCGATGTCGTCGCTCAGGCCATAGTTCCTGAGAAGGACCTTGAGGCGCGGAGCGTCCTCGCATGAATACACGTAGTTGGGGCTTCTCCATCCGAGTATGTGGCGGGCGCCCTCGGTGAGGACGGTGCGGTAGCCCATGTCCCAGAGCTTCTTGCCTATGGCGTTGGAATATATGAGCTCGGTGTTCCTGAAGGTCACCGGAGTCACTCCGAAATAGTGTTCCACCGCCTCTTTGTGCTTATTCACCTGATGCTCGAACTCCCGGGGATTGGCCAGGGACGCGAGCGAGTGGCAATAGGTCTCGGAGAGGAACTCCACGCAGCCGGTGTCGGCCAGGGCGCGGAAGCTGTCGAGCACCTCCGGGGCATACCTGACGAACTGCTCGATGGCCGAGCCGGAAATCGAGAAGGCGACCTTGAAGCGTCCGCCGTTGGCGCGGATGGCCTCCAGCAGCACCGCATTCATGGGCAGGTAGCATTTCCTGGCGACTCTTCCGAGTATCGTTCTGTTGGCGAAGTCATCGTAGTAATGGGAATCCTTGCCCATGTCAAAGAACCTGTACAGCCTCAGACGTGTGGGCTGATGGACCTGGAAATAAAGGCATACTGATTTCTTTGCCATAATCATCACTTGTTTAGAACTGATTCATAGATATTCTTGATCTTGGAGGACGCGTTGTTCCACTTCAGCGCGTTGACCTCCTCATAGCCGTGCTTCGAGGCGAAATCCGACAGCGCGGGATATTTCAGGAGCGCATAGATCTCGTCCGCCATTGCGTCCACGTCCCAGAAATCCACCTTGAAGGCATATTTCAGGACCTCGGCCGCTCCGGACTGCTTGGATATGATGGAAGGGACGTTGGTGCGCATGGCCTCCAGCGGGGATATGCCGAAAGGCTCCGACACGGAAGGCATCACATACACCGACGAAAGGGCGAACATCTTCTGGACGTCGGCGCCCCTGAGGAAACCCGTGAAGTGGAAGCGGTCGGAGATTCCGAGCCTGGCCACCTGGCGGATCGCCTTGTTCATGAGGTCTCCGCTTCCGGCCATCACGAAGCGCACGTTGTCGGTCCTCTTGAGGACCTTGGCGGCGGCCTCGATGAAATAGCCCGGACCCTTCTGGAAGGTGATTCTTCCGAGGAAGGTCACGACCTTGTCCTTCACTCCGCTCTCCACGGTCACATCGTCCCTGCCGCTGAAGTCCACGGCGTTGTGCACCGTGACCACCTTGTCGGGAGAGATTCCGTAGCGGGTTATGACTATGTTTCTGGTGAGGTCGCTGACGGCGATGACCTTGTCGGCCACCTCCATGCCTCGCTTTTCTATGGCATAGACCCTGGTGTCTATGTTCTCGACGCTGCCCCTGTCGAAGGACGTCGCATGGACATGGACCACGAGCGGCTTGCCGCTCACTTCCTTGGCGGCTATGCCTGCGGGATAGGTGAGCCAGTCATGGGCGTGGATTATGTCGAACTCGCCGGCGTGATCCATGGCGACCGAACCGCCCACCAGGGCATAGCGCGCCACCTCTTCCATGAGGTTGGAGCCGTACTTGCCGGAGAACCGGTACTTCTGGCCGTACTGTATCCTGAAGTCCTTGACCTGGCGCTTCTTCTCCTCCTCCACCTGGGTGTGGAACTCAGAGGGGTCCATATAGGGGACCATGTTGGTCCCGATGTGCAGGAAGCGCACCTTCTCGAGGAAATTGTCCACGGTGGTGTCGTTGGACCACGACAGCGGGACATCGCTCGCGTTTATTATCCTGGCGGCGCTCTGGTCCTCGTCTCCGGACGCCGAAGGCATCACGAACAGAGTCTCCACGCCGTTGTGGGCAAGACCTTTGACCATACCGTAGCAGGCCGTTCCGAGACCGCCAGCGATATGAGGGGGAAATTCCCAGCCGAACATCAAAACTTTCATCGTCTATTCCTCCCAGTATTTTTCCATTGTGTAACCTATTCCGAGCAGGGCCGCGGTGGACAGGGCCGAAGATATGGCCCCGTGGGGCTCGTGGGGCGGATCGCCGTCATAGAGCTCGGAGAACGCTCCCACCCCGTGCTTGTTGAGGTCGTCATAGAAGCCCTCCACGAGATATTTGGCTCTCTTCATGAAGGCGGAGCCCTGGGTCCTGAAGTTTATGTCCATATAGAGGTAGAGCAGATAGGGGCGGGTGCAGCCCTGATGGTAGGCCAGGTCGCGCTCCACCTGCGAACCCTCATAGACTCCCCTGTAGGCGGGGTCGCGGGGCGACAGTGTGCGTATTCCCCTGGAAGTCAGCAGCTCGTCCCTGACCACGCTCTCGATCTTGCCCACGGTCTCGTCGTCGATGGCCCTGTAGGGAAGCCATGCGGCATAGAGCTGGTTGGGGCGGACCTGGGTGTTCTGTCCGGAGTTGTCCACATAGTCCGCAAGACAGCCCTTCTCCTCGCACCAGAATGTCTTCTGGAAGTTCTTGCCGCACATGTCGCGGACGCCGGTCCACTCGCGGACGAAGTCTCCGTCGGCGGCGCCGTAGCGCGACTCCATGTCTATGGCGAAGCACAGCGTGTTGTACCACAGCGCGTTGGTCTCCACCTGATAGCCGGCCCTTTCGGTCACGGGGCGGCCTTCGGCATAGGCGTTCATCCATGAGAGGGCCACTCCGTCCTTCTGAGCCCATATCAGGCCGTCGGGCTGGACCTGGGCCTCGGCCCTCACTCCGGGAGCATAGCTCTCTATGACCTCCCTGACCGTCTGGCCATATTTCTTCCAGACCTTTCCGGGGTCGGCGCCGAACTCGATATATTTCTGGAGCACGTCGGCGATGCGGAGGGGCGCCTCGATCTGAGTCGTGCGGCGGTGGAGCCTCTCTTCGTTGTCTTCTATGAGGTTGTCAAGTATTTCCTCGAACAGCTCCGTGTTGCCGTCGGCATAGAGCGTGAGGCCCGGAAGAGCATAGAGCGTCTCCCTGAGAAGGCCCGCATAAAGCCATGAGTATCCGGCATTTATCTGCTTCTTGCCGCCGCGGTCGCGGATCAGCAGGTCGGCGCAGTGCACGAGCTGGTCGTGATAGTCTTCGATTATTCCGGCCTTCTGCACGTCGGTGTCGAAGGTCCTCTTCATTCCGGAGGGGGCCACCTCGCTGACCGAGGCGGAGAATATCACCGTGTCGCCCTTCTTCATGGCCAGTGAGAAATGGCCCGGGACGAAAAGGTCTTCCTTGCAGTCGAACCCGCGGCGGTACTCGTCGGAATAGGTTATGCCCTTGTACCACTGGGGGTCGCTCACGAATGAGGCCCTGGCGGTGCTGAGCTGCAGGTTCAGGTCCGGGAATCCGGGATACATCCTGAAGGAGACTCCTCCGCGGACTTTCCGGAAAGTGGTGTCGGCGCGGTCGTTTTCGCGGGTGAGGCTGTGGACGTTCCTGAACGCGAGATAGGGCTTGAGCTGAAGCTCGACCTTGGCGGGAGCCTCCGCAAGCTCGTAGCGGATCAGGACCTGGTCATTGTTCGGAGCCAGCAGGATGGTCTTCCTGAAAAGAAGGTCGCCCACCTTGTAGGTGATCTCCGGGACCGGGTCGGCCTCGAAGTCCACGATGTATTTGTGGCCGCGGGGGGCGTATATGGTGTCGTAGCAGTGGATGCCGAGATTGAAACTCTTTCCGTCCACCACCAGGGATTCGTCGAGGGACGACAGCAGCATGTACATTCCCTGCCCGAAATTATCCACAGGGACAGCGAGCAGCCCGTGATAGCGGCGGGTGTTGCAGGTCACGATGGACGTGTTGCAATAGGCGCCTGTCTTGTTCGCGCAGATGATTTCTCTCTTGAGCGAATAAGAAAGGTTCACGAGCTCAGCCTTGTTGAATTTCAAAAAAGCCATAATATCCGTTTCTAATCAAACTTTCTCCAAAACCAGGGCGCAGCGGCTGGGCAGATACAGCTCCAGGGCGTCTCTATAGGGAACTCCGTCTTCCGGGAACCTGTCGGGAAGCGTCAGATGCCTCTCTCCGCGCCGGAGTCTGGAGAAGCCGTTGAACCTGTCCTCGTCGGAGTCGAAGACCAGCGCGTACTCGCCGGCGGGCGCCGGAAAAGCATAGTCGGCAAACGACCCCACAGGGTTGAAGTTAAATGCAAATATAGAGCATCCTCTGCTGAATATCAACACTTTTTTCTCTTCGTCGGCCCTCAGCAGGACCGGCGGAACATCCAGCACTTTCTCCTTGCGGAAATAGTGTATCATCACCTCGTCAAACGCCCTCAGGCAGCCGTAGCGGAGGTAGTCCGCATCGGCGAGGGACCACTGCCGGCGGGCATATCTGTAGGACCATCCGTTCCCCTCCCTGGGGAAGTCGATCCACTCGGGATGACCGAACTCGTTGCCCATGAAATTGAGATATCCGCCGCCGCTGGTGCCCAGGGTCACGAGCCGGATCATCTTGTGCAGGGCTATGCCGCGGTCCACCACGGCGGAGACCGACTCTTTGTTCATGGAGGTGTACATTTCCTTGTCCATGAGGCGGAAGATTATGGTCTTGTCGCCCACCAGGGCCTGGTCGTGGGACTCGGCATAGCTGACCGTCTTCTCGTCGGAGCGCTTGTTGGTGAGCTCATACCACATCTCGCCCATGCTCCAGTCCTCGTCGCGCTTCTCCTTGATCCACTTTATCCAGTGGTCGGCCACGCCCATGGCCATGCGGAAGTCGAAGCCCAGTCCGCCGGCGGCGTAGGGGGCGGCCAGGCCGGCCATTCCGCTCACATCCTCGGCTATGGTCATGGCGTCGGGGTCCACCTCATGCACGAGCAGGTTGGCCAGGCCGAGATAGGTCACGGCGTTTTCGTCCACTCCGGCATCGAAATAGCAGCCATAGCCGGAGAAGTCTCGGCCCAGGCCGTGGTCGTGATAGAGCATGCTGGTCACTCCGTCGAAGCGGAATCCGTCCAGATGATATTCCTCCATCCAGAACTTGCAGTTGCTCAGCAGGAAATAAAGGGTCTCATCCTTGCCGTAGTCGAAGCAGCGGGAGCCCCATGCGGGGTGCCGGCCGCGGTCGCCGGGATAGAAGTAGAGGTCCTCGCGGCCGTCGAAGCGGCTCAGGCCCTCGGCCTCGTTGTCCACGCTGTGGGAATGGACCAGGTCCATGACCACGGCGATTCCCAGCCCGTGGGCCTCGTCCACAAGGCGCTTGAACTCCTCGGGCGTGCCGAAGCGGGAGCTCAGCGCATAGAACCCGGACACCTGGTAGCCGAAGGAGCCGTAGTAGGGATGCTCCTGGAGGGCCATTATCTGTATCGTGTCATAGCCGAGCTTCGCTATGCGGGGCAGGACGTCGCGCCGGAACTCGCCGAAGGTCGAGACCTTTTCCTGTTCCGAGCTCATGCCTATGTGACATTCATATATGAACGGATGTTTCCGGGGGCCGGGCCGTCCGTTTTTCCATGCATATTTCTCCTCCGGGTCCCAGACCTGGGCGCTGAATATCTTGGTGACGGGGTCCTGGACTTCTCTGACCGCATAGGCCGGAATCCTTTCTCCGCCGCCTCCGGGCCACTCGATGTAGAGCTTGTAGAGCTCGCCGTGGCGCAGGAACATCTCCGGAAGCACGAGCTCCCAGTTGCCGTCGCCCAGCGGCTTCAGCTCATAGGAAGGCGTGCGCTTCCAGTTGTTGAACTCGCCGATGAGATAAATCCTATTGGCGTTGGGAGCGAATTCCCTGAACACCCACGAGCCGTCCTCACTGCGGTGGAGCCCGTAGTAGAGATGGTTGTTGAGGCCCCCGGCGAGGGAGCCGCCGCGGGAGATTTTCTTTCTTTCGGCCTCGATCCTGGAATGACGCGCGTCGATGACTTCCCGGAAGGGCATCAGCCCGGGGTCGCCGTCATAGATCATTTTCTGGGCCGGCGTGCCGTTCTTTTTCATAACTACCTCCTATTCAACAGATTCCGGAGCGGGTTTACCTTCCGCAGCGGCGGTTATCTCGTCCCTGACTCCGCGCAGATAGGCGCGGCAGGCGGCGATCAGCTCCGCAGACTCGCGCACGAGCGGGCCTATCTCCTCGAACTTGGTCGAGGGGTCCTCCACCTTTGCGGCGATTTTTTCAAGAGAGGCCACAGCCTCCGAATAGTCAAACTTCTTTTTATCCATGGCTTCCTTTATTTTTCAACTGTTCTGACTTCTTCCACGCGGCAGTCCAGCCTGCCGTCCGGCATGATGACCGATATTCCGTCTCCGGCCCTGCGTCCGGCCGCGGAGTTCATTCTCACCCCGGACGGATCCAGGACCAGCGAGAATCCCCTCTTCAGCACATTGCGCGGATCGGTCGCGGCGACCTTGGTCTCCAGCATCGCGAGCGCGGACTCGGCCTTTTCCACCCGCATGAGCGCCGAGTGCCTTATCCTCATGCGCATGGACTCCAGCCCCGACTCCATGGCTCCGGCCCTGTTGCTGAATGCCAGCGAGATGCGGGTCCCGAACATGGAGATCCGGGCGTCTTCGGCGGCGGTCCCGTCCACAAAGAGGTCGGCCAGCGCGGTGGGGGTCTTGACCGAAGTGTTGGCCACCATGTCGGCCACATGGCTGTCGCGGTCGTGGCCTATGGCGGTGAATACCGGCAGCGGGCAGCGGGCTATGGCCGCGGCAAGGGAATAGTCGTCGAAGCAGGCGAGGTCCAGCTCGGAGCCTCCGCCCCTGATTATCAGCACGGCGTCATAGCGCGGAAGCGTCCCGGCCGCGGCCTCGAGGGCGGCGATGATGGACTCCGGCGCGGCAGCCCCCTGCATCTGGGCGGGGAAAAGGTCCGTCATATAGGCGAAACCATATTCATTTTCAAGCAGATGCCTGCGGAAGTCACCATATCCGGCGGCGTTCTCGGCGGAGATGACGGCCAGCCTGTAGGGGACGGCCGGCAGGCACAGCTCCTTCTGGAGGTCCAGCAGGCCTTCGGCGCGCAGGCGCTCCACCGTCTCGCGGCGCTGACGCTCTCTTTCACCTATGGTGAAGTCCGGATTGATGTCGTCTATGCTCAGGGACATGCCGTAAATCTCGTGATAGGAGACCCGCGCATGCGCCAGCACCTTCATGCCGGCGGAGAGCGGAGTCCCGGTGGCGGCGGCGAACATCCGGCTCAGCAGCAGATACTTGGATCGCCATATGACCGCCCTGCATTTGGCCGTGATTCCCTGCGGACCGCTCTGGGAGAGCTCCAGATAGCAGTGGCCGTTGGCCTTGACGCTCACGGAGGCGACTTCGGCCATGACCCAGACGCTTTCCGGGAACGAAGCCTCGAGGCTTTCCCTTATCTGCGACTGCAGTGTGTACAGGTCCATGTATCCGTCCATATCTATAACCTTGTAGAAAAACACTACAAGTTAACAAGCAGTTTTGGTTTTCCCAATTTTATTATTGGACTTTTTGTTAGTATCTTTGCCAGTCTGAAAAGGAACCGTCGTCACACAGAGTAAAATGAAGATTTCCGAAGCCATTTTTGCAGGAAGCAGCACCCGGGTTTCCGGGAGACCGGCGCCGAGGCTTCCCGAATTCGCTTTCATCGGAAGGTCGAATGTGGGAAAATCGTCGCTGATCAACATGCTCTGCGGCAACAGGAAGCTCGCGATGACTTCCGCCACCCCCGGCAAGACGAGGCTGGTGAACCATTTCCGCATAAACGGGGAATGGTATCTGGTGGACCTGCCCGGCTATGGCTATGCCAAGATGTCCGGCAGGGACAAGGAGGCTCTCCAGGCCATAATCCGCGACTATCTGAACTTTTCGGAGGAGCTGTCGATGATCTTCGTGCTGGTGGACTCGCGCCACGACATCCAGAAGGTCGACCTGGACTTCATGACTGAGCTCAGCGACAACGACATCCCCTTCGCCATAGTCTTCACCAAGGGCGACAAGATGGGCCCGGTGGCCAGGGAGCGCCAGGTGACGGCCTACAAGAACGCGCTTCTGGAAAACCTCAAGGGACTTCCCCCCTGTTTCGTGACGTCTTCGCAGACGGGTCTCGGAAAGGACGAAGTGCTCGGCTATATCGAATCCATATTAGAACATACCGAATAAGATAACCATGTTAGAACACAGAATGGAACTTTTCACCTGCAGGGCCTCCAAGTACTTTGCAGTGAAAGTGGTTGAAGGGATGAACGCCTTCAAACCCGAGGAGAACATACATCTCGGAAGCTCGGACGTCACAATGTTCAGCGACGGCGAATTCCAGCCGGCCTTCGCCGAGAGCGTCAGAGGCGCCACGGTATTCATCATCCAGTCCACTTTCCCTCCGACAGACAATCTCATGGAGCTTCTCCTGACGATTGACGCCGCCAAGAGGGCATCTGCCGACAAGGTGATTGCCGTGATGCCGTACTTCGGCTGGGCAAGGCAGGACAGAAAGGACAAGCCCAGAGTGTCCATAGGCGCAAAGCTTGTGGCCAACATGCTCAGGGCCGCCGGAGCAGACCGCATCATGACCTGCGACCTCCATGCGGACCAGATTCAGGGCTTCTTCGACATCCCTGTGGACCACATCTATGCCAGCAAGGTCTTCATCCCCTACATCAAGACCCTGAACATCGAGGACCTGGCCATCGCGGCTCCCGACATGGGCGGCGCAAAGAGGGCTCAGGCCTATGCCAAGGAGCTTGACTGCCCGGTCATCATCTGCCACAAGTCCCGCGCAAGGGCCAATGTGGTGGCTGACATCACGGCCATCGGCGACGTGGAGGGCAAGAACATAATAATCGTGGACGACATGATCGACACCGCCGGCACCCTCACCAAGGCCGCCGACGTGCTGATGGAGAAGGGAGCGAAGAGCGTGAGAGCCTGCGCCACCCACCCCGTCCTCTCGGGCAAGGCTTATGAGAACATAGCCAATTCCGCCCTGAGCGAGGTCTATGTGACCGATTCCATTCCGCTGAAGGACGATCCTTCCGTGGACAAGAGCAAGATCCATGTGGTGTCCCTCGCCCCTACTTTCGCGAGGATCATCGACAAGGTCTATAACTACGAGCAGATCAGCTCGGAGTTCATATTCTAAGAATCTGACAGCCACCGGAGAGGGAACGGCCGATTTGTCCGGACGCCCCTCTCCGGACCTGTTTATATAAAGGAACGGTATAAGATTAAACTTGCTGAGCATGAAGTTTTTGAGCATTTTTCTGGCGGCGCTGGCGTTCATCGCCATCTGTGTTTTCGGGATGTGTTTCAACATACTGTTCCGCGGAAAAGAGTTTCCCAAAAGCGATGTGGGAGACAATGAGGAGATGCGCAAGCGCGGCATCCGCTGCATGAACGAGATCGACAAGGACATCTTCGGTCAGCAGAAGAAGAAAGGCCCGGCCTCCGGCTGTTCCGGAAATTATTCCAGCGACTGCGTGGGCTGCGGGTTTTATCCCCGCCACAGTAAGCAGCGGGGCGAATAAATTTTAACTGAGAGAGTTATGAGTTTGGTAGCGATTGTGGGGCGCCCGAATGTCGGGAAATCCACCCTTTTCAACCGCCTGGTGGGAATGAGACAGGCGATAGTCGATGAGACGGCCGGCGTGACCCGTGACAGGCACTACGGCAGATGCGAATGGTGCGGCAGCGAGTTTTCGGTGGTGGACACTGGAGGATGGTCGTCGGGATCGGACGACGCGTTCGAGGGCGAGATCCGCAAGCAGGTGGTGATCGCCATCGAGGAGGCCGATCTGGTGCTGTTCATGGTGGAGGCCGGAACCGGCGTCACCGACTTTGACTCCGAAATCGCGGACCTGCTCAGAAGGAGCGGCAAGCCTGTGATCCTGTGCGTGAACAAGGTGGATTCCGGAGAGAAGATGTATGACGTTCCCCAGTTCTATTCTCTCGGACTCGGCGAGTGCTGGAGCATCTCGGCCGCGAACGGAAGCGGCACGGGAGACCTTCTGGACGAGATCATAAAGAAGCTGCCGGAGGACGCGGGAGAGGACGATTCGCATCCGGGAGTCCCGCGCATAGCCATAATCGGAAAGCCCAATGTGGGCAAGTCTTCGCTCACCAATGCGCTGCTCGGCGAGGAGAGGAACATAGTGACTCCGGTGGCCGGCACCACAAGGGATTCGATATCAACCTATTACAATAAGTTCGGCCATGAGTTCGTGCTTGTGGACACGGCCGGAATGAGGAAGAAGAACAAGGTGAGCGAGGATCTGGAGTTCTATTCGGTGATGCGTTCCATCCGCGCCATAGAGCATTCGGATGTCTGCATACTCATGATTGACGCCACGACCGGAATGGAGGCTCAGGACATGAGCATATTCAACCTCATCAGGAGGAACAGGAAGGCCTGTGTGCTGGTGGTGAACAAATGGGACCTTTTCCAGAAGGAGAGCAACACCCTGAGGGAATATACCCAGGCTCTGAAGGCCCGCCTTGCGCCGTTCAATGACCTTCCGATAGTGTTCACTTCGGTGATGAAGAAGCAGAGGATAATGGATGTGCTGAATGAGACGGCGAGGGTCTATGCGAACTATACCCGCAGGCTCGGAGCTTCGAAGCTGAATGACGCGATGCTGCCCGAAATCGAGAATTTCCCGCCGCCGGCATGGAAGGGCAAGTATGTGAAGATCAAGTATATCACTCAGCTGCCGACGAAGTTCCCGGCCTTTGCGTTTTTCTGCAATCTGCCGCAGTATGTGAAGGACCCCTATAAGCGCTTCCTCGAGAACAAGCTGCGCTCGCATTTCGACCTCTGCGGCTGTCCGCTGCAGATTTACATCCGACAGAAATAAA
>CAZIFT010000020.1:0-12724 GCA_964538395.1 uncultured Muribaculaceae bacterium
TCAAGGGCAACTGCAAGATTGCCGCCGAGTTCGGTGACAACATCAAGAAATACTGCCCCGATGTCAAGCATGTGGTCGTTATCTTCAACCCCGCTGACGTGACAGCTCTCACAGCTCTCATCCACTCCGGTCTGAAGCCCCACCAGCTCACATCTCTCGCAGCCCTCGACTCCACCCGTCTCCAGGAGGCTCTTGCCAAGGAGTTCGGCGTGCAGCAGGACAAGGTCACCGGCGCCCACACCTTCGGCGGACACGGCGAGCAGATGGCTGTCTTCGCTTCCGCAGTGAAGATTGACGGCAAGCCTCTCTCTGAGATGAACCTTTCCAAGGAGAGATTCGACGAGATCAAGCACGACACCGTGCAGGGCGGTTCCAACATCATCAAGCTCCGCGGAAGGTCTTCTTTCCAGAGCCCTGCCTATCTCGCAGTGAAGATGATTGCCGCAGCAATGGGCGAGGAGCCTTTCACGCTTCCCGCAGGCTGCTATGCCAACACTGAGAAGTATCACAATGTCATGATGGCTATGCCCACCACCATCGACGCCACCGGTGTGCATTTCACGCTGCCCGTCGGCACAGCCGATGAGATGGCCGCTCTCGACGCTTCTTATGCTCATCTCTGCAAGATGCGCGACGAGATTGTCGAGCTGGGTATTGTCCCTCCCGTGGCTGACTGGAAGTCCGAGAATCCGAACCTCTAGTTTTATACTGAAAATAAATAAGGGGATGGCTAATTTTTTAGCCATCCCCTTTTTTGTGTCAACCTGTCTCGGCTCAGGGCTTTTCCTTTGAGGGCCATATAAATAAATTTAGAAAGGCGGGGGACTGTAATAATTATCCTTTTGGTCGAATGATTTGGTAGATTTGTTGAACAAATCTACATTTGTGCCCGAAAAGAAAATAAATTCGACCAAATGAAGAAGATTATTACTTTCGCGGCAGGCCTGTGCGCAGCAACCGCCCTCGCCAACGCAGGTGGCTATGTCACCAACACCAACCAGAATATCGCCTTTCTCAGGAACCCCTCGCAGAATGCGGCCATAGGCGTGCACGGAGCCTATTTCAATCCGGCCGGCATCGGATTCATGAACGACGGATGGCATCTCGCCTTCGATGTGCAGACCGCAGTCCAGCAGCGCCACACAACTTCCACCTATGAGCCCCTTAAATATGGCGTGGACAACGGCGGACGCGGCTACAAGACCTACAAGGGCAAGACCTTCGTCCCTGTGCTGCCCCACTTCGACATGGCCTACAAGCATGACAGGATGTTCGCCTCGTTCCACTTCGGAGTGGTCTCGGGAGGCGGCAAGGCGAAATATGCGGAGGGACTGGGCTCGTTCGAGGCGCCCGTGGCCATGATTCCGGCCCTCATCAACAACCTCACCGGCACTCAGACCGTCACGGCATATGACGCCGACATCAGCCTGACCGGCGAGCAGTACAACTTCTCCGGCCAGCTCAATCTCGGCTACAGGCTGACCGATAAGCTCAGCGTCTCGGCCGGAGTGCGCATGAACTATCTTGTGAACAGCTATGTCGGAAGCCTCGAAAACATCAGCCTTGAATATGGCGGCAACATGCTGCCCGCCGCCACTGTGCTGGGCACCGCGATATCGGCAGTCTCGGGAGGCCTGATTCCCGCTGAGACGGCCGTCGGAATGGCCTCGGGACTCGTCAGCGACAAGGCTCTCGACGCCCGCCAGACCGACATCGCATGGACCCCGATTCTCTCGGTGGACTACAAGACCGGGAAGTTCAACTTCTCCGCAAGGTATGAGTTCAACACCAGGGTGCGCCTGGAGAACGACACGAAGGTGAACACCACCGGCATCGCGCAGTATGACCTGGACAGGGTGGCCGCCGACATCCCCGGAAGCCTCAATCTCGGAGGCCAGTATGAGGTGAAGCCCAATTTCAGGGTGTCGCTCGGCGCCAACATTTATTTCGACAAGGCCGCCAGGCAGTATAACAGCGAGACGGGCAAGAACGACAAGCAGGACTGCCTGAAGCACAATTCCTATGAGATTCTCGGGGGCATGGAATATGACGTCAACAAGCGGCTGACCCTCAGCATAGGCGCCAACAAGACCGTGTTCGGCTTCGGCAGCGACGCCAAATATATCTCTGACATGAGCTACACGACCAATTCCATTTCCGGCGGACTCGGCGCGGTGTATCACATCAACAGCAGGATGTCCATAGAGGCCGGCATCTACAAGACCTTCTTTGAGCATCTCACCAAGGAGCAGGAGGACTATGGCGGAAACGGCGCCCTCATCGCGTCCAAGCTCGCTCCCGTGCTCGGACAGCTGGCCGGAGCGGTGCCTGGCCTGGCTGAAAAGCTGAGCGCCGAGAACCTGATGATCCCGGGACAGGACGACTTCTACCGCACCAGCTTCGTGTCCGGCATCGGCATCACCTACAGCTTCTGATTCAGCTGCCTCCTCCGGGCGGGCCCCTCGACAAGCTCGGGGACCGCCGCGAATTGCGGACACAAAAAAAGGATGACTGAAAAATCAGTCATCCTTTTTTGAAGTATGTCGTTAAAAAACTAGTCGCTGAGAGAGAATCTCTTGAATGCAAGCACCTTAGCCTCCTTGTCGATAGACTGGATGTGCTTTGCGACAGAAACCTTCTCGTCGGACTGCACGAAATCCTGCTCCTCGAGAGTCTGCTCCTTGAAGAACTTCTGGATACGGCCGTTGGCGATATTCTGAATCATCTGCTCAGGAAGCGATGCAGCCTTCTCGGCCGACACGGTCTTGATGATCTCACGAGCCTGCTCTGCCTGCTCCGGAGTGATCCAGCCCTTGGCAGTGTTGGACTCGATATGATCCTCGCTGTCCACATGGGCAGGGTTGATGCCGACCTTCTTGAGAGCGGCCTCAACAGCCTTCTTGACCATCTCGTCCTTGGTCTTCTGGATGGCTACGGCCTTCTCGTTCTCCACAACCTCTGCAGGGCAGTCGGCAGGGGAGACAGACACAGGGTTCATAGCTGTAACCTGCTGTGCCACAGCCTTTCCGAGATCCTCGGGAACAGGCTTGTTGAAGGCTACGATAGCGCCGAGCTTGCCGTTGAAGTGCACATAGCTTGCGATATAGGGAGCCTCGAGGCATGCATAGTATGCGAGCACGTGCTTCTCACCGGTCTTTCCGGTCTGTGCGGAGATCTCCTCCTCCACCGTGTGGCCGTTCGAGCACTTGCATGCCTTCAGAGCCTCGGCGTCAGCGGGGACATTCGCAATGGCCGCGTCGGCTATCTCGGCTGCAAGAGCCTTGAAGTCGGGTGTGGCCGAGACGAAGTCGGTTTCGCATCCCAGGCAGGTGAGTATGCCCTTGTCTCCGTTCACGCGGACAAGGACAGCGCCTTCCGTGGTCTCGCGGTCAGCCCTCTTGGCGGCTACGAGCTTGCCTTTCTCGCGGATGATGTCCACAGCCTTCTTGAAGTCGCCGTCAGCCTCTGTGAGAGCCTTCTTGCAGTCCATCATTCCGGCGCTGGTCATCTTGCGCAGTTTCATTACATCTGCTGCTGTAATTGCCATTGTCTTGTTCTTTATAGTGTTAAAAACAGAGCCTAGTCTTACTCGCTCTTCACCTCTTCCTCAGCGGGAGCCTCTTCCTTGACGGAAGCCTCTTCGCTCACGGGAGCCTCTTCCTCGGCGCTCTTGGCACCCTTGCGGGGGCGGAGCTTCTTGGCGGGAGCAGCCTCGGCCTCAGCCTCAGCCTCTTTCTCCTTCTCGAGCTTTCTCTCGTTCAGGCCTTCCTCAATAGCGGCGCAAAGTGCCGAAGTGATGTACTCGATGCTCTTTACAGCGTCGTCGTTTGCCGGAATCACATAATCAATCGGAGTGGGATCGCAGCATGTATCAACCATAGCGATAACCGGTATGTTGAGACGGTTTGCCTCTTTGACGGCATTGGCCTCTTTCTGTACATCCACAACGAAAATTGCCGAAGGGAGCCTGTTCATGTCCCTGATGGAACCGAGGTTCTTTTCGAGTTTCGCTCTCTGACGGTCAATCTGCAGACGCTCGCGCTTTGCAAGCTTGTCGTAGGTGCCGTCCTCCTTCATCTTGTCGATGGTGTTCATCTTCTTGACAGCCTTGCGGATGGTGGGGAAGTTGGTAAGCATTCCGCCGGGCCATCTTTCTGTCACGTAAGGCAGGTTCACCGAAGCGGCCTTCTCGGCCACTATGTCCTTGGCCTGCTTCTTGGTGGCCACGAAGAGAATCTTGCGTCCGGAACGGGCAAGCTCTTTCATGACTTCTGCGGCCTCGTCGATCTTGACGACGGTCTTGTGCAGGTCTATGATATGGATCCCGTTCTTCTGGTCGAAGATGTAGGGAGCCATTTTAGGATTCCATTTCCTGGCAAGGTGTCCGAAGTGGGCGCCTGCGTCAAGAAGTTCCTGGAAATTTGTTCTTGGCATTTTTTTAAGTCTTTTGTTTGTTGAAACTATCCCCCGGGCCTTGCCTGTGCCCACGGGGCTCTTACATCAACCCGAAAGTAGCGCGGCTAGCCGCAGTCTCCCGGATTTTATCGCAGTACGGCAATCTTCAAGCAGCTTCCGCGGATTCGCATCCGCACGGGAAGGTCCGAAAATTTTCCAACCGCACTGTGTGCGTAAACCAGTTCTCTGAACTAACGTTTGCTGAACTGGAAGCGGCGGCGTGCTCCGGGCTGACCGGGCTTCTTCCTTTCGACCTCTCTGGAGTCGCGGGTAAGGAAACCGGCGGACTTGAGGGTGGAACGGTAGGTCTCTCTGTCGGCTTCGCAAAGTGCGCGGGAGATTCCGAGTCTCAAAGCCTCGGCCTGGCCTTTGCTTCCGCCTCCATCGAGGTTAGCCTTGATGTCAAACTGTCCCTGGGTGCCGGTGACTTCGAAGGGCTGGTTCACGATGTACTGGAGGGTCTCCTCGGGGAAGTACTCCTTGAGGTCGCGTCCGTTGATCGTAACGTTGCCGCTTCCGGCGCTCAGATAAACACGAGCCACAGCTGTTTTACGTCTTCCAAGGGCGTTAACTGTTTTTTCCATTTGCTCTGTTTAAATTTCATTCAACTTGATTGTCCTGGGCTGCTGAGCCTGATGAGGGTGCTCGGGTCCTGCATAGACATACAGGTTGCCGATCAGCTTGTCTCCGAGACGGGTCTTGGGGAGCATGCCTTTGACGGCTCTCCTGACCAATTCAGCAGGTCTTTTGCGCAGAATCTCTGCAGGTGTCGAGAAACGCTGTCCTCCGGGATATCCGGTGTAGCGCACATAGACACGATTGGACATCTTGTTGCCCTTGAGGGCGATCTTCTCGGCGTTGATCACGATGACATTGTCACCGCAGTCCACGTGAGGAGTGTAGCCGGGCTTGGTCTTGCCGCGAAGGACAAGCGAAACCCTGGCGGCCAGACGTCCAAGTGCGAGATCAGTAGCATCAATGACGACCCACTCTTTCTTTACGGTCGCTGCGTTCAGCGAAACCGTCTTGTAGCTTTGTGTCTCCACTGTCTTGATCTTTAATGGTTTATAACTAAAATTTGCGATCCCTACACAACATAGGGGTCGCAAAAGTAAGAATTTTTTCGGATTTATCAAAATTATCCGCTTTGCCGGGCATCTTCCCCAGGCACGAACGGCCTGATTTCCAAGAACGTGCCCCGGCCGGGACTATATCGAGAGGACGGAAAGCACCTCGATCAGCTCCTTGTCGATGGGCTTGTTCTTTTTTATGGCGCGGCTCAGCGGGACATAGACGATCTTGTCGTCCTCGATGCCCACCATTATGTTCCTCTGGCCCTCCTGCAGGGCCACTATGCTGGCATAGCCCAGGCGGCTGGCGAGGATCCTGTCGTTGGCGCTGGGGGTTCCGCCCCTCTGCAGATATCCGAGTATGGTCACTCTCACGTCGAACTGGGGATATTCCTTGCGGACCCTGTCGGCATAGTACATGGCGCCGCCGTGGCCGTTGGACTTGGCTTCGGAGACTATGACTATGGAGCTGTTCTTGCTCTTGCGCACTCCTCTTTCTATGAACTGCGCGAGCTGGTCCACGTCGGTCTGGTCTTCGGGGATTATGGCCGCCTCGGCTCCGGAGGCTATGGCGCTGTTCTGTGCGAGGAAGCCGGCGTCGCGGCCCATCACCTCCACGAAGAATATGCGGTCGTGGGAGGAGGCGGTGTCGCGGATCTTGTCCACGCTCTCGACTATCGTGTTCAGGGCTGTGTCATAGCCTATGGTGGAGTCGGTTCCGTAGAGGTCGTTGTCTATGGTGCCGGGCAGGCCTATGACCGGGATGTCATATTCCGAAGCCAGCACCTGCGCTCCGGTGAGGGAGCCGTTTCCTCCTATTATAAGCAGCGCGTCTATGCCCAGCTTCTGGATGGTCTCCCATGCCTTCTTCCTGCCCTCGGGGGTGGTGAAGGCCTGGCTGCGGGCGGTCTTGAGTATGGTGCCGCCGTGCTGGATTATTCCGCTGACGCTTTCTGTGACGAGTTCCTTGCAATTGCCGTTCATCAGGCCTTCGAAGCCGCGGTAGAAGCCGTAAACTTTCCAGCCGTTGTAAATCGCGGAGCGGGTTATCGCCCTTATGCACGCGTTCATTCCGGGTGCGTCTCCGCCGGAGGTAAGCACTCCGATTGTTTTAATGTTGCCGATCATCTTTTGTGTCAGGTTGTATCGGAGGCCTTCGCTACAAACAATATTCCAAATCCGGGTGCATTTCCGCCCATTTCCCGGCCGTTTTTTCTGTAAAAATGATTTTTATCCGCCGGCACAGTCCATCTCCGGTGGCCGCAGGAAGGCTATTTCGGCATGGCCGGCCCGTATCTATGCTCAAAGTCGTCAACGACGCGGCGGAGGTCTGCCGGCAGATAGGCAAGGCCTTTGTCATGCATGGCGGCGGGAATGCCATAGAGGGCTTCGGCTATGCTGCCGGCGATGCAGCCGACGGTGTCGGAGTCTCCGCCTATGCTTATGGCGTTGCGGACGGCGTCCTCGAAGTCCACGGCCTCCAGGGCGCAGACGATGGACTGCGGAACTGACCCCTGACAGGTGCCGCCCGACCATTTGCCGCCGGGCATGCCGTCCCACGAATAGCACTCCTGCAGCCGGGCCACGGTCATGTCGAGGTCATAGCCGAAACGCTTCTCTATCTCCCGGCGGATGAATTCTTTTCCCTTGCCCTGACGCCCCCACAATATGCAAAGGGCCGTGGCCTGTGCTCCGGCTATGCCGCCGGGGTGGTTGTGGGTGCATTCGGCCGAGGCCTCCGCCTTTTCCATCACTTCTTCTTCGGTGTCGAAGGCCCATCCGACGGGGGCGACGCGCATGGCCGAACCGTTGCCGCAGGAATTGTATGGAGCATAGATTCCCTGCCTGACAGCCCGGACCAGCCAGTTTTTGAATCCCGGGCCATAGTCACCCATCACATCGGTGTAGCGCGACGCGAAATCGGCATAGTAGGGCGCCGGATTCTTGCATCCGTCCAGAATCCACTGCGCGGCGGCGACGGTCAGCACGCTGTCATCAGTGAACGACTGCCTGTCCGTAAACAGCTGAAAGTCTTTTGTCTTGATGTTGTGGAACTCGTAGATGCTTCCTGCGATGTCCCCGATTATGCTTCCTGTCATTGCGTGATTTTTTGCGGCCCCGGTTTATATCGGCATGGGCGTCTGGGCCAGCCTGTTGATGAACCACAGGGCGGCGGCAAGCTGCAGGATGAGTATCGCCGGAATCCCGTATCTGAACTTCTTGTGCAGGGTCTTGTGGTGCCATGCCTTCATGCCGCACCATGCGCCTATGCTGCCGCCGATGACCGCCAGCAGAAGCAGGGTCGATTCCGGTATGCGCCACATGTCATGCCGGGCCTTGTATTTATCTATGCCATAGACCGCGAACGTCACGATGTTTATGGCTATGAGATAGATGAGCATCTCTGTCAATGGTTGCAGACTTTGGATGTATCGACCGTGAAGCTGTCCGGTCCGGCGGCCGGCATGAACTTGCCGCGCGCTTCGAGAAAGTCCACCAGCTCTGCGGCGGTCAGGTTCTCGGCGGAGCAGGTATAGAACCGCTCGTCCGCTCCGAAACGGCTGATGATTGCATCTATAAGCTGCTGTTTTGTAGCATAGCTGTTGCCCTCCATCATGTGGAGTACTTCATGTCCGTGTGTCATTTTTCAGTTATATGTTTATGCAATGATAGGACAAAATCGCCGCTTCTCAAAATGCCCGTCCCTCGCCGTCGGCTTTTCCGGCGCCAGGACTGGCCTCTTCTGAATCTCATCGTCATTTTATGATTATCATTTTATGACGATGAAGAATTTTTTGCGTATATTCGCTGAAAATGAAACGGATATGAAGAACCCTTTTGTGACAAACGGATATGCGGGAACTGAATTTTTCTGCGACAGAGTGGAAGAGACCGATGATCTCAGGACCCTGCTGACAAACGAACACAACGTTGCCCTCGTCTCTCCGAGAAGGCTCGGCAAGACGGAACTCATCAACCATGTCTTTGACTGTGAGGAATTCAGGGACTCCTATTACTGTTTCATAATAGACATCTATGCTACCAAATCGCTCGGAGATTTTGTCAATGTCCTCGGAAAAGCGGTTCTGGACGCGCTGAAACCCAAAGGGAAGAAGGCGTGGGAAAAATTCATTGCTGCCGTGAACTCAATCCGCACGGAGATTTCCTTCGACATCAACGGCCAGCCGAGCTGGAGCGTCGGACTGGGTGAATTGAGAAACCCCGCCGCGACTCTCGATGAGATATTTTCCTATCTGCAGAGCGCCGACCGTCCCTGCATCGTCGCCATAGACGAGTTTCAGCAGATAACGAAATATGCAGACACGAATGTGGAGGCGACCCTTCGGACCTATGTCCAGAAGACGACCAACGCTCATTTCATTTTCTCAGGCAGCCACAGGCATTTGATGAACGGGATATTCACATCCCCTTCGCGTCCTTTTTATCAGGGAGTCACGGTCATGAATCTCAAGCCGATTCCTCTTGAAAAGTATATTGAGTTCGCGGAAGAAAAGTTCAGGGGAAGAGGACGGACCGTCGATCCGGAGGTCGTGAGTTCGCTCTATGCGAAATTCGATGCCGTGACCAGCTATATCCACCGGGTGCTGAGCATTCTGTTCTCCATGACTGAAGAGGGCACCGTCTGCTCGACCAAAATGATAGGCGGGGCCATCGATTTCATAGTCCGTCTCTCGTCAGACAGCTATGAATCACTGCTTTATCAGATGCCGGCGAAGCAGCGCGACGTGTTCCTGGCCATTGCGTCAGAGAACAATGCCAAAGAAGTGTCGGGAAGCGCATTTGTCCGGAAATATGGCCTGATATCGCCGAGTAGCGTCTCGTCAGCGGTGAGGGGTCTGCTGGAAAAGGATTTCATCACCAATGACGCCGGAGTCTATTCGGTGTATGACAAGTTCTTCCTTCTGTGGCTCGGAAGCAAGGGCCTGCTGGCTAACGGACGGGCATAGGCATAAATCTGCAACCGGGTTGCGGTGCGGGGACCATATCTTTGTGCCCGGAGGACTATGGAAGTCTGGCGGAGGCAGTCTGTCTTTCGGCGACGGGGCGGACGGGGAGGCCGAAGGAGCGGTCGTCATGGCCGATGTAGGGGAAGTCGCTCTCGAGGCAGAGGTAGTCGGCGTAGAAGTCATAGAGCGGGTTGAGGGAGCGGGACCAGTAATAGCCGCGCGAGCCCTCATAAAGGGATTCGGATCCGTCCCGGCAGCCGGCGGCGGGAAGGAAAATGGAATTGCCGTTGGCCCTGGAGGTGACCAAATAGCCGTTGACGGAAGTGCCGTCTGAATCCGGACGGGCAGTCCAGGTCCATGTGCAGTTGAGCGTGTCCCGGAGCTCGGCGAACTCGGCCAGGGTGGGCATGCGGCAGCCTTCGCCCCAGTTCACGGCAGCGGCGTCGTCAGAAAGCTCGAGAGCGTACGGGCCGCCGGCGCGGGTGTACTTCGTCAGGCTGTCCTCGCCGTTGCCATAGGCATAAGTCTCCCAGCCATAATCGGCCTTCGGAGCCGTTTCGCCCCATGCGAAATAGTCGCCGCTGCCGGTCTCAGAGCTGGCGCCGACATTGGTCTCGGCCCAGAGCAGGCCGCTCGGCAGGCCCAGGTCTATGAAACGGTGGCCGGCAATTTCCGCCGGACCCGGCTTTCCCGCGCAGGAAATCAGCGCAAACGCTCCGGCAAGCAGGGCGGCGAGGCGGGAAAATATGGCATATGCATTCATCTTCATCGGGCGGGCCCTTTCGGCGGGGCTCCGCAAATATGCCGAAAGATAGCGAAATCTGCGATTATGCCGGGAGTTTGCGAAAAAAGCGGCGGCATTTCTGCTTATGCATTGGCTTTTAATGGCTTGGAAAGGCGTTGTGGAAATTGTGGATAACTTTTTACGCTCTTTCTGCCGAAAAAAAGGAGATAATCATATATTTGCTTTAGAAGCTGTCCGGGAAGTCTCCGGACGGCTTTTTAACGGAAAACTCATCGGACTATGGTAAAGCATGTGATCAAGCGCGACGGGCGCGTGGTGGATTTCAATAACCAGAAGATAGTGGCCGCAATCCTCAAGGCCATGGATGTCACAGAGGCCGGCGAAGACATAGTTCTCGCCGCCAGGATTGCCGACGTGATCAGCAAGAAGGGCGAAGACAGCATGTCGGTGGAGCAGATTCAGGACTGTGTGGAATTCGAGCTCATGAAGAGCACCCGCAAGGAGGTCGCCCGCAAATACATCGCCTACCGCAACAAGCGCAACATGGCCCGCAAGGCCAAGAGCAACGAGATTTTCCAGGAGATAATCGCCGCCCAGGCCAACGACATCACCCGCGAGAACGCCAACATGAACGCCGACACTCCCGCAGGCATGATGATGAAGTTCGCCTCCGAGGCCACCAAGACCTATGTGGACGAATGCCTCCTGTCCGAGGACGTGAGGAACGCGGTCTATGGCGGCTATATCCATATCCATGACAAGGACTACTATCCCACCAAGAGCCTCACCTGCCTCCAGCATCCTCTGGACAAGATCCTCAACGAAGGCCTTCAGGCCGGTCACGGCGAGTCCCGTCCCGCCAAGAGGATAGAGACCGCGTCGGTGCTCGCCTGCATATCCATGGAGACCGTGCAGAACGAGATGCACGGCGGTCAGGCCATTCCGGCGTTTGACTTCTATCTGGCTCCCTTCGTGAGAAAAACCTATCAGGAGGAGATCGACAAGGCCTCCGCTCTCGAGGGCGTCGATTACAGCAGCCTCAAGGACGCTCCCATAGACGATTATATAAAGGTGGAACTGGACGGTCTCAAGGACGGCGAGAGGGTCAAGGCCCATGCCGTGAACCAGACAGTGGGCAGGGTGCATCAGGCCATGGAGGCGTTTGTCCACAACATGAACACCATCCACTCCCGCGGAGGCAACCAGGTGGTGTTCAGCTCCATAAACTACGGCACGGACACTTCGGCCGAGGGCCGCTGCATAATCAGGGAAATACTCAACACGACCTATGAGGGCGTCGGAAACGGATCCACCGCCATCTTCCCCATCCAGATATGGAAGAAGAAGCGCGGAGTGAGCTACCTTCCCGAGGACCCCAACTATGACCTCTACAAGTTCGCCTGCAAGGTCAGCGCCCGCCGTTTCTTCCCGAACTTCCTGAACCTTGACGCCACCTTCAACCAGGACGACGCATGGCGCGCCGACGACCCCAAGCGCTACGAGCATGAGGTCGCGACCATGGGATGCCGCACCAGGGTGTATGAGAACCGCTTCGGACCCAAGACCTCGATAGGAAGGGGCAACCTCAGCTTCTCCACCATAAACATAGTCCGCCTTGCGATCGAGTGCATGGACGAGCCGGACAAGGAAAAGCGCATAGAGATGTTCTTCGAGAAGCTGGACAAGCTGCTGAATCTCGCCGCTCGCCAGCTGGACGACCGCTTCAATTTCCAGAAGACGGCCCTTGTCAAGCAGTTCCCCCTGCTGATGAGCAAGCTCTGGATCGGAAGCGAGAAGCTGTCTCCCAACGACACCGTGGAGAGCGTCATCAATCAGGGCACGCTCGGAATCGGATTCATCGGACTGGCCGAATGTCTGATAGCCCTTGTGGGCAAGCATCACGGAGAGTCGGATGAGGCCCAGCAGCTCGGTCTGAGGATAGTGTCGTTCATGTGCGACAAGGCCAACAGCTTCTCCGAGACCTATCACCACAACTACAGCATACTGGCCACGCCCGCAGAGGGCCTTTCCGGAAGGTTTACGAGGATGGACAAGAAGTCTTTCGGAATCATCCCGGGAGTCACGGACAAGGAATACTACACCAACTCCAGCCACATTCCGGTCTATTTCCACTGCTCGCCGCGCCATAAGGCCGAAATCGAGGCCCCTTATCATGAATATGAAAAGGGCGGACACATCTTCTATGTGGAGATTGACGGCGATGCCACGCACAACCCGGAGGCCATCATGAACATAGTGGACCTTATGGACCGCTACAACATCGGCTATGGAAGCGTGAACCACAACAGGAACCGCTGCATGGACTGCGGCTATGAAGACGCCACCGAGGGTCTCACCGAGTGCCCTGTGTGCCACGGCCACCATATAGACACGCTGCAGCGCATCACGGGCTATCTGGTGGGCACGACCGAAAGGTGGAACTCCGCCAAGCTCGCCGAGCTCAAGGACCGCGTGGTGCATAAGTA
>CAZIFT010000020.1:12824-24726 GCA_964538395.1 uncultured Muribaculaceae bacterium
GAACAGACCATGGCCGACGGGCCGGGCCTGCGGACGTCCATATACTGCGCCGGCTGCCGCCACCATTGCCCCGGCTGCCACAACCCCCAGTCCTGGGACATGAAAAACGGCCATTGGGTGGATGTCGAAGAGCTGATGGGCGTGATAAAATCCGACGACCTCGCCAATGTCTCCTTCTCCGGCGGCGACCCCTTCTATCAGGCCGAAGCCTTCACCGAACTGGCCATGCGCATAAAGAACGAAACCGGCAAGACAATCTGGTGCTGGACCGGATTCACATATGAAGAAATCCTGGCGGACAAGACCATGGCGGCCATGCTCCCCTGGTTGGACGTGCTTGTGGACGGCCCCTTCGTCCAGGAACTGCGCGACACCCAGCTCTATTTCCGCGGCAGCTCCAACCAGAGGATAATCTATCTCCACGGCAAACCCGACGACAGCATACCCGGAACCGTGCCCCTGGTGCCCTATAAATAAACAAAACCGATAAAGTCGAATTTTCCTTTTGTTTTTACCGTGAAAGGAGTAATTTTGACCCCGTCAAGAAAAATTACAGAGAACCTATGATGATGAATAATTGCTGGTGGCGCTGGCACTCAAGACACTCAAAGTCGTGAGGTGATTCGGCGTACCTGTAATTAGACAATCAAAATATAGAAAGTACGAGGAAATCCGAGAGCACGACTCAAGGGTTTCCTCTTTTTTTGTGCAACAATCAAAACGACAATAGACATGAAATCATTTCTCGTGGACAAAGACGGGTATTACGGCAGGTTCGGCGGGGCATATGTCCCCGAAATCCTCTACAAATGCGTAGAGGACCTGAAGGAGGCCTATCTGCCCATCATCGGAAGCGAAGACTTCCAGAAGGAATTCCGCTCCCTGCTGCGCGACTATGCCGGCCGCCCCTCGCCGCTTTTCTATGCCGCCCGCATGAGCGCGAAATATGGCTGCAGGCTCTATCTCAAGCGCGAAGACCTCAACCATACGGGCGCCCATAAGATCAACAACGCCCTGGGCCAGATCCTGCTGGCCAGGAAGATGGGCAAGAAGAGAATCATAGCCGAGACCGGCGCCGGCCAGCACGGAGTGGCCGTGGCCACTGTCTGCGCGCTCATGGACATGCCCTGCAGAGTCTATATGGGCGCCACCGACGTGAAGAGGCAGCATGTGAACGTGGAGAAGATGAAGATGCTGGGCGCCGAGGTGTTCCCCGTCGAGAGCGGCAACATGACTCTGAAGGACGCCACCAACGAGGCCATCCGCGACTGGTGCTGCCACCCCGCCGACACCTTCTATATAATCGGCTCCACGGTGGGCCCGCACCCCTATCCGGACATGGTCGCGCGTCTGCAGAGCGTGATTTCCGAGGAGCTCAGATGGCAGCTCAGGGACAAGGAGGGCCGCGAGACTCCCGACTGGCTCATCGCCTGCGTGGGCGGAGGCTCCAACGCCGCCGGCACCATATATCACTATGTGGACGACCCTTCCGTGAAGATAGTGCTCGCCGAGGCCGGCGGAAAGGGAGTTGACTCCGGAATGACGGCCGCCACCATCGCCGCCGGCACCCTGGGAATACTCCACGGCAGCAAATCGCTTGTGCTTCAGACCGAAGACGGCCAGGTCATAGAGCCCTATTCCATATCGGCAGGCCTTGACTATCCGGGCGTGGGCCCCTTCCACGCCAATCTGGCCGAGGCCCACAGGGCGACCGTCCTGCCCGTCAACGACGACGAGGCCCTGCGCGCCGCCTATGAGCTCACCCGTCTGGAGGGAATCATCCCGGCCCTGGAATCGGCCCATGCGCTCGGCGTCCTGCCCCGGCTCAGGGACAGGTTCAGAAAGGAGGATGTGGTGGTGCTGACCGTCTCCGGAAGGGGAGACAAGGACATGGACACCTATCTGGCCCACAGGGACGACCCCGGAATCATGGATTTTTAACTGAAACACAACAACTTGACAGATATGAAAAAGTATGTCTATGCGACAGTCTCCGCCCAGGTGCTCGGAGACCTTTACACTCCGGTGAGCCTCTATCTCCGGATCAGGGACCTCTATCCCCAGAGCGTCCTCATGGAGTCGTCCGACTATCACGGCGGCGAGAACGGCCGCTCCTTCATCGGGGTGCATCCGCTTGCCGACGTGAGCGTGAGCCACGGCACGGCGCGGCTCCATATGCCCGACGGGACCGTCTCCGAGAGGCCTGTGAGCCCCGAATATGGCGCCGCCGAAGCCATAAACGAGTTTCTCGGAGCCATTTCGGTCAGCGGCGACGACGCTTCGCTCTGCGGGCTCTATGGCTATACGGCCTTCAACGCCGTCCGCTATTTCGAGAACATCCCCGTGAAGGACGAGACTCAGGAGAAGAACGACGCGCCCGACCTCATGTACATCCTCTACAAGTATGTGGTCATGTTCGACCATTTCAGGAACACCCTGACCATGGTGGAGCTGCTTTCCCCCGGCGAGGAGTCTTCGCTCGGCCAGCTCGCCAAGAGTCTCGCGCGCCCTGTGCCGGCGTCCTATGGCTTCAGAAGCTCGGGTCCGTACTCGAGCACCCTCACGGACGAGGAGCATAAGGCCAACATCCGCCGCGGCATCGAGGCCTGCAAGAGGGGCGACGTGTTCCAGATCGTGCTCAGCCGCCGTTTCGTCCAGAAATATGAGGGCGACGACTTCGAGCTCTACAGGGCCCTGCGCAGCATAAATCCGTCGCCCTATCTGTTCTATTTCGACTTCGGCGGCTTCCGCATTTTCGGCTCGTCGCCGGAGACCCATTGCAGGATAGAGGGCCGCAAGGCCTATATCGACCCCATAGCCGGCACCACCGCGCGCACCGGAGACGCCGTCCAGGACCGCAAGAACGCCGAATATCTCCGGAACGACCCCAAGGAGAACGCCGAGCATGTGATGCTGGTGGACCTGGCCCGCAACGACCTGAGCCGCAACTGCCACGGAGTGAAGGTGGAGTTCTATAAGGAGCTGCAGTACTACAGCCATGTGATCCATCTCGTGAGCCGCGTGAGCGGAACCCTTGACGAGGGGGCCGACCCGGTGAAGGCCTTCATAGACACCTTCCCCGCCGGAACCCTGTCCGGAGCCCCGAAGGTGAGGGCCATGCAGCTCATCAGCGAGTGGGAGCCCCACTGCAGGGGAGCCTATGGCGGATGCGTCGGTTTCATAGGCCTGAACGGCTCGCTGAACCAGGCCATAACCATACGCACCTTCGTGAGCCGCAACGGTGAGCTCTGGTTCCAGGCCGGCGGCGGGATAGTGGCCGCCAGCGACGAGGACTATGAGCTCAGGGAAGTGAACAACAAGCTGGGAGCGCTGAGGCGCGCAATCGAGGTCGCCTCAAAGGCATAAACTGATGATGGATATGAAAAAGACAGTCATAATCGACAATTACGATTCCTTTACCTATAACCTCCGCCATGTGCTCAGGGAGCTGGGCGCCGAGGTGGATGTGGTCCGCAACGACCGTTTCCGCATGGAGGATCTCGAAAAATATGACAAGATAATCCTGAGCCCGGGGCCCGGAATCCCCTCCGAGGCCGGTCTGGTGCCGCAGGTGATCCGGACCTATGCCGGGAAGAAGCCGATTTTCGGCGTATGCCTGGGCGAGCAGGCGCTGGGCGAGGCCTTCGGGGCCCGTCTGGTGAATCTGGACAAGGTGTTCCACGGCGTGGCCACTCCGGTCCGCATAGTCCGCGACGACTACATCTTCGAGGGCATGCCGCGCGAGTTCGAGGCCGGCCGCTACCACTCCTGGGTGGTGGACACCGCCGGCTTCCCGGACTGCCTGGAGATCCTCGCCGAGAGCCCGGAAGGCCAGGTCATGGCCCTGAGACACAAGACCATGGACATAAGGGGCGTCCAGTTCCACCCCGAATCCGTCCTCACCCCGGAGGGCGTCAGAATCATGAAAAACTGGATTGAAAAGTAAAAACGACCGACAGACATGAAAACTTATCTCACAAGACTCATCGGAGGGGAGACCCTCACCCGGGAGGACACCCGGGAGATAATGCTGGGCATAACCCGCGAACAGTACAATCAGTGTCAGATTTCCGCCCTGCTGATGGCCCTGCAGGCCAGAGGCGTGACCGTGGACGAGATTCTGGGCTTCCGCGACGGCCTGCTGGAGACCGGAAAGAGGGTGGACCTCGGCGACATGGACACTCTCGACATAGTGGGCACCGGCGGCGACGGCAAGAACACCTTCAACATCTCCACCTGCTCGGCCTTCGTCATAGCCGGCGCGGGCTACCGCGTCACCAAGCACGGCAACGGCGGCAGCACCTCCGTGAGCGGAGCCTCCAATGTCCTCGCGGGCCATGGCGTGAAGTTCACCGACGACGTGGACGTCCTCAGGCGCTCCCTCGACGAGGCCGGAATCTGCTATTTCCATGCGCCCCTTTTCGCCTACGGGATGAAGTTCGTGGGCCCCATCAGGAAGGCGCTCGGCTTCCCCACCTGCTTCAACATCCTCGGACCGCTCATCAACCCCTGCCATCCGAAGAATTCCATGCACGGCACCGCCAACCAGGCCCAGCTGCGCCTCTATGTGAGCGCGCACCAGAAGATCGGCGACAATTTCGGAGTGGTCACCAGCTATGACGGCTATGACGAGATCTCGCTCACCAGCGGCTTCAAGCTCGTCACCAACGACTTCGAGAAGGTCTATACCCCCAAGGACATGGGCTTTGACTATGTCCGCCCCTCCGACATCTATGGCGGGGCCACTGCGGCCGATGCGATGAGGATCTTCGATAACGTGCTGGAGGGAACGGCCTCCGAGGCTCAGAAATCGGTGATTCTGGCCAACGCCGCCTGCGGAATCGGCATCATGGACCGAAACCTCTCCGTCCAGGACACCGTCGCCAAGGCGCGCGAGTCGCTGGAAAGCGGAAAGGCTCTGGCCTGCTTCAGGAAGTTCCTCGAAATCAACGGATAACGGTCTATGGTCAATTTTCTTGAAAAGATCGTCGCCGACAAGAGGCTGGAGATCGAAAGGCAGAAGGAGGCCCTGTCGCCCCGCGAGCTCGCCCAGATGGTGGACGCGCTTATGGAGGAGCGGGACAGGCCTCTGGAAGTCAGGTCTATGCGCGAGTCCCTGGCGTCTTCCCCTTCGGGAATCATCGCCGAGTTCAAGCGCAAGTCCCCTTCGCGGGGATGGATTCACGAGGACGCCCGTCCGGAGGACGTCGTCCCCGCCTATGACCGGGCCGGGGCCTCGGCTCTGTCCATACTCACCGACGGCCCCCATTTCGGGGGAAGTCTGGAATACATCTCGCGCGTGAGGGACCTCGTGAAGGCTCCCATATTGCGCAAGGAGTTCATAATCGACGAGTATCAGCTCTTCCAGGCCAGACTGGCCGGGGCGGACGCGGTGCTTCTGATTGCGGCGGACCTGTCCATGGACCTTTGCCGCGGCCTGATGGAGCGTGCGAAAGCCCTGCGTCTCGAGGTGCTGCTGGAGATTCATGACGAAAGCGAACTGGATTTCTGCTCGCTCGGCCCCGACATGGTGGGGGTGAACAACAGAAATTTGGAAACTTTCAGGGTAGATGTGGCTAAATCGTTATCTATGGCCTCAAAATTGCAGTCTGTTTCTGTCCGCGTGTCTGAAAGCGGCATTTCTTCGCCAGAAAAAGTAAAAGAGCTCAGGAGTGCCGGATACAGAGGTTTCCTTATAGGCGAGACGTTTATGAAGGAAAAGAATCCGGGCGAAGCATTGAAGAATTTTATAGCATCTACATTATGATAGTCAAAGTTTGCGGAATGCGCGACCCCGACAACATCCGCGCTGTCGAAGGTCTCGGAGTCGATTGGATGGGTTTCATATTCGTACCTGAATCTCCCCGTTACGTCGGTGACGGCGTCCCCCCTTATCTGCCGAAGTTCTGCAAGCGGGTCGGTGTCTTTGCGGACGCCTCCGAGGAGGAAATCTGCAAGAGAGCGGAAGATTTTTCCCTCAATGTGATTCAGCTCCACGGGCACGAGTCCCCCGACTTCTGCCGCAGCATATCCAATCAGCTGCCTACGGCTCTCATAGTCAAGGCTTTCAGCATAGAGTCGGCCGATGACCTGAGAAAGGTGAAGCCATACAGCCGCGTGGCCGCCTATTTCCTTTTCGATGCGGGGAAAGGCGGTTCGGGCAAGTCTTTCGACTGGTCCATTCTCGAGAAGTACAGGAGCAAGACTCCGTTCATCATCGGCGGCGGAATAGGCCCCGACTCCGTGGAGTCGCTCCGCGAAGTCCACAATCCCATGTGGAGGGGAATCGACCTCAACTCGCGTTTCGAGTCCTCGCCCGGCATCAAGGATGTGGAAATGCTGAAGAATTTTTTGAAAGAAATCAATGAACAGGATTGACAGCCTCTTCGGAGGCGATAAAAAGAATATTCTATCGATCTATTTCTGCGCCGGAGCGCCCTCGACCGACTCTACGGTCCGGGTAATCAAGGCATTGCGCGACGGCGGCGTGAACATGGTCGAAATCGGGATTCCGTTCAGCGACCCCCTCGCCGACGGCCCCGTGATCCAGTCCGCGTCTGCAAAGGCGCTGCGCGGCGGAATGAACCTGAAGCTGCTTTTCTCGCAGCTCCGCGACATCAGAAAGGAAGTGGACATCCCGCTGCTGCTGATGGGCTATCTTAACCCGGTCATCCATTTCGGATTCGAGGCCTTCTGCCGTGAATGTGCGGCCTGCGGCATAGACGGAATGATAATTCCCGACCTCCCCTTCAAGGACTATATGGAGGAGTACAAGCCTGTGGCCGACCGATATGACCTCAGGATGATAATGCTCATAACCCCCGAGACCAGCGAGGAGAGGATCCGCCTGATCGACGCGAACACCTCCGGATTCATCTATATGGTCTCCTCGGCCTCCACCACCGGGGCGCAGTCTTCTTTCGATGAGGCCAAACAGGCCTATTTCAGGAAGATAAACGCCATGAATCTCAGGAATCCCAGGATGATAGGCTTCGGCATCAGCAACAGGCAGACCCTCGAGTCGGCCTTCGCCAACGCCTCCGGCGCCATCATCGGCTCCAAGTTCGTGTCCCTTCTGGAAGAGTCCGCTTCGCCCGAAGAGGCTGTGGCCGGGCTCAGGAAGGCGCTGGAATAGTCCCTGTTGGAGTTTCGCTGAGGCGGCGGGCCGTGCGGAGGCTTTTCCGGAAGCGGCCGCCCGGCGGGACGGTTTCCCTGTTGCCTACGGCAGGACCGAGAGGTCGAAGAGATATCCGTTCAGAGCATATGCGAGCTGGTCGCCGTTCCTCCACACAAAGGGGCTGAGCTCCTTTTGCAGCGGCAGAGCCGCGACATAGAACACTCCATATTTATAGACAACGCCCTCCTTGGACATCAGTTTCGATTCGTCCGGGAGGGTGCTTTTTTTGCCTCCGGCGGAGATCTGCCCGATTATGCTGTTCCCGTCCGTGGTCAGCCAGGACACGGCCCCGTCGTCCAGCCAGAAGTCGCGGATGTCGTCCCCCTTTATCATGATCTTCCTGTCGGTGCTCCAGAGCACGGTCGCGGGCAGGGTGCCGTTCGCCAGGCTGTAGTGCTCCTTTATGAATATCTTGCCTCCGGACGAGGCCAGGCGGCCATAGTTCGTGGTGTGGGCGGCCACCGGGCTTATGCCTCCGGCCGGCCCTGCGGTCTCTGAGTCATGCATATAGAGGATGCGGCCGAAGCTGTGGCTTGTCTGCGCGGTGAGGTGCAGCTCTCCGTCGAAGATTCTGGCATCGCGGATCCCGGTCACGCCGCTCTCCTGCGGAATCTCTTCCGGGACGCCGTCCCGGGCCATCATGTAGCGGCCGGCGTTCCCGGTCTTTTCCAGATAGGTGAAATACCTGAGGCCTCCGTCCTCGAACAGGGCCCCGCTTTCCTCGAACGAGTTCTCCATGTCCCCGACGATTGTGCCGTCGCCGCTTTCCAGCAGGACTTCGCCGTTCTTCCGGTAGCAGAATCCGGCGCCGCCGGGCGGCCTGCCGAGGGTGTAGAGGTCGTCGCCGTCGGTGAGAATGCCCTCGAGAGTCTCCTCGCCGGTGTAGCTGAACAGTTGGCTGCCGTCTCTGGAAATCACGGTCCCGCCTCCGGAGGCCGCGGCGGAATAGAGGTGTCCCTTGTAGAGCTTGTGGCATTTCGGGTCCATGGGCATGGAGGTCCCCGGTCCGGCCGGGATTTCGAGAATCCGTTTCTGGCCGGCGAAGACCACTATGGTTCCGTTTATGCTGCCATAGTCCGGATCTTCGCGCCAGCCGTATCCTTCGGGATATTCTATGCCCGCCGCATACAGGACAGTGTCCACTGCGGTTCCGCGGATGGTGTCCCCGTTCTCTTCGCGCGCGCCTTTCTCCGTCTTCGCATTCTCCCTCTCCAGCAGGTCGCACGCCGCCATGGCAAGAAGGAAGAGCGCTGCGGCGGCCGTTCTGAAACTGATTCCCATACTACTTCCCGTTTTTCCGCAAAGAAAGCCGGAAAGCCCCTTCTCCGGAAATATTCCGCCCCATCCCGCGCCCCGTTCGCCACAAAGCCCGGAAACTGTACTTTCAGAATAATTCCTTACCGGTAAGAATTTTTCAGATGCTGTTCCGGCCGCCCTCCTGCGCCGCCTTTCTGAATCGGCCATAGAACCCGGCTCCGCTTTCCCATAAACGGAAATTGTCCGCCCCGGCCGGTCAGCCGCCGCAGACCTGCCGGCCACCCGGCGCCGGATTATTTAAGCCAGAGTTCGGGGTCCTGGGGGGAGGTTCCCTTCCAGATCTGGAAATGGAGCTGAGGCGAGGCGGAAGACCCGTCCACCGTGCCGATGATCTGGCCGGTCTTCACCTTGTCGCCGGACTTCACCCTCACGTCGCCCAGCTTGCAGTAGAACGAGAAATAGTTTCCGTGCTGGACCAGCACGCACTTGTTGTAGCCGGGCATCACGACTATCTGCTTCACGGTGCCGTCAAACACGGCCTTGACCGGTGTCCCGCCCGAAACTGAGATGCCGATTCCGTTGTTGAAAGGCATCTGCACATTGGTATAGACCGGATGCCGGTGCTGCCCGAACTTTTCCACTACCGGCCCGTCGGCAGGCCATGGCAGCTTGCCCTTGTTGCCGGCGAATTCCGAGGCCAGCGCATAGTCTATGGTGGTCTTGGAGCCGGAGCCCTTTCCGCTCGATGTGGTCTTGGTCGCTTCGCGGATGATCCGCGCTATCTCGCGGTTGAGGGTCTCGACCTGCTTGCGCTTGGCCGCAAGGTCCTTCTCATATTTCTTCCTGTCGCTCTTGAGTCTGGATACCAGCGCGTTGGACTGCTTCTCCTCGTCCTGGAGGGAGACCACCTCCATCTGCCTCTTGGCGCGCAGCGACTGGGCCTCCGTCTTCATGACCTCGAGCCTGGCGCGCTCCTTCTCCACCGAGTCCCTCTGGGCGGAAATCCTCTCGGCCTGCACGTTCATCTGGTGCGAGAGGTCTCTCAGGTAGCCGATTCTCCGGAAGGCCTGCCCGAGATTTTCGCTCGCGAGGATGTACATATACCACACGCGGGAGTCCCTGTTCTTGTAGGCGTTGCGCACGAGACGGGCATAGTAGAAGGACATGGTGTCGAGCCTCGTCTCCATGGAGTCCACCTCGCGGCGCTTCTCCTCCACCTGGAGGGACAGCGCCTTTATCTCCTTGTCCGACTCTTCGATCAGGGCCTTTCTGTTGGAGATTTTCTTTCTGACCAGCGTGAGGTCCCCGAGGGCGGTGTTGCTTTTGGACTTGTTTTCCTTCAGCTGTCTGTTGATCTGGGCTATCTCCTTCTCCAGCTTTGCCTTGCGCGCTTCCTGGGAACCGGTGTTCTGGGCATTGGCCTGAACTGCCGGCAGCAGGGCGAGCATGGCTGCGAAAAGGGCTGTCAGAATGCGGAGCTTCATTTTTCCTCCTTTTCTTCCTGTTCGGCCCTGGCCTTCGCCTGAGTCTTATAGACATTGGCCAGGTCGGTCTCGCCGAGAGCCTCCAGGACTATGGCGTAGTGGGCCAGCATGGTGGAGCTTTCCTTGCCGCCATAGAGCATGGCGTGCTTGAAGAAGGGCTTGGCCTCCAGGTCTTTGCCCTGCAGATGGAGGATCCATCCGAAGGTGTCGAGATAGGTGGCGTTGTCGGGCTCGATTTCTATGGTCGTCTTGCTCATCCTGTAGGCCTTGGACAGCGATTTCCCCTCCAGGGAGAGATAGTAGGCATAGTTGTTCAGGACCGGGGCGTAGCGGGGGTTGATCTTGAGGGCCTTGTCATAGGCCTTGTATGCCTTGGCGCTCTCGCCCATCAGATGATATATATCTCCCATTGTGGAATATGCGTCCAGACACGTCGCGCTGTCGGCAGGCGCCTTGGCTATCATTGACTCGCATTTCACGATAACCCGCTCATAGTGCTTGAGGCTGTATTCGCCGAACAGGGCCATGCTGTCGAAGGTCTTGTCTCCGGGGAAGCGGACGGAGGCCTTCTCGCTTTCGGAGACGAGAGTCTCATAGTCCTTGGTTTCGGACAGCACCTCCAGATACATGTAGGCGGCGCGGACATTGTCCGGATTGGACTCCATGTTTTTGCGCAGCACCTCCCGGGCCATTTCCGGGCGGCCGGTGTTGAAGTAATACACTCCGCTGACCTGCAGCACGGCAGTGTCGGCGGGGTGGCGGTCCTGCATCAGGACATAGACCGAGTCCAGCTGCGCCCTGTGGGCCTGGATGAAGTTCGGGTCCACATGTCTGGTGACCTGATTCACATAGTCGGCCTTTTCGGCCGCGGAGACCGATTCCGAGGACATGATTCCGCGGACGGCGGAGAAATATTCGGGATATTTCCTGGCGATTCGATAGACCTCGGCCTTGCCGAGCAGAGCGGGGGAGTAGCCGCTGTCCAGGGCCAGGGCCTCGTCGTAGTAGGCGCATGCGAGGGAGTCGTTGGACATTCCGGCCTCGTGGTCTCCGAGCATGGACAGTATCTGGGGCGAGGCATATTCGTCGCTGTAGTCTTTCAGGGTCTTGAGGGCCTCTTCCTGTTTCTGCTCCTGGAGGAAGATGCGGTATTTGGTGAGCACGGTGGCGTCGGACTTGCCATAGAAAGCCTCTATGTCGTCTATCGCCCCGACTGCCTTGCCGTATTCGCCTTTGGCGAGGTAGAGGTTGGTGAGGGTGTAGAAGGAGTCCATCTTTTTGGGATAGAGCCGCGCCAGGCGCTCATATTCGGCTATGGACTTGTCCATCTCTCCGGAACGGGCATATGCCATGGCCAGCCTGTCTCTGTACCAGTAGTTGGCTGTGTCCAGCGAGGCCGCCTTGTCCAGCGAGGCCAGCGCCGCTTCTTTGTCGCCCCTGTACAGGGCGCTCATGCCCATATAGTACCAGGCTCCGTCGTTGCCGGGGTCTCTGGCAAGGACCTTTTTCAGCAGGGCGGCCGCTCCGGAATAATCGCCGTCGGCATAGAGCTGGACTGCATCCATATAGTCGGAGTCCGCACTCTTCTTCGCCTCGCGGTCGTCCGCACTCCCCTGAGCATGTGAGGGCAGGGTGGAGACCTGCTGCTTCTGCTTCACCTCACGGTCGTCCGCACTCCCCTGGGCGAGGGAGGGCAGGGCTGAAAGCAGGGCTGCCGCAAGGGCTATGATTATGTTTCTGATTTTCATCGGTTTTCGGATTCGGATCCCGCACAGCGGAACCCGGGTCGCACAGACTGCAAAAATAGTACAATTTTCGTCGCCTTCGCCCATTCGCGCATCCGAAAAGCATCCCTCTTCCCGCCCGCTTCGATGTGCTCTGCAATCGCAGGCTCGGGGACCGTTCCTGGTTCAAACGTTCCGGGCCCCTCGACAGGCTCGGGGACCGGAATGATAGTACTGCCGGCGATTTCCGGCACCGCCGC
>CAZIFT010000021.1:0-23237 GCA_964538395.1 uncultured Muribaculaceae bacterium
GGGTTCTGACCGCCTTTTCGTTCAGCTCCACCAGAAACTCCGGCGGCGGTGCCGAAAATCGAAGCTCTGCCATCAGAACGAGCCCCTCGACAGGCTCGGGGACCGTTCTTTTCGGATGCGACGCCGTCCATCGTGGCAGACCCCGGCCGGAGTTGATTCTTGTTGAAAAGTTAAGTCGAGGCATGGTCCGCTACAGGGCCGTCAGTGGCAGGGTGCCTCGACTTAGGCCTTGCGTAAAGTGCTCTAAGTGTGGTAGATAGGCCTTGTGGGCCGTCAGTGGCATATGACCTCGACTTAGCGATGCGAAATTCGGTCTGATGGGCATCGGTCGGCAACAGGTGCCAAGATTTTGTCGGGGAAGATGTCTCATAGGGCGGCAGGAGAGAGTGTAAAGGTCGCCCCTGGAGTGTAAAGGTCGTCCCTGGAGTGTAATGGCCGTCCGGAAGTGTAAAGGCGGGGCGGGGAAGTGTTAAATTTCTTTACAGCGGGGAGCCGGGGGTCTGGAGACAGACGTTTGATATTCAGTCGTTTGCGTGGTTTGGCACGGTAGTTATTACTGTTGTGGGCGGAAACGAAATGAGTATGGGAAAATCGAAGATATTTACACTTCTGGCCATTCTGGCGCTTATGCCGTTGAGTGCAGCCGCTCAGCCGATGACTCTGAAGGAGTGCATGGCCTATGCGATAAGCAACAGCACCAAGGTGAGGATCCAGCAGGCCGCAAGCGACGACGCGCGGCTCAACAGGCGCGACGCCATCCTGGGCGCGTTCACCCCGGACATCAGCGGCAGCACCTATGCCTACTACAACTTCGGCCGCGCGGTGGACCCCGCCACCAACACCTACGTCACCACCACCTCCTTCCACAACAGCTACGACCTCAGCGCCAGCATCAAGCTCTTCGACGGCTTCAAGGCGGTCAACAACATGAAGATCACCAAGACCTCCATAGCCCTCGGCAAATCCTCCGAAGACCAGGTGGAGGCCGACATCTGCCTCGCCACCATGGAAGCCTACTGCAACGTGCTCTATTACAGCAAACTGGCCGACATCTACAAGGCCCAGGCCGAAGTCGCCGGGGAGTCCCTGAAAAAAGCCAAGAGGCAGGAAGAGCTCGGGCAGAAAGGCCACGCCGACGTGGTGGAGATGAGCTCCAACCTCGCCGACATGGAATACAAATACGTCGAGGCCGTCAACAAGCTGAACGATGCCCGCATAACCCTCGAGGACGTCATGTTCTGGTCCGAGGACTATGACCTGACCATAGACGAAAACCTCCCTTCCGACATCGAAGGCAGAATGCTGACCGATGGGGCCGACACCGAAGACATGGTGGAGTTCGCCCAGGCCAACAACCCCGCCGCCCGCATCGCCAAATACAACCTGCTCAACGCCCGGCGCGAGCTCAGCACCGCCAAATGGCAGCTGCTCCCGACCCTCGGCGCCTATGCGGGATGGTCCACGACCTACTACTCCTACCCCGGCAGCGGCGAGGTCGCCGAACCCTTCAGGACGCAGTTCAAGAACAACGGCGGTGAATTTGTCCAGCTGGCGCTCAGCATCCCCATATTCTCGGGGCTGAAAGGCCACAGCAACATAGCCCGGAAAAAGAACGCCGTCGCCAAGGCCAGCGCCGAATATGACCAGAAAATGAGGGACATATCGGCGGAGGTGCGCAGGGCCGTGCAGGACCGCGACGGAGCGGGTTCGGCCTATGTCCTGGCGCAGCGCAAGGCCGACGTCCAGGAAGAAGCTTATTCGCTGAACATGAAGAAGATGGAGCAGGGCCTCATCTCGCCCATAGAGTTCCAGACCGCCTCCAACAACTATCTTGAGGCCAATGCCCAGAAACTCAATTCGCAGCTGACCTACTTCATCAAGAACAGCGTCGTCAACTATTACAACGGAGTGAAATACATCAATCAATAGGCCCGAGGGAGAATGCCCCGGAGACAAAAAAATAAAACCGGAATATCATGAGTATGGACAAGATAATAGAAAAGAAAAAAGGCTGGAGAGCCGCGTTCACAAGGAAGGCCGCGCCGTGGTGGATCGGGGCCGCGGTGGTGCTCTTCGTGCTCTACCTGGCGCTGAGGGACAACTCCAAGACCCTCAGAGTGGACAGGGACACCGTGACGGTCAGCGAAGTGACCGACGGCCAGTTCAACGACTACATCCGCGTCAGCGGCCAGGTGCAGCCCATGGTGACCATCCAGCTCAGCCCGCTCGAAGGCGGCTCGGTGGAGAAGATCATAGTCGAGGAAGGCGCGACCGTCAAGGCCGGCGACCCCATCCTGGTGCTCTCCAACGACAATCTGGACCTGCAGATCCTCAACGCCGAGGCAGAGCTCGCCGAGAAGGAAAACATCCTGCGCAACACCATGATTTCCATGGAGCAGCAGAAGCTCACCCACGAGCAGAACCGCCTGCGCTACGCCTCCGAGACCCGCCGCAACAAAAGGACCTATGAGCAGAACCGCCAGCTCTATGCCGAGCAGCTGATCTCCAAAGAAGACTTCCTCAAGGCCGAAGAAGACTACGACCTCTCGCGCCAGAACCTGGAACTGACCCTCAAGAGCATGGAACAGGACAGCCTCTACCGCGCCACCGAGCTCAAGAGCCTCCGCGAGAGCCTCGCCAACATGCGCACCAACATGCAGCTCATCCGCAGGCGCAAAGAAAGCCTCACCATCAAGGCCCCCATCGACGGAGTCCTCGGCCTGCTTGACGCCACTCTCGGACAATATATCGGCGCCGGCACCAAAATCGGCCAGATTAACTCCGAGGGCAGCTACAAGATAGAGGCGAAGATAGACGAGCACTACATCGACCGCGTCGTCCCCGGACTCGAGGCCAGCTTCGAGCGCCAGAGCGAAAACTTCGGCGCGCAGGTGCGCAAGGTCTATCCCGAGGTGCGCGACGGCAAGTTCCAGGCAGACTTCAAGTTCGAGGGCCAGCAGCCCGACAACATCCGCACCGGCCAGACCTATTACCTGAACCTGCAGCTGGGCCAGTCCGAGCAGGCCGTCCTCATCCCGCGCGGCACCTTCTATCAGAAGACCGGCGGCAAATGGATCTATGTGCTGAGCCCCGACGGCGGCAAGGCAGTCAGGCGCGACATACGCATAGGCCGCCAGAACCCGCAGTTCTATGAGGTGCTCGAGGGCCTGGAGCCCGGCGAGAAGGTGATAACCTCGTCCTATGACAACTACGGCGACAGCGATGTGCTTGTCTTTTAGGCCTATGGCCAAGCGAAATCCAAGACGAAAAATATAAAAACAGATAAAATCATGATCAAAGTATCCAACCTGTCCAAGGTCTTCAGGACCGAAGAAATCGAGACCACAGCCCTCAACGGCGTATCATTCGAGATTGCAGACGGCGAGTTCGTCGCAGTAATGGGCCCTTCCGGCTGCGGAAAGTCCACCCTCCTCAACATTCTCGGCCTTCTCGACAACCCCACCGGAGGCTCCTATGAGCTTCTCGGCACGGAAGTGGGCAAACTGAAGGAAAAAGAGCGCACCAAGTTCCGCAAGGGCAATATAGGCTTCGTCTTCCAGAGCTTCAACCTGATCGACGAGCTCAATGTCTATGAGAACATAGAGCTGCCGCTGAGATATCTCAACATCTCCGCCGCCGAGCGCAGGCAGAAGGTGACCGAGATCATGCAGAGGATGGCCATAAGCCACAGGGCCAAGCATTTCCCCCAGCAGCTCTCCGGAGGTCAGCAGCAGAGAGTCGCAATCGCCCGCGCGGTGGTCGCCGGACCCAGGCTGATTCTCGCCGATGAGCCCACCGGTAACCTGGACTCCAAGAACGGCAAGGAGGTGATGGACCTTCTGAGCGAGCTCAACAGAGAGGGCACGACCATAGTGATGGTGACCCACTCCCAGAGAGACGCCGCCATCGCCCAGCGCACGATTGACCTCTTCGACGGCCAGATCGTCTCGGATGTCAAGAACGAACTTTAAAAAACGCCTATGAACAGCTTTCTGAATTTTCTCAGAAGGAACAAGCTCTACAGTGCGGTCAACCTGCTGGGACTCAGCGTCTCCATGGCCTTCGTGCTCCTGCTTGCCGTCTATGTGGGCAAGCAGCTCGGCACCGATTCGTTCCATAAGAACGCCGACAGGATCTATCTGGTCGCCGACAGCGAAAGCCTCTCGACCGGCTACTGGTTCCAGCGCCACCTGAAAGCCAATTTCCCCGAGATAGAGGCCGCCTCCGCATATACAAGGGCCGGCATTTCGGAGTTCACCATAGACGGAGAGACCGTGAACGCGGAGGCTTCCTATGCCGACTCCTCCTTCTTCGACATGTTCAGCTTCCCTCTCACGGAAGGCACCCTCGAAGAATGGAAGGCCTCCAAGGACAGAGTGCTGATAAGCGAGAGCTTCGCAAGGGCGCATTTCGATGGCAAAGACCCTGTGGGAAGGCCGATTACGTTCAATGCGCTTGCGGCCGACAACGCCCCGACGCTCACCATAGCCGGGGTGTTCAAGGACATAGACAACTCCATAATCAAGTCCTGCGACGTCTTCATCAGGGGCGAATACATGACTCTGGTCAATGAGGCCAACGATGAGCGCATGTCCAACGCCGGCGGCGCCGTCACCTTCGTGATGGCATATCCCGGAGCCGACCTCGAGGCCAGAAAGGCGGACATCCTGTCCTGGTGCCGGGAGAACTGCTGGACCTTCTCGCCCGAGAGGGGCTACGCGGACAACTATGTCAGGCTCATCCCGCTGCGCAAGGTGTATTTTCTCCAGGAGGCCAACGAGGACTACAACGAGGGCCTGAATCTCGGGAACAGGAAGACCGTGGCCCTGCTCCTCACCATGTGTCTGATTCTGCTGCTGTTCGCCATTCTCAACTATGTGAACATGACCACGGCGCTTTCCGGATTCCGCGCAAAGGAGATGGCTACGCGCCGCCTGCTCGGGGCCTCGAAAAGAAGCATATTCCTGAAGATGATAGCCGAAAGCACGGCCATATGCGCCGTTGCGATGTGCCTGGCCGTCCTGATCGGCGAGGCGTTCGCTCCGATGGCTTCGGCCGCCCTGAGCTATAAGCTGTCCCTGTTCCAGGCCATAAGCCCGCTGAGCGTCGCCGCCTGCGTCGTCTTTACGGTCCTGGTCGGCGCCGTATCCGGACTTCTTCCGGCCCTCGTCATCCAGAAGGCCGAGCCGATAGAAATCGTGCGCGGCACCCTTAGGCTCAAGACCAAAACGCTCTACAGCAAGGTGATAATCGTGGTCCAGAACGTCATTTCCATAGTGATGCTGGTGACTGCGCTGACCATGTTCCTGCAGATCCGCTCCCTGATCAACGCCCCGGTCGGATACAACACTGAGGACCAGATCGAAATCGCCAACTACTTCGGCCGCGCGGAGGCTCTGTCCCCGCTTATCGACAGGCTCAGGGCGGAAAGCTGCGTGGAGGAGGTCGGTGTCGGCGACGGCTATCCGATGTTCTCGACCAACAACTGGACCATGGCGCTTGAAAACGACGAGGACGCCTCCTTCCAGCTCATCAGGGGCGACAAGGCCTATTTCGACATCCTTGGCCTCCGGAAAAAGCAGGACAACCATGCGGCCGCCGACGCCCCGTGGCTCAATGAATATGCCTATGGAATACTCGGCATAGACGAGTCCGCCACTGAGTTCCAGACCAAGTATAACGGGGCTTTCCAGATAGGCGGCATCTATTATGACTTCAAGATCAAGCCGCTGCTTTCTGAGCAGCATCCGGGCCTCATTACCCGATATGACGAATATCCCGCCGACGGATGGCCGTGGCTGCTTCTGGTCAAGACCGGTCCCGACCACAAGCTGGCCATGGAAAGGGTGAAGGCCGTATGCGATGAGGTGTTCCCGGGCAAAATCTTCACTGCCAAATATGTCGAAGAGGAAATCAGGGAGCTGTACACAAGCGAGACCGACACGCTCAAGATAATGCTGCTGTTCGCCGCGCTGTCGCTTCTGGTCTCGGCTCTCGGCCTTGTGGCCATGAGCTCCTACTATATGCAGCAGGAGCGCCGGACGGTGTCCCTCAGGAAAGTCTTCGGAGCCGACTGCAATTCGGTCCTGCGGGGCCTTGTGGCCGAGTTCATGAAGCTCATAGGAGTGGCGTTCGTCATAGCCGTGCCGGCGGGCTGGTATCTGATGCACAGGTGGCTGGAGGGATATTCCTACCGCATAGGCCTGCACTGGTGGATTTTTGTCCTGGCCGGCCTGTTCATCGCCGTCGTGGCCGCTCTTGCGGTCCTCTGGCAGTCCATGAGCGCCGCCCGCACCAATCCTGCCGTCGAGCTCAAGAAGGAATAGGCCCGTCCGGAGCCGGATGGCCCGCCGTTGTTTTTTTGAATGATTAAAATATACTGAAAACCTCCTAGGGGGGGGTAAATATGCGAAAGACAAGTGATTTGATAATCAAGGTTCTGTCCTTGGGAGTAGGAATGGCGGTGGCTATGGTGCTCATCGCTAAGGTCTGCTTCGAGCTGTCCTATGACAGCTCCTATGCCGATTCGGGGCGGATTTACAGGATCCGCACCGGCTATAGCCAGCAGGGCGAAGACAAGGATTTCGGACAGATCAGCGGCGGAGTCGCCCCCGGCTTCAGGGAAGAGGTCCCCGGAGTGGAGGAGGCGACGAGACTCACGACCATATTCAACAGTGACAGCTATGTCATAGACGGAGAAGGCGACAAGGTGACCGCGACGCATATGATCGCGGACAGTTGCTTCTTCAAGGTGTTCGACACACCTTTCCTTGCCGGCGACCCGGTGGGGGCGCTCCGCTCGTGGGATGGCAAGATCGCCGTGTCGCGCTCCTTTGCCGAGAAACTTGGCGGAGTGGGCGAGGCCGTCGGGAAAGACATCACCAACGAAGGGTACCCTGGACTGCCTTTGACGGTCTGCGGAGTCTATGAAGACTTCCCGAAGAACAGTTCCATGCAGATAGACATCATCTTCTGCATCGACGCGATCGACAAGTCAAGCTCCGAGAACTGGCTGGGCAACGACCGCTATCTGGGCTTCGTGAAACTGGCCGAAGGCGTGGATCCGGCTTCGCTCAGCGACGCCATCCACAGGATGCAGGAAAAGCATCAGCCCCTCGAGGAGCTCGAGGAAAACGGGACCGTCCTTTGGTATTACCTTTCGCCCTTCGCCAGGGAGCACAGAGCGGAGCCGCAGGTCAGAAACATAGTCTTCATCCTCTCCATAGTCGCGGCCCTGCTGCTTCTGGTGTCGGTGATGAACTATGTCCTGGTGGCCATCGCCGGAGTGATCCGCAGGTCCAGGGAAGTGGGGGTCCGCAAGTGTTACGGAGCCGGGAACCGGGACATAAACATGCTCCTGCTCCGGGAGACCGCCGTCAATGTGGCCCTCTCGCTTGCGGTGGCGGCCCTGCTCGTGCTCGCGTTCAGAGGCGCCGTCGAGTCCCTGCTGGGAGTGGCGGTGACGGACATGCTCACCCCGCTTTCGTGCTGGATTATTGCGGCGGTGGTCGTCGTGGTTTTTCTCGTGTCCGCCGTGATTCCAGCCAGGATGTTCGTCAAGATACCCATTTCCAGCGCTTTCCGCGGCTACAAAGAGAGCCGGCGCCGCTGGAAAATCTCCCTGCTGGCCTTCCAGTTCGCCATCAACGCCGTGCTGGTGTCCCTCGTGCTGATTGTGGGCGCGCAGTACCGCAAGGTGCTTGACTCCGACCTTGGCTATGACTATAAAAATCTGGTCTATGAGAAATTTACCTATAATCAGGACAAGATGAACGTCATAGCCGATGCCGTCCGCCGGCTTCCCGAAGTGGAGGCGGCCGAGCTCACCTATACCATGCCTATCGAACGGGCCTCGGGCAACAATGTCCGCCTTCCCGGAGAAGACCGCGACCTTTTCAACATAGCCGATGAATACGGAGCCTCGGAAGGCTTCTTCGACATGATGGGCTTCCGCCTTGTGGAGGGTTCGGCTCCGAAAAGCCCGGACGATGTGGCCGTCAGCCGGTCGTTCGTCGCCAAAATGGCGGCCTTCGCCGACTGGTCCGACGGTGCGGTGGGCAAGACCATAAACATGTCCGAGCATGGACAGGCTACGGTCTGCGGCGTCTATGAGGACTATGTGATAGGCAATGCGGTGGAGCCGGAGCCCAGGCCGAGCATCCGCTTCTGCTGGGACAGAAGCTTCTATGCCGACCCCGATTCCACCAAGAGCGGATACGACTGGTCTGCCATGATGCAGACCCTGGTCGTGAAGCTCAAGGAGGTGACGCCGGAGGCTATGCGCAAGGTGGAAGCCGCCATCGACGAAGTGGCTCCGGACGGCAACTCCGAAGTGACTGCATATGCCCAGACCGTCAGAAACGCATATGCCCAGACAGAGCAGATGAAGCGGACCTGGTCGCTCGGGGCGCTGCTGGCCCTGCTGATTGCGGTCATAGGCCTGATTTCCTATGTGAGGGACGAGAACTGCCGCCGCAGCGCCGAAATCGCCGTGCGCAAGGTGAACGGCGCGCAGTCGTCCGAGATTGTCCGTATGCTTGTGGCAGACCTCATGAAGGTGGCTGTGGCGGCGGTGGTTGTCGGCGATGTCGCTGCCTGGCTGGTAGCCGGCCTGTGGCTCAGGCAGTTTGCGGTCAAGGTGGCGCTGAATCCGCTCTATTTCATTGTGGCCGACCTCTTTGTGCTGGCTGTCGTGGCTGTCACGGTGGCCGTCGGTTCGCTGAGAATCGCCCGCACCAATCCGGTGGAGTCGCTCAAGAGCGAATAGAAATCGCGGATGTTTGTTAAATTTGTCATTGATGGCAAAGAAAGGCAGCATACTGGTCGTCGATGACAACGCGGGCATCCGTGACGCGCTGAAGATATTGCTGGGCGGCAGCTTCGAGAGAGTCGGGCTGCTGCCTTCTCCCGTTACCCTGATGCGCACGGTGGAGGAATTCCGCCCCGATGTCATCCTGCTTGACATGAACTTCAAGACCGACATCAACACGGGCAACGAAGGCCTCTACCATCTTTCGGAGATAAAGTCCCGCTGGCCCGACCAGGAGGTGGTGCTTTTCACGGCCTATGCCGACATAGCCCTCGCTGTGGAAGGCATGAAAAGGGGCGCCGCCGACTTCATAGTCAAGCCATGGGACAATGCAAGGCTGATCGAGACCCTCACGGGCATACGCGACCGGCACAGCCGCGGTTCTAAACCCGTCGAGGAGGAACCGGCGATGTTCTGGGGCGGCGGCCCGCAGATGCGCAAGCTGCGCGCCGATGTCGAGAAGATTGCGGCCACCGACGCCACTGTCCTGATCACCGGCGAAAACGGCACCGGCAAGGACGTGCTGGCCCGCGAAATCCGCCGCATGTCGCACCGCGCCGACCGTCCGATGGTCTGCGTCGATGCCGGAGCCATCACCGAGACCCTTTTCGAGAGCGAACTGTTCGGCCATGTCAAGGGCGCGTTCACCGACGCCAAGTCCGACCATGCCGGCAAGTTCGAGCAGGCAGACGGCGGCACGCTGTTCCTCGATGAGATAGCCAACATCCCCCTGCAGTCCCAGGCCAAGCTGCTCCGCGTGATCCAGAGCAGATGCGTCACCAGAGTCGGCGGCACTGAGAGCATACCCGTGGACATCAGGCTGATATGCGCCACCAACGCCGACATCCCGGCCATGATCCGGGGCGGCCTTTTCCGCGAAGACCTTTATTACCGCATAAACACGATCACCCTCGGCCTGCCGCCCCTCAGGCAGCGGCCCGATGAGATTCTGCCCCTGGCCCGGCGCTTTGCGGAGGAGTTCTCGCGCCGTTATTCCCGCAATGTGAAGTCATTCTCGCCTGCGGCGGAGTCCGAGCTCATGGCATATGCCTGGCCGGGAAACATCCGTGAGCTGCGCAACTGCATTGAGAAGGCTGTGATTCTGTCCGACGGCGAGGTGATCGGCGGCTTCGGGCTGGACCCCGGCATGGGCCGGACCGGCATGGACGCTTCGCAGGACTCCATTGAAAACATGGAGGAGAAGGCGGTCAGGGCGGCCATGGAGCGCTGCGGCGGCAATGTGTCGATGGCGGCCAAGGCCCTGAACATCAGCCGCCCCACCCTGTATTCGAAACTTAAGAAATACGGAATATGACCCCCGGAGGCTTCATGGCGGGCTCTGTCGAGATAAGCCGGCTTGAGCTGTTCTTGGGCATCGCGGGCGCCGTTGCCGCGGTGGTGCTAGCGGCGGTCTTGGTGCGGTGCATAGTCAAGCGCAAGATGATCGGCAAGATTGACTTCATGTCCGACGCCATAATGAGCGGCGAGACCGCTTTCCGCTATTCCGAGAAACGCAATCTGGCGCTCAACCGCTCGCTGAACCGGCTGCGCTCCGTGTTCGAGTCGGAAAAGAACGAATTCGCCGAGAGGGAGCGCTATTTCGGGCTTATGCTCGACCAGGTCCGGAGCGGAGTCATAGCCGTGGAAGGGGAGAGGGTGGAATACAGCAACTCTGTCGCCCGCGGGCTGCTCGGAATGTCCGACATCTCCAGCCTCCGCCAGATCGAGAGGATTTCTCCGGAGCTTGCCGACGCCTTCCGCCGTGTGGAGGACGGCGAGGCTCAGGCCTCCTTCGTGTCCGAGCGCGGCACGGTGCGGTTCTCGATGAGCGCCTGCCGGGCCCATCTCCGTTCCGCCGAGGTCAAAATAGTCACATTCAATGACATAACCCGCGAGATAGAGGACAACGAGTCGGAGTCGTGGACCCGTCTGATCCGGGTTCTGACCCACGAGATCATGAACACCGTCACCCCGATAGCCTCGCTCAGCTCCGCGCTTTCGCAGAATCTTGCCGACTACAGCGCCGACGACGTCCGCTCGGCGCTCGGGACCATAGCCTCGTCGTCCGAGGGCCTAATTTCCTTCGTGCAGTCCTACCGCTCGCTCACCCATATCGCTACTCCCGTGCGCAAAGCGTTCTATTTCAAGGAAGTGGCCGAAGATGCGGTCAAGATAGCCTCGGTGAACTGGCCTGAGGTGAAGGTCGCGTACCGCGAGCTCTCCGAGGACATAATCATGTATGCGGACCAGGGCCAGATTTCGCAGGTAGTCAACAATCTGGTCAAGAACGCGGTGCAGGCGGGCGCGGCCAATGTGGAGATAACCGCCGGCCTCGACAAGCGCGACCGCATAGTGATAGACATTTCAAACGACGGCGAGCCCATAAGTCCCGCCAGCCGGGAGCAGATCTTCGTGCCGTTCTTCACCACCAAGGGCTCCGGCGGCACCGGCGTGGGCCTCAGCCTCTCCCGCCAGCTGGTGCGTCTCAACGGCGGCATCATCAAGCTGACCGGCAGCGACTCCGCCAGGACCACCTTCACCCTGGTGTTCTGAGCGGCGCCGGTCCGTTCTTATGGCCTCGGCGGGATTGATGCGCGGAGCGCGGCCGTCACGGAAGGCGGCGCCGGGAACGGGCGTTTGTGAAAAAAGCGGCAAATCAGTATCTTTACGGACTTATTTGAAAGCATCATGGCAGAGAAGATAAACCTGTTGATAATCGGCTCCGGCCCTGCCGGATACACCGCCGGAATCTACGCCTCCCGCGCCGCCCTGTCCCCCGTCCTGTATGAGGGCATGGAGCCCGGCGGGCAGCTCACCACCACGACTGTGGTGGAGAACTTCCCCGGCTTTCCCGAAGGCGTGGACGCCAACACCCTGATGATGTCCATGAGGGACCAGGCTGTGCGCTTCGGAACTGAGATCCGCCATGGCGCCATCAAGTCCATAGACCTGTCCTCCAGGCCCTTCCGCGCCGTGGACGACAAGGGCAACGAAATCGAGGCCCGTGCGGTGATAGTGGCTACGGGCGCTTCCGCCAGATATCTCGGACTCCCTTCCGAGCGGCAGTACCGCGGAGCCGGAGTGTCGGCCTGCGCCACCTGCGACGGCTTCTTCTACAGGAAAAAGACCGTGGCCGTGGTCGGCGGGGGAGACACCGCCTGCGAAGACGCCTCCTATCTCTCGAACCTCTGCAAGAAGGTCTATATGATAGTCCGCCGCGACGTGCTCCGGGCATCGAAGGCCATGCAGGACAAGGTCATGTCGTCCCCGAACATAGAGATCCTCTGGAACTGCAACACCGAAGAGGTGCTCGGCGACGGAATGGCCGTCACCGGAGCCAGACTCCGCAGAAAGGACGGCACGGTTTTCGATATCGCACTGGACGGATTTTTCGTGGCCATAGGCCATCACCCCAATTCCGAGATTGTGAAGGACCGGGTGGAGACCGACGAAAACGGCTATATCGTCACGGACGGCAAGTCGTCCCGCACCTGCGTGGAGGGCGTGTTCGCCGCCGGCGACGTCGCTGACCCGCGCTACAGGCAGGCAGTGACCGCAGCCGCTTCCGGATGCCGCGCAGCGCTGGACGCGGAAAAGTTCCTTCTTGAGACAATTGATTGAAAAACAAATAGATGAAAAAGAGCCTTATCGCCTTTGTGGCGCCGATACTTCTGACACTTGCCGCAGTCTCCTGCAAATCGCAGTATGACGCGGCCCTCAACAGCTCCGACGTGAACGAGAAGTACGCCGCCGCTTTCAAGTATTTCAACAAAGGAAAATATACCAAGTCCGCCGCCCTTTTCGAGTCGCTGTCCTTCATGACCGGCGGTTCGTCCAAGGACGACACGGTGCAGTATTACTGGGGACTGAGCAACTACCGCCTCAAGGACTACTACACCGCCGAGACCAATTTCCAGAAGTTCGTGGACAACTATCCCCGCAGCCCCTTCGCCGAAGAGGGCCGCTATCTGAGGCTCGACTGCCTCTACAGGCAGACTCTCCGCTATGAGCTCGACCAGACTCCCACCTACACCGCGATTAACGCGATTCAGGAGTATATGAAGGAATATCCGGACAACAGCCACACCGGCGACTGCACCGCGGCCCTGAACGAGCTGGGCGCAAGGCTGGACAGGAAGGCCTATGAGGCCGCCAGGCTCTATTACAGGATGGAAGACTACAAGGCTTCCAGGGTGGCCTTCAAGAACATCCTCAAGGACGACGCCGACAACATCTACAGGGAGGACATCCTCTATTATATAGCCAAATCCTCCTATAAATATGCGAGCCTGAGCGTGAAGGCGAAGCAGCGCGACCGCTATCTCACCTTCGTGGACGACTATCTGAACTTCATCGGCGAGATTCCCGAGTCGCCCTACCGCAAGGAGCTCAACGTGCTCTATGCCAAGGCGCAGAAGGCTCTGGGCAATTATGCCGGCTCCGACGAGGTGCTGGACCAGGACGAGAAGGCCCTCGAGAAGGAGATGCGCGCCGCCGAACGCGCCAAAGACAAGAAATCCGAGGTGAAATAAATTTTGAAACTTTTCCCTGCCGATGTGCGTAACTATAATTGTAAACAGGGAAAAATAATCAACAACGACATGGACAGAAAAAAAGTTCCTACAAACACGGTCACCCGTGACATCAAATATCTCGACGAGCCCACCGGCAACATCTACGAGACAGTTGCAATCCTCTACAAAAGAGCCAACCAGATAGCCGCCGCCGAGAAGAAGGAGTTCACCAAGAAGCTCGAGGACTTCAAGAACGAGCGCGACACCATGGAAGAGGTGTTCGAGAACAGGGAGCAGATTGAAATCTCCAAATATTACGAGAAGCAGCCCAAGCCGGGCCTCATCGCCATTGAGGAATTCAAGGAGGGCGAGCTCTATTATCGTATGGCCGGACAACACGACGACAGCGAAAAACAATAGATGCTTAAATCTCTGCAAGTCAAGAATTATGTGCTTATAGACTCGCTGGACATATCTTTTCCGGCGGGTCTTAGCATTATAACCGGTCAGACGGGCGCGGGCAAGTCCATCCTGCTCGGAGCCCTGTCCCTGGCCCTCGGTTCCAAGGCGGACGCGTCCATGGTGGGCTCGTCCGGCGAGGGATGCGCGGTGGAGGCGGTCTTCGAAACCGGAGACCCGTCGGTACGCGAAATCATAGACGGCGAGGGTCTGGACTGGAACGGCGGAAACCTCATCGTCCGCCGCGTGGTCAACCGGTCCGGCCGTTCGCGCGCCTTCGTCAATGACGAGCCGGTGCAGCTGGCCGTGCTCGGACGCATAGCCGGAAGACTTGTGGACATCCATTCCCAGCATCAGAACCTTCTGCTGGCCGACAGAAAGTATCAGCTTTCCCTGCTGGACCATTACAGCGGAAACGGGGAGCTGCTGGCCGCCTATAAGGAAGTGTATTCCAGGCTTTCCGCCGAGGAAAGGGAATATGACGGAGTCTGCGCCAGGCTCGCCGAGCTGGACAGGCAGAAAGACTATAACAGCTCCATGCTCGGGCAGCTTCAGGCGGCAAACCTGAAGGAAGGCGAGCTGGAGGAGCTGGAAAAGGAGCAGAAGGCTCTGGCCAATGCCGAGGAGATCCGGGACAGCCTCTACGGAGCCGAGAATCTGCTCGCCCCCGCCGACGGGGAAGAGGACCTGAGGTCGCTGGATTCGGCGATGAAGGAGGCAGTGCGGCTGCTCGAAAAGACTGGCAGGGTGGTGGCCGAAGCCGGAGAGCTCGGAGCCCGTCTGGAATCGGCCCGTCTGGAGATAGACGACATACTCGAGACTCTCCGCCAGCTGGAATCCCGCACCGTCGTCTCGCCCGAGAGGCTCGATGAGGTGGAGTCCCGCATGTCCCTGCTCTATGGACTTATGCGCAAGTTCTCATGCTCCGACATCCCCGGCCTCATCGCCGAAAGGGACCGTCTCGCCGGCCTGGTGACCGGTTCCGAGGAGCTGGAAGAGAAGAAGGGCGAGCTTGAAAAGAAAATGGCTGCAGACCGCGCGGAGCTCAAGACTCTGGCCGGAAAGCTGCACGGGGCGAGAGCCTCGCACGCAGTTCCGTTCGCGGCCCGGGTGCAGGAGATGATACACTCCCTGGAGATGGACCAGGCTGTGTTCTCGGTCTCGCTGGAGGAGGGGAACCTCACTCCGGACGGCGCCGACAGCGTCACGTTCCTGTTCTCGTCCACGGGCAAGAACCCCGTGGATGTGGCAAAATGCGCGTCCGGCGGAGAAATCTCCCGCATAATGCTCTGCCTCAAGGCGCTTATGGCCGAGTTCGCGGCCATGCCCACCCTCGTCTTTGACGAGATCGACACAGGAGTCTCCGGCAGCGTGGCCGACAAGATGGGCTCCATGATCTGCCGCATGGGCGCTTCCATGCAGGTTTTCGCCATAACCCATCTCCCCCAGGTGGCCGCCAAGGGCGACGCCCACTATCTGGTGAGCAAGGAAATATCCGACGGGACGGCCTCCACGGAGATACGCGAAATCACCGGCGAGGACAGGGTACGGGAAATCGCCCGCATGCTGAGCGGTTCCGCAATCACCCCCGAGGCCGTGGCCAACGCCCGCGCCCTCATGAGAGGTACTGAATACCTATTTTAAAAGTCTTATGCTGTAGTCGGAGTTATAGACGATGCGTCTCACTCCGGTGTTGAGATATCCGCCGTTCTCTGTCTTGACGAAGCGGTAATTGCTCTGCAGTCCGGATTTCTCTCCGGTCTCCGGCAGCCTCTCCATCCATCTTGAACCGCCCTCCAGGCATGCCGGCAGGAAGTAGTTGGCGATGTCATAGCCCTGGAAGGCGAATCTGCTCGGCTCGGTGCCGAACAGGGCCCTGTACTGCATCAGGAACTCCATGACCTCGGACGAGTCATAGTCTATGTAGTAGGACAGCGAGGTGTGCATGTTCAGCGCATAGAAGGTCTCTATGTCTATGGTGGCATAGGACCGTATCCTCGAAATGCTGTAGAGCACGGTCTCGAACTTCTTGAAAGCCAGCTGGCTGAGGTTTCTGACGGCGTCGTTCACGAAGGCCTCGTTCTCCGATGCGATGACCACCCTGTTGCAGCCGGTTGCGGTCGCCAGGCGCTCCAGCGCCACGACGGCGTTCCTTCCGTTGAGAATGTCATAGGAATAGGGAGTGAAGGAGATTCCCTTGTTCTGGAATATGCCCGTTATCTCGGCGGCCACTCCCGAGGCGGAGCCGCTTTCCGAGATTATTATGACCTTGTCGCCGGTCCGCCTGTCTTCGGCAATCCAGTCGGCCATGTCCTCATACTGGACCGAGTAGGGCGTGGGGACCTGAATCATGAAGGGATAGGTCTCGGCAAGCTTCTCGGCCTTCTGGTCGAGAGGAGAAATGACCGGAATCCCGTCCGAATTCATGGCGGCGACGCTTTCCAGCTCCTTAGACGATATGGGGCCTATGACCATGTCCTTCCCAGACATCTCCGCTCCGGTGAGCGGCTGACGTCCGCCGGCGTTGTCAAGCACGGTCAGGTCGGCCGCGCCGTTGAGCTTGCGGAGCCCCATCAGGAATCCGCAGTAGAAGTCCATGTTGTTTCCGCTCACTTTCCCCTCGGACCCGAAGGGAAGCATCAGCACGGCGTTCGCGGAGGATTTCCCGGAGAAAAGTCCCGAGAAGAAATCCGTCACGTTCACCCGGGTCGCGGTTGCCACAGTGTCCGCGTTTCCGGCGGCTTCGGGCTCTGCTGCCGTGGCGGTGTCATCCTCTCCGGCGGCTGCCGCGACGGCGGTCTCCGCTGCGGGGACCACAAGCACGGTCCTGGCCTTCAGCTTCCTGGATTTCAGATTGTTGGCCTTGATTATGGACGCGGCCGAGACATTGTATTTCGCGGCAATGTCCTCGATGTCCTCATACCATTTGACCACATGGGTCCGCTGCCCCTGCGCCGCAGCCGTCTCCTCCGGGTTCCCGGCGGCCGTCTCCTTTGCCTTTCCGTCGGCGCTGCCTGCGGAAGCCGTCGCGGCTATGGGTATCAGCAGTATTGTGTCCTTCTTGAGGCCTTCCTTTTCGAGATTGAGTTCACGGTTCGCCGCATAGATCTCATCCACCGTCACCCCATAGGCCTTGGCTATGGAGAACAGCGTCTGCCTTTCCCGCACCACATGCGAGTAATACACCTTCCCGTCGCCGCCTCTGACCTTGTCTTTCGAGACGGTGACGGGAGTCTGGCTGTATTCCTGCGCTCCTGCGGGAGCCGCCGCGCACAGCAGGGCGGCCAGTATCAGGAGAACCGTTCTTCTCATCAGGCTACTTGTTGTTTGCCTTGTTCTTGACGTATTCCTCGTTGAGGCCGGCGATGATGTCGTCGGTTATGTCAAGAGAGGAGTCTCCTGCCACGACGGGGGCGGAGAGAATGTCGCCCTGGGTCGTGAGGATCAGAGCATACTGCTTGGTCTCGTTATATTTCTTGACGAAGGTGTTGATGGCGTCGGCGAGCTGATTCATCATCACGTTCTGCTCCTCGTTGATCTCCTGCTCCTTCTGGGCTGCATAGTTCTGGAAATCCTGCTGCTGCTCGCCGAGCTTCTGGCTCTGGACTTCGGCCACGGACCTTGTGAGGAGACCCTTGTTTATCTTCTCCTGGAAGGCGTTGACGTCGTTCTGGAGCTTGTTGCCCCTGCGGGTCACTTCCTGGTTGATGCCGTCCACCTTGGACTGCACGGCGGAGCGGAGCTCGTTGGCCATGTCATATTCGTTCAGGACTCTGTCCAGGTTGAAGTAAACCACGGCGCCCTTGGCGGCGGTGGCGCCTGCTGCGCTGCCTTCCGCTGCGGCCGATGTTCCGTTGCCGGCATTGTTACAGGACTGGAAAATGAATGCCGAGGCAGCCAGAATTGCCGCTCCCAGGGCGAGAGTTGTCTTTTTCATGTTTTATTTAAGTTTTTGATTTTTACTCAAAGTTCGCATTGAACCACAAAAATAGCAATTATTTGCAAAATTCCGTTTTCCGCCGGTTTTTTGCCCCTGTGCCCCTCGGACCGCAGATTCAAACATTCAAATAAAATGGGGCAAAAGAGCCGAGTTGAAAAATAATGTGCTAATTTTGGGGCCGTGCAATTAAAATCCGGCACGCAAGAATCAGATACAGTATGAAAATCGGAATCGTGATCAAGAACGAGCTCCTCAAAGAAGACAAGAGATTTACGGATCTTCTCGCGGAGCTCAAGAAAGAATCATACGAGGTCTATTATATAAATGCCAAATCGGACATATGCCCCCAGACGGATCTGGTCCTGAGCGTGGGCGGTGACGGCACCTTCATCACCGCGGCCCAGCTGGTCGCCGACGTGGGCCTTCCCATCCTGGGCGTCAATCTGGGACGTCTCGGCTTCCTGTCCGAAAACAGCCCCGAACCGGTTGTAGAGGCTCTGATGAGCGGCAATTTCTCCATAGAATACAGGACCATGCTGAACGCCACCCTCAAGGGTGTGAACGCCAGAAAGGACATAGGCCTTCTGCCCTATGCCCTGAACGAGGTGTCCATCCACAGAAAGGGGACGGCCGTGCTGGGCATCAATGTGGCCGTCAACGGCCAGCCCCTGCCCACCTACTGGGCCGACGGCCTTCTGGTCGCCACCAGCTCCGGTTCCACCGCATATTCCCTCAGCGTCGGGGGGCCCATCTGCACTCCGGACGCGAAAGTTCTGATCATCGCCCCCATAGCCCCGCACAACCTCAACGTGCGTCCGCTTGTGGTTCCCGAGACCTCAGAGATAACCATTTCCATAGAATGCCGCGACGACAAGGCCATTCTCACCATGGACAACCAGACGGTGGAAATGGACCCGGACTGGACCGTCCATGTCTCGGTGGCACAATTTTCGCTCAAGAGGGTCTGCCTCGCCAAGTCGGAATTCGTGAAGGCTTTGACAAGCAAGCTTTTCTGGGGCGAGGATATCAGAAACACGGAAAATTGATTCAATGGAAAAGAGGTTACCTCAGCATGTGTCCATAATCATGGACGGTAACGGCCGCTGGGCCGTGGAAAGAGGCAAGGAGAGGGTCTATGGCCATCTGCACGGCGTGGAAAGCGTCCGCAGGGTGACCGAATGCTGCATCGACGAAGGCATAAAATACCTTTCTCTATATGCGTTCTCCGAGGAGAACTGGGGGAGACCCCAGTCCGAGGTGTCCTATCTCATGACTCTCATGCAGAAGGAGATTTCCGACGTGTGCGAGGACTTCATGAAGAACGGCGTGAAATTCACCGTCCTGGGCGACATCGAGCGGCTCAACCCCGCCCTGCGCGCCGCCATATCGGGGCTCGAGGAACTCACCGCCGGGAACACTGCACTGAATTTCATAGTCTTTCTGAGCTACAGCGGCCGCTGGGACATCCTCCAGGCCGTGAACAGACTTCTCAGCACGCGCGACCGCGCCGCCGGTCCCGTCACCGCGGAGGAGTTCTCGTCCTGTCTCGTCACAGCCGGCATCCCCGACCCGGACCTTATCATAAGGACTTCCGGCGAGGAGCGGATCAGCAATTATCTGCTGTGGCAGGGCGCGTACTCGGAGCTGTATTTTACCGATGTTCTCTGGCCGGATTTTGGCAAAGAGGAATTCCGCAAAGCCCTTGAAGCCTATGCGTCAAGGGACAGGCGCTTCGGTAAAGTCAAATAATTGCTATATTTGTGAGATTGTTTTTCAGAAAGGCAGTGTCGATGAGACTTAAAAGAACAACGTTGATGTCGGTTCTCGCGCTCGTTTGCGCGGGAGCGTTCGCCCAGAACGGGCCCGGCACTGCGGAGGTGGATTATGCGAATCCTTCCGACTACATCGTCGGAGGGGTGAAGATAGAAGGCAACACATACCTCGGAAGGGACCAGATCATGCAGCTGTCCGGTCTCAGGCTGGGGGAGAAGGTCACCATCCCCGGCGACCAGGCTTCCAACATCGTCAACAGGCTCTGGCAGCAGCGCTATTTCAAGGACGTCTCCATCGCCATAGACTCGCTTTCGTCGGCCCGCGACACCGTGTGGCTGGCCATCAAGATCGTGGAGAGGCCCAGGGTGTCCCAGTGGAGCTATTCCGGAGTGAAGACCGCCGAGCGCAAGGAAATCCAGGAGAGGGTGAACCTCAGAAGGGGAGGAAGCTTCTCGGACTATGTGCAGAAGACCACCGAGGACATCATCAAGAGATATTTCAGGGAGAAGGGCTTCGAGGAGGTCAAGGTTTCGACCCAGGTCAAGCAGGACACCATAGTCAAGAACGCCATCAAGGTGAACTTCGCCGTGGACCGCGGACCCAAGGTCAGGATCCGTGACATCAACTTCACCGGCACCGCCGGCGACATCACCGAGTACAAGCTCGCCAAGTCGATGAAGAAGACCAAGTCCCACAAGATCTATAACTTCTTCCACAGCAAGAAGTTCAGCGAGAAGGAATATCCCGAGGACAAGAAGAATCTCATAGCCGCATTCAACGAGGCCGGCTACCGCGACGCCCGCCTGGTCAAGGACTCCGTCTATTATGTGAGTCCCGGCAAGCTCGGCATAGACCTGCAGGTGGACCCCGGCAAGAAATACTATTTCAGGAACATAACCTGGACCGGAAACTCCGTGTGGGACGCTTCGTCGCTCAACAGGATTCTCCAGATCAAGAAGGGCGATGTCTATGACGTGGTGACCATGCAGCACCGTCTCTCCGGAGGCGGCAAGCAGAACGAGACCGACGTCACCAAGACCTACAGGGACCAGGGCTATCTCTTCTTCAACGTAACTCCGGTGGAGATCAACATCGAGGGTGACTCCGTGGATGTGGAGATGAGGATAGTCGAGGGCAAGCAGGCCACTCTGAACAACATAGTGATCAACGGCAACGACCTCACCAACGAGCGGGTCGTCCGCAGGCAGCTTTTCACGCGTCCGGGCTATCTTTTCAGCCAGACGGCATTCGAGAGGTCCATCCGTGAGATTGCGTCCCTGGGCCAGTTCGACCCTGAGGCCATAATGAAGGAGGGCGGCTATTCCATAGTCCCGAACTCCGCCGACAACACGGTTGACATCATCTATAATGTGACGGAAAAGCCTTCCAGCCAGCTGGAGCTTTCCGGAGGTTGGGGCGGCAACACTTTCGTGGCCACCGCCGGCGTCAGCTTCAACAACTTCTCCACCAAGCGCTTCTTCGACAAGTCGGCGTGGAGGCCCGTTCCTCTCGGAGACGCCCAGAACCTTTCGTTCCGTTTCCAGACCAGCGGCACCTATTACACTTCGCTTTCGGCCAGCTTCTCGGAGCCCTGGCTGTTCGGCAAGGACCCCACGTCCCTCAGCCTGTCGGTCTATTACACCAGGCAGACCAACTCCTATCTCGCATGGAACATCCTCAGCCACGACAGGCAGATGGAAATCTATGGATTCTCGATCGGTCTCGGAAAGCGCCTGAAGTGGCCCGACAACTACTTCGTGCTCTACAACAACCTGAGCTGGCAGACCTATGACCTCAACAACTGGTATGCGAACTATTTCATCTTCGACGACGGCGTGGCCCACAACCTGAGCTACACCATAGGCCTGCAGAGAAATTCCACCGACCAGCAGATATTCCCCCGTTCCGGAGAGGACATTTCCTTCTCCATACAGGTGACTCCTCCATATTCACTGTTCCGCAAGCATGACTTCGACAGCGACGGCAACCGTTTCGCCGTGGACAGCTACAAGGACGTGAACTATGACAACTGGACGGCCAGGGACAGATACAAATGGATCGAGTATCACAAGTGGACCTTCAAGGCCGACTTCTACCAGAAGATCGTCGGCAATCTCGTGCTGAAGACCAGGGCCCATTTCGGATATCTCGGCTACTATAACAGAAATTGGGGCTATTCTCCTTTCGAGGGCTTCTGGGTCGGAGGTGACGGCATGACCGGCTACAACACCTACGGTTCCGATGTCATCTCGCTCCGAGGCTATGAGAACTACTCCCTCACTCCCACGGTGTACTCGCAGTACAACTCGAATGGCACGGCTTATGCGGGCAACGTCTATGACAAGTTCACGCTCGAGCTCAGATATCCTCTGATTCTCCAGCCGCAGTCCACCATCTTCGCCCTGGCATTCATCGAGGGCGGTAACTGCTGGTCCGACATCAGAGACTTCAACCCGTTCCAGATCAAGAGGTCGGCCGGAGTCGGAGTCAGGGTCTATCTGCCTATGATCGGTCTGCTGGGTATCGACTGGGGATATGGCTTCGACGACGCGACTTATGGCGGAAGCCAGTTCCACTTCCTCATCGGTCAGGAGTTCTGATGAGGGGGAGCGCATAAATGAAGAAATAAAATTTTATTGATATGAAAAAAATCTTGCTTGTTGCCGCCATGGCAATCGTATCTCTTTCAGTTTCCGCGCAGAACCTGAAATTTGCCCACGTGAACTATTCCGAGCTTGTCCAGCTGATGCCCGAGGCCGATGCCGCCCGCGCACAGATGACCGCGCAGAGCAAGGAGTACGAGGACACCTACCAGAGCATGGTGGAGGAGTTCCAGACCAAGCTGTCTCAGTATCAGCAGAAGTCCTCCACATGGACCGCCACCATCAAGGAGAGCAAGGAGAAGGAGCTCACCGATATCCAGAACAGGATCCAGGAGTTCCAGCAGACCGCTTCTTCCGAGCTTCAGCAGAGCCAGAACGACCTGATGGCCCCCATCCAGCAGAAAGCCATGGACACGGTGACCAAGCTTGCCAAGGAAGGCGGTTATGTCTATGTGTTCGAGCAGTCTTCGCTCCTCTATGTGGACGCCTCCCAGAGCACTGACCTCACCCCCGCCGCAAGAAAGGCCCTGAACATTCCCGAGGGCAGAACCATCGAGAAGCTTCAGGAGGAACTGGCAGCTGCACAGCAGACGGCCGAGTAGGGTAAAATATTGGATATAAGCTCAGTAGGGTTTCGTCTAGCATAAACGCCGATGAATGAATCTTCGGCGTTTTTTGTTTTTATTAAGACTTTTTACTCTTTCATCAATTTTATTCGTACATTTGCCGAACAAAAGTTGAAAACTTTTAACCATAAATCTTTTTTTAATAAAAAATCATGAAGACAGAAGTTATCATGGCTAAGCTTCAGGCCAAGTATCCCACAGAGAAGGAGTACCTTCAGGCTGTGCAGGAGGTCCTGGAGTCCATCGAGGATGTCTATAATCAGCATCCCGAGTTTGAGAAAGCAAAGATCGTGGAGCGTATGGTCGAGCCTGACCGTATCTTCACTTTCCGTGTGACATGGGTTGACGACAAGGGCGAAATCCAGACCAACCTCGGATATCGTGTCCAGTTCAACAGCGCCATCGGTCCCTACAAGGGAGGTCTTCGTTTCCATAAGGCTGTTACTCCTTCCATGCTTAAGTTCCTCGGCTTCGAGCAGACATTCAAGAACGCTCTCACCACACTGCCTATGG
>CAZIFT010000022.1:0-22699 GCA_964538395.1 uncultured Muribaculaceae bacterium
TTTTTTGTGTCCTTCCGGCGTTCGGCAGTCTCCTCCGGAGACCTTCGCTTCGCTCATCCCACCGCTTTAAAAAGGCGGTCCCCCCGCTCATGATGCCGCGGGCGGCACAGGTCCCGGAGGAGACAGCCGAACGCATCTTGCCACCCGCTTCCGCGCCGCGGGCGGCACGTCCGGCGGAGCCGACGCCAAAGCCAGATATATCTTACAGTGGCCGGAAGAGATCTTCGAGGGTAATGATATTCTGGACTGACCCGGAGTATTCATTGTCCGTCACACCGGCGGCGGAAATCATGGTGAGGTGCAGTGCACTTCTGGTATTGGTAGCCCTGCGGAAATTCTCCATTCTTTCTGTCATTTCCCCGAGGTACCTGCCGCTTATCACATAAGGATTCAGCGTGAACTTCATTTCGCAGACATTGACCACCTGGTCACGCCGCTCAATCAGCATGTCGATCTGGCCTCCCTTCACACCCTTGTCCTTGTCGGCTTTCTGATACCACGAGCATACATTGCTCAGAATTCCGCGAATGCCAAGGCTTTCTTTAATCTGAGGTATATGATTGAGGCACAATTGTTCAAAGGCATATCCGGTCCAGCTTCTTCTGGATGGTTCATCGGTTGAATGGCTCCAGAACGCCTCGTCTGTTCCGCCGGAATTCCTGACGAATTTAAGGTGGAACAGCATGAACATGTCCGTCAACTGAAACATCGTGTCCCTTTCTTTCTTGCCGAAAGAAGAGTAGGCCCGGAGAAAGTCGCAATTTTCCAGATTCTCAATCGCTTCTGTCAAGCCGCCCCCGTCAGTTGTCTTGAGTTTTTTGCAAATCTCGCTGCGCGTCATTCCCTTGGACTGACGGGCAAGCAGTTCGATGATGCGGCGATACAATTGGGCGTTTTTGAAGAGTGACTTGAGCAGTATGTTGTATTCTCCGGACAATTCCGCATCCTTCCTGAAAAAGAGAAAATCGACATTCTGGGCAAGGCTCATGCCTTTCTGCAGCAGGTCAAGGTAATATGGCGTGCCGCCCATAATCATGTAGCATTCGGCTATCTGGTGCCTGCTCCACACTATATTCTTCTTCTTGAGGAACAGTTCCGTCTCGTAAAGGCTGAACTGCGAAAGCTTGATTTTCCGGGTGACGCGGTTGTGAAGTCCGCCTTTCTGGGATATGATGTTGTCATTCATCCATGTCGTTGCTGAACCGCAGATGATGATCAGCAGGTTCTTCCTTGTTGACGCCCAGTCGTTCCAGAAATACTCGAATTCGCTGACAAATTTCGATCTGGCCGTGTCCAGCCATGGCATTTCATCGATAAACACCACCACTCTGTCTCTGTTAAGAGTGCAGATATAGTGTTTCAATTGCGCAAAAGCTTCATTCCAGTTGCGCGGGACAGCATATGGATAGTGAGAATACTCGACAAGCTTGCGGTTCCACACTTCAAGCTCATCAGCAATCTTGCCATCATATTTGCCGGTCACAAAGAAGTCGAACCTGCCTTCGAACAGGCTCTTGACGAGAAATGTCTTTCCTATTCTGCGCCTGCCGTACACAACGGCCAGCTCAGCTTTTCCGGATTCATAACATTCGTCCAGAAGTCTGATTTCTGTTTCTCTTCCGATTATATCCGTTCGCATAATCCCGTATTGTTACGCGGTAAAGGTATAAAAAAATGAGTTAGCGCGCAAGTATACGAAAAATTGTTACGCGCTAACTCGATTTTTTGGACACTTAGCGCGCAAGTATACCTGCCGTCGCGTCGGCGGCGGGGTTCCGGGATTGTCGTGGAAAATGCTACTGATTGTCGATATAGACGTCCTCGCCGGGGGCGGAGAAGTGGAAGTTCTCGCGGGCGAAACGCTCCAGGGAGTCCGGGTCGGTGGAAAGCTTCTTCACCTGATCGTCCATAGCTTTGATCTCCTTCTGATAGCGCTCGATTGCGCGGCGCTGGCTGCGGAGCTGCAGACCGGCTCCGGCCCAGCGAATCATGCTGTCCTGGCCGAGAAAACAGACATAGACCAGAAAGACGGCCGTGACGCAGACGGCATACCGCACAAACGAGCGGTGCTCCCCGTTCCATATGTCCTTAAGCTTTCCCATATTGCTCCGCAATGGCTGAATTTCCGCAAAAATAGCTAAATTTGGGGTCACCAACCAATTAAATTAAAGATTTATCATGAAACCTACCTTACTTGTTCTCGCAGCCGGCATGGGCAGCCGCTACGGTGGCCTGAAGCAGATGGACGGCCTCGGCCCCAACGGTGAGACCATCATCGACTATTCTATCTATGACGCAGTTGCGTCCGGCTTCGGCAAAGTAGTCTATATAGTCCGCGAATATTTCAAAGCCCAGTTCGAGCAGACCGTCAAAGAAAAATACGGCCATGTGAAATGCCTCGACGGCAGCCCGCTCGAGTTCGTCTTCGTGACCCAGGAGCTCGACAAGATTCCCGCAGGATATGAGGTGAACCCCGACAGGCAGAAACCCTGGGGCACCGCACACGCCGTCCTCATGGCAAAGGATGTCATCAAGGAGCCTTTCGCAGTCATCAACGGCGACGACTACTATGGCAAGGACTCTTTCAGAATCCTCGGAGAGTGGCTCCGCGCCCATGAGAACTCCAAGGACGTTTACAGCATCGTCGGCTTCGAGCTCGACAACACCCTTTCCGAGTCCGGCGGAGTGTCCAGAGGCATATGCCACTACGACGCCGACCAGCATCTCACCGGCATCGCCGAGCACCTGAACATAGCCAAAGAGGCAGACGGCAAGGTCTATGGCGACAACTCCGTCAACGGCGAGAACCATGTAGAACTGGACGGCAAGGCCCTCTGCTCCATGAACATGTGGGGATTCACCCCCGACTATTTCGAGAAGAGCGAGAAGATTTTCAACACCTTCCTCGCCGAATATGGCAAGGAGCTCAAGAAGGAATACTACATCCCCTACGCCATCGACTGCATCATCAACGGCGGCCAGGGCAAATGCGATGTGCTCTCCACTCCTTCGCACTGGTTCGGAGTGACCTATAAGGAAGACAGGCCCGGCGTGGTCGCCAAGTTCAAGGAGCTTGTGGACAAGGGCATCTATCCTTCACCCCTTTATTAGTCTCCGGATATGGCTTTCTTCAAGAAAAGCGAAAAGCAGAACTACGACGTGCTGTCGGGCTTTTCCTGGTATGTTCCCGGCATAGGCGGCACTTTCACCATGCTTGTGCTGCTGCTGGTGGGAGCCATACTCGGCAACCTGGTGCCCACGTGCCTGAAACCTCTCGGAGATGAAGTGGCCGAGGAATACGGCACGCTGATCGGATATCCGGTCATGTTCATCCCCGCCATGCTCTATGCCAAGCTGCAGAGCATGCGCAACATGGCCTTCGAGACCGGCTACAGGCTGGAAAGCGGACATTTCGGATGCGGCGGAGCGGTCCTCACGGCCGTGCTCTGCATGGTCGCGACCTGCGCCCTGTCTCTGGCCATGGACGCCGTGAACTCCCTGATGCCCGAGATGCCCGAGGCCCTGAAAGAAGCGCTTAAGGAGCTGACTCAGGGCGGCTTCTGGCTGAATTTCCTGAGCGTGAGCATTTTCGCCCCTCTCTTTGAGGAGTGGCTCTGCAGGGGAATGGTGCTCAGAGGTCTGCTGAACCATGTGAGGGCGGACGGAACGAGGATGAAGCCTTTCTGGGCCATAGTGATTTCGGCGCTGTTCTTCGCCGTCATCCACATGAACCCCTGGCAGGCTGTGCCGGCCTTCGGCGCTGGATGCCTTCTGGGCTATGTCTATTACAGGACCGGCTCGCTCGTGCTCACGATGCTCATGCACTTCGCCAACAACACCATGGCGATCATACTCGGACAGATAGATTCTGTGAAGGATTGCGAGTCATGGACGGAGATTCTGCCTACCGGAATGTACTGGGTGGCCTTCACCGCTGCCGTGATCATGGTCATCCTCTTCGTGAGGTACATAAACAGAATCGAGATGGCAAGGCCTTCTGGCAACTCCGACGAGATAGCCCCCATGGCCTGACGATATCAGCACAGATATAATGACAAGGGGTGACTAAAAATGTTTAGCCACCCCTTTTTAACAACCGACAGACAATGTTCAGCATAGTGTTATACATCTTCCTTCCGCTGATTCTTCTTTTCCACCTTGCGGAAGAACTCATAGTACGCCTCCGGAGCAAGGCGCCCGGCTTCGGAAAATTCTGCGCAGTTGCCGCCGCATGCCTTCTGGGCACGGCCGTCGCCGCAGTCTGCCTGATTTATGCAGACGCTCCGGTTCCGGCTGTCATCATGACCTGGGCATTCTGCATCCATATCCTGTGGCATCTGGCGGCGGGCGTCAAGGCCAGAAGCTACCGCCCAGGGCTAGTCACGGCCATAGTCCTTCTGCCCTATGCCGGATTCGCCGTTGCAGACATGCTCCGGCAGTTCTCGCCCCTTCAGAATCTGCTCTATGCCCTGGCCGGCATCCTCGTCGTCCTCCTCTGCACATTCCTGACCCGACGATAAAAACGGCGTGGCTGTCGGCTCTGCCGGACGTGCCACCCGCAATGCGTAAGTGGGTGGCAAGATGCGTTCGGCTGTCTCCTCCGGGACCTGTGCCGCCCGCGGCATCATGAGCGGGGGGACCGCCGCTTTGCGGCGGTGGGATGAGCGAAGCGAAGGTCTCCGGAGGAGACAGCCGAACGCAGTGAATTGAGCCTCGAATTCTACGAAGAAAAAGAGGAGAGGAGGGACAGGAGGGCGGAGCGGAGGTTGCGGCGGGCGACGGCGGGGAGAAGGGCCTCGGAGAGGGGCATGGAGCGGGGCGTCGCCTCGGCCATAGCCCGGAAGCCGGCCGCAGAAAGGGCTTCCCGGTCCTCTATCCGGCCCGAAAGCAACAACACCGGAACTGCGGGCAGGCGGCGGAGAACGCCGGCGGGGACCTTGCCGGAAAGGGTCTGAATGTCGGAACGGCCCTCGCCTGTGATCACGAAATCCGCCCCGGCGGCGAGGTCATCAAAACCCACCAGATCCATGATCCTGTCTATGCCGGAGACAGCCTCCGCGCCGAACCAGGCCATGAACGCGCCCCCGAGCCCCCCGGCGGCACCGGCCCCAGGCATAGACCTGACATCTATTCCCGTCGCTTCCAGAATTCCGGCGGCGATGCCGTTCAGCCGCATTTCAAGCACCTCCACGTCCTCCGGCGAAGCGCCCTTCTGCGGAGCGAACACCCTTGCCGCCCCGCGCGGCCCCACGAAAGGATTGTCCACATCGCAGAGCAGCTCCACCCTGCAGCCGGCCATGGCACTGCGCAGGCCCGGAACACTCATCATGCCCTCGCCCCCGTCACAGGTAGCCGTGCCGCCCAGACCCACCAGAAAACGGCCGCATCCGTCCCGGCGCGCGGCCATCAGCAGCTCGCCCACTCCGAAAGAACTCGCCTTCAGAGGATTACGCTCAGAAAGAGAAAGATGGCACAGCCCGCAGGCAGAGGCCACTTCGATGACGGCGGTCCCGGCCTTGACGCCATAGCCGGCCACAATTTTCCGCCCAAGAGGGTCCGACACCTCCGCACGGCGGATTTCCCAGCCGGGCGAAGCCGCGACCACATCCACCGTCCCCTCTCCCCCGTCCGCCAGAGGACACAGAACCACATCCCAGTCCGGACGGGCCTCCCTCAGAGCGGCGCCCACAGTCTCCGCCACATCGGCGGCGGACAGACACTCCTTGAACGAATCCGGGGCGACCAGCGCTTTCATCAGTCGTAGATGTGATACTTGGCGGACAGCGCCCTGAAATCGGCCTCATCCTTTGTCCACCAGCCGATTATGTCCTCCACCTTCATCCGTTTGGAAAACTGCAGCCGGATGCGGTCCGTGCCGCAGACCTTGTCCAGCATGGGCATAGAATCCTTGCCGGCGAAAGGGTCCCGCGAAGGATAAAGCTCACGCAGAGCCTGCATCACATAGAACTGGGTGAGGGTTATGTGCGCAGCCTCGAAGTCTGTATAGAAAAACTGGACTCCGTGAATCAGCTTGCCGGCCTTGCCGCCATAGAAGGGCTTGAAATGGATGGGCCGGAAGGCCACGCCGGGAAGGTCATAGCTCTCAAGCCGCTTCATCAGACTGTCGGCGTCGATCCATTCAGCCGCAAAGGCGCCGAAGGGGATGTTATAGCCTATGCCTATGTTCAGATAGCCCAGCTCGCCGCATATGCCCGATGACGGATAATTCACCGCAGTTTCGGGATATGGAATATTGGGCGACGGCAGGATCCACGGCAGACCGGTGTCGGTGTAAAGCATGTCCCTGTGCCAGCCATCCATGGGGATGACCGTCAGCTTGCAGCGGAGAGGCTCCTCATTCCCCTTCTGGCCGCGGTTCATGCCCTCCTCGTTTATCATCACCGCAAGCTCGCCCACCGTCATGCCATAGACATAAGGTATGCGGAACTGGCTGACGAAAGAGAAAAAGCCCGGCTCCACGTAACTGCCTTCTATCTTGTTGCCTCCCAACGGGTTGGGACGGTCGAGAACCATCACTTCCACTCCTTTCCGCGCACAGGCCCTCATCACCAGGCCGAGAGTGCTGATGAAGGTATAGGAACGCGTGCCCACGTCCTGGATGTCATAGACCATGACATCGATTCCCTCGAGCATCGCCTGAGTGGGCTCGCGGGTCGCGCCATAAAGCGAATAGACCGGAAGGCCGGTCTTGGGGTCGCTGGCGTCGGTGACCTTGTCCCCGGCATAGGCATCGCCCCTCACACCGTGCTCGGGGCCGTAGAGAGCCACCAGATCCACTCCGGGAGCCTCGAAAAGTATGTCTATGGTGGAGCGCAGAGACCTGTCCACTCCGCTGGGGTTGGTCACAAGGCCCACACGCTTTCCCACGAGGCCCTTGAAGCCCATGTCCTCAAGCACCTCTATTCCGGGACGCACTGTCCCGCGCGCAGTCGCGGCGAAGGCGAAGCACAGCAGCGTCAGGGCCGCCATCAGAATTTTTCTCATGATTTTTTACCGTATTCAGGGTCGATTTTCACTATGAAGGTAACGGCCAGCGTAGCCAGACAGCAGACCATGACCATGGCGAAGAAGGCCGGATAGCCTATCGCCATCTGAATCTTGCCGGCCACCAGGCCCGGCAACAGCATGCTGAAAGTCATCAGCACCGTGCAGAAGGCATAGTGCGAAGTCTGGAAGCGGCCGCGGGAGAAATAGAGCATATAGAGGGTGTAGGCAGTGAAGCCGAAGCCGTAGCCGAACTGGTCGACGGCTATGCAGGCATAGACCGGGAATATGCTTTCAGGCTGAGCGACAGCAAGATATAGATAGACAACGCAGGGCAGCGCCAGGCACAGGGCCATCGGCAGCATGCATTTTTTGAGGCCCCATTTCGCCCCGGCCAGGCCGCCCAGGATTCCGCCCAGCAGCAGGGCCAGCACGCCTATGGTGCCGTTGGCCAGGCCCACCTGCACGTCGCCCAGGCCCAGGCCTCCGACCTCGCGGGCGTCCTTGAGAAAAGGAATCAGCATCTTGAGGGAGAACGCCTCCGGAAGGCGGTAGAGCAGCATGAACAGCACCGCGGCGAGTATGCCTTTCTTTCTGAAGAAGGAGGCGAACAGCTCGGGCAGCTCCCTGAGGGTGTCCGAGGCGCGCCTGCCTTCGGCGGGACGGTCCGAAGCGGGACGGGGCATGGCCACAAGGTCCCATATGGCGAGAGCGGCCATGACGGCGGAGCATCCGGCGAGGGTGTATGACCATGCGGGGACGGAGCCCATGCCGTCCAGCTGCATCTTTCCGGCTATGATGGCGAGCACGCCCTGGCCGCAGAACAGCGCCAGGCGGAAGAAGGTGTTCCTCACGCCCACGAAAAGCGACTGGGTGTGGTCGTCCAGGCCGAGCATATAGAAGCCGTCGGCGGCTATGTCATGAATCGAAGACGCGAAGGCGGTGACCAGGAACATGACCAGAATCACGCTCAGCGCGCAATGAGGCAGCGAAACAGCCAGCGCGCAGGTGGAAACGGCCATAAGCAGCTGCATGGCGGCGGCCCAGGCCCTTTTCGTGCCTATGGTGTCCACGAACGGGCTTATCACTATCTTGAGTATCCACGGAAACGACAGCAGCGAAGTGTAGAGCGTCAGCTTGTCGTTGGGCATGCCCATGTTCTTGAACACGATGAGCGACACCGTGTTGACTATCGCGTTGGGCAGGCCCTCGAAAATATAGAGCGGGGGCACCCATGCCCACGGGGAACGTCTGTTTTTCATCTGCATATCCTTGCTCCCGGATAATAATGTTCGAGAATTTCCCTGAAGCCATAGCCCCGGGAAGACATGACGGCGGCCCCTATCTGGCACAGCCCCACTCCGTGGCCCCAGCCATGGCCCTCCAGCACGACCCTGGTCCATGCCGATGTCTCAGCCTCCGCGGCCGGGATTTCAGCTCCGTCCGCCCCGTACCAATGCAGGGCGAATGCGGAGCTCTTCAGGTGGCTCGTGGAGAGGAATTTCCTTATTATCAGTTCTTTGCCTATGACCATAGTCCGTTTCGAGCCCACTATTTTAAGGCGCCATATCCTGCCGGAAGGGCCCCGGTCGAGAGGGACAAGGTCGAGGATGTCGCCGAAATCGAAGCCGGAGCGCTCGCGGATGAGCTTTCCGAGACCTTCCCTGGAATATTCGGTCTTCCAGCTGTAGAAATCGGCCGTCTCGAGGTCGTAATCGTTAAGCACCAGAGCCAGCAGCCGCCTGTCGGGGGATGCGCAGAAAGGCTCCCCGCCTTCCGCCGGTGTGTCGGGGAAGGAGCTCAGATAGGGATAGTCCCTGTCTTCCCAGCAGGTGCTGAAAAGCTCCGTCCTGCCGCCGCAGCATTTGGAGAAGCGCGCGTCGCAGAGCTCGTCGCCATAGCGCAGGACCAGCCCCCAGGTGGCGTCTATCGCATCGCGGACATTGGCGGGCGTCTCGCCCTCAAGGCCCTGATATCTCTGGCAATGATCATCGGCGCATACATCGAAGAGCCTGTGGTCGCTCCGGTCGAACCATTTCACATATTCGTCTCCGGCCGTCCGCTTTTCTCCATGCATCCGGCCGTCCAGACCGGTGACGACGTCCTGGAGGCTCATGGGGGGCAGGTCCGGAGCCGACGCCTTCCCGCGGGCCTCGACCATGGACAGCAGCCATGAGCGGGAAATCACCGCGTGGGCCTTGAGGAATTCCAGAGGCGCGTCTTTCCTCATCTCGGAAGAGATCACGCTCAGAAGATAGTCCTCCACGCCTATCTCATTGACTGCTATAACTTTGCCGTCGCCCACAATGAAGCGCAGCGCCCCGGCGAATTTCCGGCTAAGCCGGCGCTCCCAGTGGAAGCCTATGCCTATGGGCATGTCATAGAGGATGAAGGATGGCTCGGCGAAGAGGGACGAGGGCGTGGGGGCATCGAAATAGAGCTCGTCGAAAAGGTCGCCGTTATATGATATCTTTCCGCCGCTGTAGGACACCTTGCGGCGTCCGGCACCGTCGGAGATTATCTCGAACGAAATCTCGCCGGCGGACATGATTCCCACGCTCACGGTCTTCTGCCGCCTGGTGAGCCTGCGGACCACGGTCTCCTCGGCCTCTCTGTCTGGCGATACTTCGGAAAATATCCGCCCGAGAATGGCCGCATCCAGCCTGACGAAGTCTTCGCATCGGGGCACTATCACCAGCCCGGCCATGTCGGCGCATCCCGGGCTTATGGCGATCCGTTCCGGATCTTCGGCGAAATAGAGCGACGGCCGGTGGGCGGCCCTGAGGGTGACCACGGCCCTGTATTCGAAGGGCGCGAGGCCGTGGGTGTTGCCGAGGGGCCGTTCGGAGCCCGACACCCGGCATTTATACCAGGTCAGGAGGTTGAACATGGGTTCGGTCTCCCCTTCCGGGACGGGAACGCAGTCCAGGAGCCGGTAAAAGAGCTTGGCCATGGACTTTGAGGTGCGCGCGCGGAGCAGAAACACTCCGCGGGTGAATTTCTTGTAATGCCAGACCTGGGCTTCCTGCACGGAGGTGAGGTATTCCAGCCCGTCGGGGTTCGCTCCGGCCTCTTCCTCGCCGTAGGGGACTCCGGTGAAGCCATATGAAGCCTCTATGGAATCGAGCAGCCGGTCGGCCTCACGCTCCAGCGGCATGAGACCGCGGGGTGCGCCCTGGAAATGGAGATGGTCGGGGGCTGAGGCTCCGCAGCGGGGGCCGTTGTAGAAGAAGGTGAAGTCCGTGAAGTGGTGCGCCAGGTCGAGCATGTCCACATAGCGGTTCCTTATGGTCTGGGGCTCATGGCTGGCGGAAGCTACGACCAGATGGGCGGGGAATATGGGATAGGGATTGAGCAGTATCTCATATTTGCGGCCTTTTCTGCCCTCGAACGGCAGAAAGCGCTGCTCCGGAGGGCGGTTTTCCCTGCAGAGGAAGCATGGACGCGCCTCCACCGAAGCTTTGTCGGTCTTGGCGAGGGTGGACCGGCTTCTGCTTGGGTTGTGCTGCATGACGACCCCGAGGCCGTTCACCTCCGCCTCGCGGGTCTCCACATCCTTCAGGGCTCTGAAGCTGGCCGCGGCGAGGGGCCACTGCGAGAGCTGGTCCCTTACGAACTTATGGATGAGCGCGTTCTCTTTCATTTTCCCGACACTCCCCTTCTGCGGGCCTGCAGCTCCCAGGTTCTGATTCGGTCTTTATAGAGGTTGTTGGCTCCGGCCTTTTCCACGCTCAGGTTGGAATCCGAATTGCCGCCCCAGCGCCTGCAGCAATATACCGGCTCCCATACGCGGGCGATTCTGTATTCGCGGCCTATGCGCAGGCCCATTGCATAGTCCTCGCCATAGCTGACGTTCGGGAAGCCGATGCTGCGGACTATGTCGGTCCTGAAGGCCCTGGGCGCTCCGAGACCATTGATTCTCAATGCGTTGTTGTGTCCGTTCTCTGCAGTCCATTCGGCGTGGTCGATGAGTCCCGGGGGGATGGGCTTGAGGTCGAAGTCGGTCATGAGGTAGGAGCCGACGACCATGGCGCAGCGTTCCGAGCGGAACACGGCCACTATCTTCGACAGCGTGTCTTCGCCGGAATACATGTCGTCGCTGTCGAGCTGGACGCAGTATTTTCCGCAGGAATGATGGCTCACGGCCAAGTTCCAGCATCCGCCTATGCCGAGGTCGCGGGTCTCCGGGACAAGCTTTATGAGGCGGGGGTCTCTGAAGGAGTCGATTACGGCAGAGGTGCCGTCGGAGGAATGGTTATCGACGACTATCACGTTATAGGGGAAGTCTGTCTTCTGGGCCAGGGCGCTGCGCAGGGCGTCGCCTATGGTGCGATCCCTGTTGAACACGGGGATTATCACGGATGCGGTGACGGGGAACTCCGCGGAGGGTTCCGGGAGCTCTGCCGTGACGGGAGGGAGCCATGCCCCGGTTCTCCTGAGCCATGCGGTGAAGGTCTTTTCCAGCTCTATCTGGACCTCACGGTTGCGTGGGTTCACATAGTCGAACTGCCGCTCGCCGGAGGCTTTGGGGGCCGGTTCGCCTGAATACAGAAACTCATTGATTCTCACCTTGTTTCCCATTCTGAGACGAAGGTCATACCAGGCGGAATATTTCAGTTCCGGATCCAGGAGCGGAAGGTTTTCTTTCAGGAAGGCGGTCTTTATGAGCACGATGTCGCCGAAGTCGAAGTCGTCGCGTACGGCGCCTTCCTGGCAGTCTATGAGCGGATGGCGGATGAGTTCCGGGCTGCCCGGAGCGATGTCGTAATGGTCGGAATAGACCATGTCGGCGCCGCTCCAGCGGGCGACTTCGGTCATCCTGGCCACCATGTTCTGCCCGGGGACGACGCGGGAGGAGGTGAGATTCACCGTCACATATTCGCCTTCGGCGGATGAAAGGGCCGCCGTGAGGGCGGCGGTGGAGATGTATGGGGTTATCCGGGCTGTCATAGAAGAGCCTCCAGTTTTTTGTGTATTCTGTTGTATTCTCCCTCGAAGTTTGGGGTCAGGATGCCTTTTCCCATGGCGGCGCGGATGTCGGCCGGAGACCACCAGCGGCCCTCGTCCACCTCGTCGTTGCGGGGATTGAGGGCGAAGTTGCCCACGCAGGCGAAGACGCACACGAGTTCTCTTTCCCTTTCGCTTTCAAAGACATAGGAGATGATGGGAGTGGGGTTGTAGCCGGTGAAGCCCAGTTCTTCGGAAGATTCGCGGTAGAGGGCTTCGGCGACGCTTTCGCCATAGCTGACATGGCCGCCGACGGCGGTGTCCCACATTCCGGGGAGGAAGTCTTTGGTCATGGATCTTTTCTGCAGGTAGATTTCGCCGAAGCGGTTCATTATGTGGAGATGGACCACGGGATGGAGCAGCATGGACCCGCCATGGGCATAGGTCCGTCTCATCCGTCCGGTGACCACTCCGTCCGGCTCCACGACGGGAAGGATCTCCTCAGCGGGCGAAGCCTCCGCGGGGGACGAATTCACATTCGGCAGGGGATATAGCGGTGCCGCATAAGGGGGATATATCAATTCCATATAACCTCAAAGATAGCAATTTCGGCAATAATCCCGAAAGCCCACCTCCGTTCCGGGCTTCGGCGGGCTTGAATAAAAAAGCGGCCGATAAGGATTATCGGTCGCTTTCGTTAATCAGCCTTCGACAGTCTTGCGGTGGACGGAGACGTCGTCGCCGTGGGCGTCCTTGTAGCGGAAGCGGCGGATCTTGTGGGTCGCCGTCTTCTCGAACGGGTCCTTCATGACCTCGACAGTCTTCACCGTGGACTGCTTGCTCACGCGTTTGTTAACATATTCCAGAATGGCGGCCTTCTTCTCCTCCAGCGTCTCGAAGAACTTGTCCTCGCCGGCCTGGTTCCAGTTCAGGATGGAATCGTCGAACTTCACCAGAGCGACCAGCTTGCCGTCCCTCTCCATCACCAGAGACTCGTTCACACCGTCCGCCGAATTGATCACCTGCTCGATTTCCTCGGGATAGATATTCTCGCCGGATGCGCCCAGAATCATGTTGTTCAGGCGCCCCTTGATGCTGTAGCGGCCCTTGGCGTCCACCACGGCCAGGTCATTGGTCCTGAACCAGCCGTCGTCGGTGACGGCCTCGCGGGTCCTCTCGGGGTCCTTGTAGTAGCCGAGCATCACATTGTCGCCGCGCGCTACGATTTCGCCCTCGCCGGTCTCCGGATTCACGTTCTGGAGCTTCACCTCCACTCCGTGGGCCGGAACTCCGATGGAGCCCACCCTGGTCTTGCCCACGCAGGCATTGCAGATGAGCGGGGCCGTCTCCGTGAGGCCATAGCCTATGGCATAAGGGAACCTGGCCTTCAGCAGGAACTCCTCCACCACCGGATCCAGCTTGGACCCGCCGATGCCGAAGAACTTGAGATGGCCGCCGAGAGACTTGTAGAGCCTGTGGCCCACAAGCCGGTAAAGCAGACCCGGAGCATGCACCTTCATCCATGAGAGGACGCGGCTCTTGTTTATTGTGGGAACTATGCTTGTCTTATAGATCTTTTCGATTATGAGCGGCACCGCGCACATGATGGTGGGACGCACCTTCTTCATGGCCGCGAGCAGAACGGTGGGCGTCGGCGGCTTCTGGATGTAATACACGCAGCCTCCGACATAGAGCGGATAGAGCACGCTGAACGCCATCTCATAGGTGTGCGGCATGGGCAGTATCGACAGCCAGCGGTCGCGGGAATTGGCCTTCTGGGCATATGACGCGGCTATGATGTTGTGGCACAGGTTTCTGTGGCTCAGCATGACGCCTTTGGCCTTGCCGGAAGTTCCGGAAGTATAGATGATGGCGGCGAGGTCGTCCGGCTGGGGCTCCTGCACCCACCCTTCGCAGGTGAACGCCTTGTCGTCCCTCTTCACTATGTTGAAGGTCTCCAGCTCTATGACCAGCGTCAGCTCGTCCATGCACTCTTTCGAGACCTTGCCCATCTGCCTCTTGGAGACAAACAGCACCTTGGTCCCGGAATGCTTCAGGATGTTGGTCACCTCGCTTTCCGAGGACTCGGGAAGTATGGGGACCGAAACCCTGCCGAAAGGGACGCACGAGAACATGGCCACCGTGAAGTTGGGCATGTTCTGCGACAGGATGGCGACACGGTCGCCGGCCTTTATGCCATAGCGGGACAGATTGTGCGAGAGCTCCAGGCACTTGGCGCGGAACGACGCATAGGTATATTTCTGGTCGTCTCCGTCCACGAACTGCGAGAGCGGCCGTTTCGCGAAGGCGAGTGTGCTGAATTCAAACAGGCGGGACAGAGTGTTGACGTAATTCTCGCGCCTGGTCGTCAATCGTTTATATGCTGTCATCAGAAATTCTTTTAAACTGCGCCGTTAGCCGGTTATATATTTTTCGGGGTGCTTGCCCTTCAGATGCATGGCCTCATAGGCCTTCTGAAGCGCGGCGGTGTCGGCCTTCGCGTCGTCGGTGAGAACAAATTGCGGGCCTATGCCCACACGCTTGGTCCCCCAGTCGAAAAATGCCATATAGACGGGAATGCCGGCGGTCTTGGCTATGAGATGATAGCCGGCCTTCCATCTTTTCACCGGTTTTCTGGTGCCTTCCGGTGCTATGGCCAGGATGAACTTGTCCGACTTCTCGATTTCGGTGATCAGGCTTCTGACCATGTTGGAGGAATTGGTCCTGTCCACGGGGACGGCCCCTATATGCCTGAGAATGGGGCCCAGCGGCCAGAAGAAGAGCTCCTTCTTGACCATGATCCTGGCCTTGCCGGCCTTGAGGGAGGTGTAAAACAGATACGAGACCACAAAATCCCATAGCGAGGTGTGCGGCACACCCAGGAGTATGGCCTTTTTGTCTTTGACGGGACCGCCGACTACCGTCCATCCCATCACCTTCTTGAGGATAAATCCGCAAAAGTCAGCCCACATAACTTTTAAATATTGACGTCTTCCAGCTCTTCCTCGCTGCGGAGGTTCTGCCGGATAAAATTCTGCCTTTCAATCGTGTTGTCGCCCATATAGAACTCCATGATGTCGGAGATGGACTCCTCGTCGGACAGCTTCACGAGGTCCAGCCTCATGTCCTCGCCGATGAAGTCCTCGAATTCCTTGGACGATATCTCTCCCAGTCCCTTGAAGCGGGTGATCTCCACGCCGCTCTTGAGCGACCTGACCGCCGCGTCCTTTTCCTCCTTGCTGTAGCAGTAGCGGGTCTCCTTCTTGTTGCGCACGCGGAAAAGCGGTGTCTGGAGGATGTGCACATGGCCCCTGCGTATGAGGTCGGGATAGTATTTCATCAGGAAGGTGAGCACCAGCATTCTGATGTGCATGCCGTCGTCATCGGCATCGGTGGCCACTATGATGTTGTTGTAGCGGAGATTGTCCAGGTCGTCCTCCACTCCCAGCGCCGAAATCAGCAGGTTGAGTTCCTCGTTCTCGGCCACCTTGCGGTGAGTCTCCTTGTAGCAGTTGATGGGCTTGCCCCTGAGGCTGAACACAGCCTGGGTGTTGGCGTTGCGGGCCTTGGTGATGGTTCCGCTCGCGGAGTCTCCCTCGGTGATGAATATGCTGGACGCCTCCCTGAACTGCTCCTTGTCCTTGACGGGACGGTCGTTGAAATGGTAGCGGCAGTCGCGCAGCTTCCTGTTATAGACATTGGCCTTGCGGTTGCGTTCGCGGGTCTTCTTCTGTATGCCTGAGATTTCCTCCCTCTCGGCCTGCGAGGACTTGATTTTTTCCTCTATGACCGGAGCCACGTCGTTGTGGATTCTGAGATAGTTGTCGAGGGCCTTGCCCACGAAATCGTTGACGAACGAGCGTATGCTGGGACCGTGCTCGTCCTTGTCGTGGTTCTCCCAGGTGTAGGTGGAGCCGAGCTTGGTCTTGGTCTGCGCCTCGAAGGTGGGCTCCTGAATCTGTATGCTTATGGCCCCGACTATTCCCTGGCGGCAGTCTTCGGGGGCATAGTTCTTCTTGAAGAAATCCTTCAGAGTCTTGGCCACGGCCTCCCTGAATGCGGCGAGATGGGTTCCGCCGTCGCGGGTATACTGGCCGTTGACGAAGGACTGGATGTTCTCGCCATAGGAATTGCCGTGGGTGAGGACTATCTCTATGTCTTCGCCCTCCAGATGTATGGGAGGATAGAGCGGCGGCTCCGAAAGGTTCTCGTTGACGAGGTCGAGAAGTCCGTTTTCGGACTTATAGGTCACTCCGTTCAGGACCAGGGAAAGGCCCTTCTTCAGATAGGAGTAGTTCTTGACCATGGCCTCGACATAGTCGGTGTTGTAATGGAAGTCGCCGAACATGAGGTCGTCCGGACGGAATTCCACATAGGTTCCGTTCTTTTCCTTCGTCGGCTCTTTCGCGCTGTCCACCAGCTTTCCCCTCTCGAAACGGGCCCAGGACCTTATCCCGTCCCTGTGCGAACACACATAGAAGGCGGATGAAAGGGCGTTCACGGCCTTGGTTCCGACTCCGTTCAGACCCACGGACTTCTTGAAGGCGGCGCTGTCGAATTTGGCTCCGGTGTTCAGTATGCTGACGGCCTTCACGACCGAATCCAGCGGAATTCCGCGGCCGAAGTCCCTTACGCTCACGAGCCCGTCTTCGCCCACATTCACCACTATCTGCTTGCCGAAGCCCATGGCGAACTCGTCTATCGAGTTGTCTATGACCTCCTTGAGAAGGACATAAATGCCGTCGCCGGGATTCCTTCCGTCTCCGAGGCGTCCTATATACATGCCGGGACGCCTGCGGATGTGGTCCACACCCTCAAGCGTCGTTATATTGTCGTCTGTGTAGTTTGTCTGATTGAGTTCCGCCATAACCCTACAAATATACGAAAAAAGCCGACACGCCTGCGGGCTTTATTTCTTGACGGCCCCTCCTATGAAGAGATTGACCAGCGGGCGGCTCGGGGTGTTGGTGGTCATGGTGATGACGACCATGTTTTCGCCTTCCGGCATTCCGGAGGTGTCCACGTCTATGCTGTATGTGGCGGTCTTGCCGGGAGCGAGCTTCTCCACGGGGCTGACCGTGGTCTTCGCCCAGTCGGAGTCCACCTTATAGACCACGAAGTCGCTCTTGCCGTTGTTCTTGCAGGTGAACACGGCATGCACGGGGGTGCCGGCCTTCACGACTCCGAAGTTATAGGTGTTGGTGTTGAAGGCGGGCTGTGCGGCCCTGTCTTTCTGTTCCTGGGTCCAGTCGGAGAAGTTCTCTTTGGTGAATCCCCACACCGCTATCTTTTTCTGGGCCACTCCGTCCACGACGGGGGTCGCATAGTACCAGGTCTTGCCCCATTTCGAGCGGTCGGCCGTGAGGGTGAAGTTCATCTTCGCAGTCGCTCCGGCGGGAATGGGATTCGGGGATACGGATATGCTCATGCCGGGGGTGACGTCCCTGAACGCGACTTTGATCGGGCTCTTTCCGATGTTCGCGACTATGGCCATGTCGCTTTTCTGGTTGCCCTGGGTGAGGTTTCCGCCCTTGATTTCAGCACTCTTGAGGCCGAAATTGCCGAGATGGACGGGGTATTTCTCGCCTATCGGGATGTTCTTCTCGCGGGCGACGCCTCTGAGCTTGAGCACCACCGGGCGCTTGATGCCGGAGAAATAGGCGGTGACGTTTTTGTCAAATGGATAGGGGCCGTCGGTGTTGTTGTAGGACACCGAAATCTTGCCGGTGCCGCCGGCGACGATCGGTTCGCGGGTCCACTGCACGTCGGTGCAGCCGCAGGAGACGGCCACGTTGTATATGACTATGGGCTTGTCGGATATGTTCTTGACCTTGAACTCGCAGGTCAGCGCGCCGGAGCCGGTTATGACGTCGCCGAAATCATGGACGGTCTTGTCCAGCTCTATGATTCCGTCCACCGTCGTGGACTTTCCGTCGGTTTTGGTCTGCGAATATGAAGGGGCCAGGCAGAGGAATACGGCCAGTGCCGCGCTCAGAAATCTTTTCATGTTCCGGTTCTGTGTTTCAAGAAATATGTGGACTGCAAATATGCTTCCAAAAATTGGTTTTTCAAATTTAATGACTACATTTGCTCTTCCGGCACAGACGGATGTACCGGCATTTTTTGACCGACAGATAACATACAACAACTAATAAGGAAATTCATTATGGCTTACAAAATTGACGAAAACGTATGCGTGGCTTGCGGCACATGCATCGGAGAGTGCCCTGCCGGCGCCATCCACGAAGGTGACACCTATAAGATCGATCCCGACGCATGCCTGAGCTGCGGCACCTGCGCAGGCGTCTGCCCCACCGGAGCAATCAGCGAGGAGGCATAAGAAAGACAACTCTTCAATAGAGTTTGAACGAAAGCGACCGATAATCCTTATCGGCCGCTTGCTTTTTACCCAGCGGCATCCGGCACATCTTCAAATCGAGGCAACTTTTGACTCAAGCGCCAAAAAGCGCATCCTGAGTTACTTCAGATTGAAAGACTCCAGTATGGCTATTCTCCCGGACCGGGAATGTCGTAACCAAAGTCATATGTATGCTTTTGCGCGGATATTTCAGTTCAAAGGCCCGTCGCCGGCTTTCAATCGTCTCTGCATACTGTCCGGTAAGCACGAACGGAGACGATGTATATTTCATCTCACACACATTAAGGACATCGTCCCTACGGTCTATTACAAGATCTATCTGCATGCCACTGCCGTCGGCACAACCCTTGTCGATGTAGGGATATTCTTCTGATGATACTCCTGCAATCTGAAGCGCCTGCTTTATCTGTCTGATATGACGGAAGCACACCTCTTCGAACGCGATGCCTCTCCAAGACGATATTTCGGATTCCTTTTGATGATTCTGCCAGTAGTCGGTTTCCACTATGCCTTTCCCCTCCTTGAAATGAAGCCAGAACCAGCAAAAAAGGTCCGAGAGTTTGTATCTGTTTCTCATCCTTCCCTCTTCGGGAGCTTTATACATCGTCAGAAAATCACTTAGCACAAGAGCATTGAGCGTCTCGCTAAGGGCGCCGTTGGCGTTCAGCCCCAACTGGGTGGACAATTCTTTCCTTGTGTAGCCCATATGACGATGTCCCAACAAACGGACTATCTTCATACATGTGTCTGCATCATCAAATATGGACTTGAACAGGCGCTCAAATTCATTGGAGAGCTTGGCGTTCGCGCCGAAGAAAAGCGCATCGATATTCTGAGCGAGACTCAGAGATGGATTAAAGCAGTTGAGGTAATATGGGATTCCGCCCAAAATCATATACGCCTGAACGATATTGTAGCGAGAGAGTTTGATTCCACGGTCTTTGAAGAAATCTTCACATTCACCGAGGCTGAATGGCGACAACTTAATCTCCGCTGTCAGCCGGTCGTATAACCCGCCCTTGTTATTGATGAGATTGTCCATCATCCAGGAAGTTGCCGACCCGCAGACAATCAAGCACAATTGGTGCTGGGTGTTTCCCCAGCCGTTCCAGAATGCCTCTAGGGCTGTCAGGAAACCTGAGCGAGCAGTATCCATCCATGGCACTTCATCAATAAAAACCACCTGCCGGCTACCGTTGTTGCGGCTTTCGAGAAATCTCTCCAGAAGGAAGAACGCCTCGAGCCAGTTTTTTGGTGACTCAATATCATCCATGCCGTAACGAATCAGCGAGAAGGTAAAGTTTTCCAATTGGTCCTTCATCGTAACCTTGCGCCTCCTGTCAAACGGAGACAGACCGGTATGATGGAAGACCATCTCATCTCTGAACACTTCGTCTATCAGAAAAGTCTTTCCAACACGACGTCGGCCATAGACGGCGATGAATTCTGGCCGTCCGCTATCCCTAAGTCTTTTCAATTCAGTGATTTCCTTCTTTCTTCCAATGATAGTGCACATCGTCTTGGCGCTTTTTAAGTCAGAGCAAATATACACTTTTTTCAAAAAAAGACACACAAACTCGGTTAAATTCTGCTAAATCGTGCAAAAAATTGAGATTTTAGCAAAATTTGAGAGGATGCCATTAGGCACCAGAACCCTATCCGCCGTTTCCGCTACAAGGACGCCCACGGCGACGACGTCTCCGTCCACCGCAAGACTGTCGAAGGCTGATGAACGAAAGCGACCGATAATCCTTATCGGCCGCTTTTTTATCCGACAGCATTCGGCTGCTCTCCTCCGGAGACAGCCGAATGCCGCATTACGCCGAAGGGCCCGAAATTTTCCCAGGGCTATTGCTATCTTTAAAAGAATCAGTAACTTTGCCTTCAGAGGATATAGGAGAGTTCATGCTGGAGGGCGAAGTTGTGCTGCAAGGTTCTTCGTTCTGCGATTCTCCGACAGGTTCAGCAGTCTGTCTGACCGTAGTATGGCGGTTATATACTTCCTCACGCTTAGCACCGTAGGAAATCTTAAAGATTCCTGCGGTGTTTATGTTCCAGTACGAGCCATTCCCCGACAACTCAATCATCAGCGTTTTGTTGTGCCTGTGTGTAATCTGGAGCATAAATGTCTGGACTCCGTTGCGGACATTCCCCTTTCTGATAACCTCATAGTTTTTGGCCACGGTTTCGACAAACTCTACCACGGAATTATACCCGGCTTGTCTTATCTGATTCCCGTGACGCGCCTCAATATGAACCAGCCCATATCCATCCTTGGTCGCATGGTTTGTGATTTTTCCTTCACTCAGCAATATCGGAGCGGGGGAAAGCCCGGTGTCGGCCGTGATTTCACCAAAGACAAGCCTTCCCTCGGAGTTCAGGACAAAGCGTCGGTTATTTTTATCCACCTTGTCCGAAACGGCGCACCATTCCGCTTGTTTTTCCTGCAGTCCAGACGGAGACTCCTCATCCCCCACATTCCAGAACCTTCCCTCAATAGTCTCCATAAAACAGATTTTTCACAATATGACAAACATCATCGGTATCGCCAAATTTCAGGGCCTTTTTCTCCCTCGGCCAGCCGAGGATGCAATTATCCGGCAAATCGGCGTTGTATTTCAAAAAAGTTTTATATATTTGGTCGTCCGTGTGCTGCCACATGAGCGCACGTGACTGCTGACCACTGACCGCAGAGCAAAGGATGACGACATTCTCCGCACATTCCGCCCACCGCGCCGCCTCTTTCCGCCCGGGAAATTCTCCCGAGGCAGAAGTATTGTGCGCTCCGGATTCCCGCAGCCATCTGTCGCAGCCGGCTCGTAGGGGGGGGTATCTGCTTGCGAATTAATTAGTTACGCTCTTTCTTGCTGTTTTTACAGCGCATGCCGTCCGGCATGTGCCGCTTTTTCGCATGTCCCCCAAGACACAAGAACCACATCGAAACACTTTCCAACACATCAATAACCAATAACCATTCGTTATGAAAAAATCCATTTATGCAGTTACACTTCTGCTGTTGGGCGCCGCATTGTGCGTCCCGTTCACATCTTCTGCCCAGGACAAATCTTCTGAAGATCCGGAAAGGCAGGCATATCTTGACAAGGTGATAGCCAAAGAGAAGAAGTACGCTGCGCTTGAAGAGAACCTCTCCGGCTGGCGCTTCGGAGGAGAGTACTCCGCACGCAGATTCAACACCATCGATGTCAGGCCTGCAGTCAAAAGAGGTCTTCACGCCACTGCCGGTTACCGCTTCAACAAGCACTGGTATGTCGGAGGACTGGCAGGAGTGGATCTGACATGTCCTTTTGAAATAACCAGAGACGGCTATGTTGACGACAAAGCGAACTATTCCGTAACAAGAGAGGACAAAATCTATGTCCCCATAATGGTTGAGCCGAGATTCTATTTCAACTACGCCAAAACTTCCGTTTACCTTTGCGTCGATGCCGGTTATGAGATTTCCAGTTCATCTGCAGCCACGGCGACACTCGGACTGGGTCTCGACTATAATATAAAGAATTCCAAGTGCGTCAATATCGCCTTTAGTCTGGGAATGGGAAGCTGGGACTCCTGTGAAGGTGATTTTCTGGGAGCAAGCGACGACCCCGGTTACGAACAGCAGGACGGATTCGTATTGGGCTTCAAGATAGGCTTCTCGCTTTAGTCAATTACCGATTCATTAACAGCCAATAACCGTTCATTATGAAAAAATTAGTCTATGCAGTCACTCTCCTGCTGCTGGGCGCCTTTGCCCTCACTTCGTGTTCGAAGTCATCAGAAGAAGAAGATCCCAACGGGGATGTTTCGATTGTCGGAACATGGATCGCCTATAATCTGGATGTTCTGGATGAATTCGCCTACGGAGTGACCGAGCGCATCGCATGTAGCGACATGAAAGTCACTTTTTCCGAGGACGGAAAAGCCACTTTCAGATATAGCGGCAACACGGATGACTATCCAGCCACTTTCAGCGGTACATACACGCTTGTGGACAAGGGTGAAGGCAAATTCCTGGTGAATTTTCCGGATGGACTTTACAATGGCGAAGGAGACAGTTTCCGGATTTCCGATGTATTCATGCCCGCCGACGGAGGTTCACTGACAATAATCTTCGGGATGCGCTCGTGGGACTGGTATGACCAGTGGTATTTTTCCAAGCAGTCCGACAAATAAATCAGAACTATAATTCCGCTTCCTGCGGCTGGCCGAGGAGTCGGCCAGCCGCTTTTTATTCAGGGGTCTTCGGCTGTCTCCTCCGGGACTGTGCCGCCCGCGGCCTTGTTGACGGGGGCTCCGCCCCCGTAACGTCCCCTGCGGCCGTTCCGGCCGCTGGCCATCTTAACCCCCGCCGACTGCGCCGCCGACCCC
>CAZIFT010000023.1:0-19359 GCA_964538395.1 uncultured Muribaculaceae bacterium
TTCTCGTTTCTTTGCCTCTTTTACCTATTTGTCTCTCTTCCAGTATTGTCAATGAACTTTACCGTTGTGTTCCAAACGGACTGCAAATATACGCACTTTTTTTCTTCTTCCAAATTTTTCGGGAATTTTTTCAAAAAATTTCAGCCGCACGATGTCTTTTCCCTTTATATAACCCCTCCGGCAGGCCCCTGCGACGGCGATTTGACAAAGACGGAAAGGATGACTATATTTGGGAACATATGGAAACAAAAACAGTTACACACGATATGGAACCTATACTTGACAGATTTCTGAGATATGTGGGCGTGGACACCCAGTCCTGCGAAGAAAGCGAGACCCAGCCCAGCGCCGCCAAGGAGCTCGACCTCCTGCGCATGCTCGAAAAGGAACTTAAGGACATGGGCGTCGAGGCCAGCCTGGACGAATATGGCTATGTGATGGCCCGAATCCCCTCCAACATGGACAAAAAAGTGCCGGCAGTGGGCTTCATCGCCCATGTGGACACCTCCCCCGACGCTTCGGGCAAGGATGTAAAGCCGCAGATAATAAAGGACTATGACGGCGGCGACATCGCCCTGAAGGGAGCCCCCGGCCTGTACCTGAAACCTTCGGAATTCCCGGAACTGCTTGACTATAAAGGCCAGACGCTCATAACCACCGACGGCACCACCCTTCTCGGAGCCGACGACAAGGCCGGCGTGGCCGAAATCATGGACGCAGTCCAGTATATATGCGCCCATCCTGAGTTCAGGCACGGCGAAATCAGAATCGGCTTCACCCCGGACGAGGAGATAGGCCGCGGAGTGGTGAAGTTCGACGTGAAGAAGTTCGGGGCAGACTATGCCTACACCATGGACGGCGGAGCTGTCGGAGAGCTGGAGTTCGAGAACTTCAACGCCGCTTCGGCCAAAATCCGCATCCAGGGGCGCAATGTCCATCCCGGCTATGCCAAGGACAAGATGAAGAACGCTCTGAGCATCGCCTGCGAGCTCAACGCCATGCTGCCCGCCGGAGAAGTGCCCGAACAGACCGAGGGCTATGAAGGCTTCTACCATCTCACGTCCATAAGCGGCTCAGTCGAGGAGGCCTCGATGTCATATATAATCCGCGACCATGACAGGAAAAAGTTCGAGGACAGAAAGGCCGTGATGCAGAAATGCGCCGACGCCATAAACGGAAAATACGGTCCCGGAACGGCCACCGCCGTCATCAAAGACCAGTACTACAACATGAGGGAGCAGGTGGAGCCGCACTACCATATAATCGATATCGCCGTGGCGGCAATGGAAAAGGCCGGCGTCAAGGCCAGAATCCAGCCCGTGAGAGGCGGAACCGACGGCGCGAACCTCAGTTTCATGGGACTTCCCTGCCCCAACATCTTCGCCGGCGGCATCAATTTCCACGGCAAGATGGAGTTCGTCCCGCTCGAGTCCATGCAGAAGGCTTCGCAGGTGATAGTGAACATTCTCGGCGGATTCGCCGAAAGAGACTAAAGAGTCACAGAATCAGGGAGAGCCTCGGAAACCGGCTCTTCCTTCTTTTCAACGCTCGCGGATTCGGTTCCGCGGGCGTATTTTTTCTCATAGCGCAGGCGATATTTCTCCAGCCGGGCCGCGTCCTTGCGGTCCTGCTTTTCCTGACGCATAAGCTCGGCCAGCTTCTTCGCGCGGAGCTTGGCGGCCTTCTTCTCGGCCTTCACAGCGGCCTTTGCGGCATCCAGACTGTCGAGGCGGGCCCATTTCGCGTCGCGGGCGGCCTTGCGCAGAGCGGCCTTGGAAAGAACCTCCTGCCCGGCACCGGCCGATGCGAGGGAATCCGGCAGCACGGCGGCGGAAACGGCGGAAGAATCGGCCTTGTCCGCAACTTTTTCCATGTCTATGGACGAGGCTCCCGCAGAGACAGTGTCTATGGAGGCGCTTATCCCGTCCTGAGCGGCGGAAAGGCTGTCCGCGGCGGGCTCTTCGACGGCCTTCAGCGCAGCCAGGGAATCGGCGTGAGCCTTGCGTTCGTCAATCTCCTTATATATGCCTCCGATATAGCCCGGATAATAGATTTCAGTCTGCTTGAACTCGGCCTTCGGTCTGGACGCATAGTCCTCGCGCTGCGTAGCCCTCGGCTCGAAGGTGATTATGTCCGAAGGGGACGATGGCCGCAGTTCCGGCTGCCAGTTGAAGCCCTTCAGCTGACGGTCCGCCGACTTCAGCTGTGCGAGCGGATAGACGTCGTTCTTGGCCTGGTCGAAATAGAATATGTCGTCCAGATTGCCTTCCTTCAGATTGGCTGACAGCAGCTTAGCCTGGCTCTTGTTGACGGTGGCATAGGTGCTGTCCTCCTTGATGTAGAAGATGGCGTCCACTCCGCCGGTGGCGTCGAAGCGGCTCAGCCCGCCGTCCTCGCCGAAATAGGCCAGCATCTCGGTGCTGCGGATCTGGTCATGGCAGCCGGGAGCCTCCTCCACAGTGATGAAGGCGTCGGACATGAGATAGGCCTTGTCCAGGTTTTTCTCGCCGAAGGACACATATATGCTGTCCGCCGCATACTGCCTGTTCCCCTCGTTCCAGACGACGGGGTTTTTGTAAAGGCGCAGCAGGGAGTCGAGTTCGTTGAATTTCAGGGAGTCGGTGAGCATCTGGAAATCGGTCCTGTAGAGGCGCACACGGCCTCTGCCGTCCACAAAGCCCACTTTGGTCGAATCGGCCGGAGCGGCCGCAACGGTGTCGGCCGGAACGGAAAGGGCGCCGGATGCGGCAAGCGAATCCGAAGCCGCCCCGGGAATGCCGGCCGCCGCAGAAAGGGAATCCGCCTGAGCGGAAAGGCCTCCGGAGACAGCGAGCGAATCGGAAGCCGAAGCAAGAACGCCTGACGACGCCGCAAGAGTGTCCGCCACAGCCGGCATGCCGGAAACCGAAGACAGGCTGTCCGCAGCGTCAATAATCGCAGCGGAAGCGGATGAAAGCGAATCTGCCGCAGCCGCAACGGCTCCGGAGGCCGTCGAAAGGCTGTCGGATGCAGCCTTCTCCTTGGCGGCAAGAGCTTCGCGGCGGGCCTTGGCCTGCTGCTCGGCCACATAGTCCACATTCTGGTTGCGGGCCTCGGCGGCGGCCTTCTCCGCAGCCTCCTTAGCGGACTTTCTATAGGCGCCCACCGCATCGGCTGAAATATCGGAAAGCCGACTCTGCGCGAGCGTAAATTCAAGAGAATCAACGGCATATTTCGGAACGGAGCGCAAGACAAACAGGTCCGCACCCACATAGACCGTATCTTTTGCCGTGCCTGTGGTGTCGGTGACTCCGACTATGGCCGGAGTCCGGCTCATCGTTATCTCGGACAGCGAATCCCTGTAGAAAATTCTTCCGGCCAGGGCGGAAGTCCTTCTGCTCCCATCGGTCACCTGGGCATGTCCGAGCATTTCGACATCGCCGGTGTTGCGGTTGTAATACAGAGAATCGGCCCAGCCCTCACGGTCGTCGCCGGTCATTCCGTGGACATTGCTGTAGAAAAGGAAAAGCTCCCTTCCCCTGTCGTACCATCCGGCATCGGAAGAAAGCATATTGTCGTCGCGCCAGGCATCGGTGCCGCGGCCGAACACGGCAAGCCCCTGCGGAGACTTGTACTCCAGCCGGGTGGTCTTCACGAAGATGCTGTCCGTGAACATGTTGACATTGGTGGAAAAGGTAAAGGTCTCCACCTTGGAATCATACTGGCCGTTGAGACTCTCGATTATCTGGCCGGTCTTCTCCTTCATGGCTCCGCCGTTGCGGAAATAGGCGACGCTGTCCTTGGTATTATAGTCCAGATACTTGGTTCTCAGCATGTTCCCGTCCTTGTCCTGCAGCTGCACGACTCCGCCGCGGAACTGGGCCAGGTCGTCCTTGATCAGATACAGGAGCCTGTCGCCCGAGAGCACGGTGCCGTCCTGGATTATCTTGACGTTGCCCATAGCCTCGATCTGCTCCGCATTGACATTCCAAAGGGCGGTGTCGCAGACGAGATAGGTGTTGTTGTGCAGGAATCTGGCCGGACCCGTCACCTTCCTGTAATCGACTCCGTGCTTCTCTATCAGCTCCATGGACTTGGCGCTCAAAAGGCTGACAAGAGAATCGACATCCTTTCCGCCCTGCGCGCGCAAAACGACGGGAGCGGAAAAGACAAGCAGAAAAACGGTCAGGAACAGTCTCCGGAAAGACATCACGGTTGTGAAGCTGTTTAAAAGTCTTCGGAAATCTTTGATTTCCAGCCTTCACGCTTGAAGTCGCAATCCTTGAAGATAGGGTCTATGACAATGTTGGTGGCGGCGATCTTCTCGTCCAGGAACTTGTCCACCTCTGCCATGGCCGCCTTGTTGTAGGCCTCGTCGGATATGAGACTGTAGTCGTGCTCGAATGTGGCCGTATGGGCCGGAATGATCTTGTCCACCCTGATGATCTTATAGACCGTGTTTCCGCTGCGGCCCTCGTTGTCGAGAGACTCGAAGGAATCGGAAATCTCGCCCTCCTTGAGGTCCTTGATGGCATTGTAGTCCTGGGGCTTGAGCTGGTCTATCTCGAAATATGCCGAACCGGTGGAAGGGTCGGCCATCTGGCCTCCGTTCGTCCTGGTGGTGGGGTCCTGGGAATAGAAGCGGGCGGCCTGGCGGAAGTCAAGCGAGTCCACCAGAATCTGATGCTTGAGGCTGTCCAGCGTCTTGAAGGCCTTCTCGCGGTCGTCGGCGGTATATTGGGGTTTCATCAGTATATGCCTGGCGTTGAACATGTCGCCCTTCTTTTCGAGAACCTCGATTATATGGAAACCGTCGGGGGTCTCGACGACCTGGGAGATGACGCCGGGCTTCAGGGCCATGGCGGCATCGGAGAATGCAGGCCAGAAGATGCTCTTGGAGGCCATTCCCAGCTCACCTCCCTTGCGGGCGCTGCCGGTGTCCTCGGAATAGATTCGGGCCAGGGTGGAGAATTTCTCTCCGTTGATGATTCTCTCGCGTATGGCTATCAGCTTCTCCCTCACGGCAAGGTTTGCGGCCTCGCGGTCGGGATAGATGCATATCTGGCTGAGCTGATATTTGATCGGGACTATGGGAAGGTCGGACGAATCGGCCGCGGCCACATATTCCTTGACGTCGTTGGGGGTCATCTCGGAAGCCTGGCTGGCGATTTTCTGCTGCATCTGCTGGGTCAGGTTCTGCTCCTCGATGGTCTTGGTCCATTCCTGACGGAGGCGGAACATGCTCTTTCCGAAATATTTCTCCACTTCCTCCTCTCCGCCGAGAGCCGTCTTCACCTGATCCATGCGGGAGCTGATGTTGGCGGAGACCATGTCGCTGTTGACGGTCAGGGAGTCGATTCTGGCCTGCATGAGGAACAGCTTGGACTCCAGGATGCTCTCCAGCACGGAGCAGCGCATGCTCTCGTCGGACGCCACGCCCTGTGCGCGCATATACTGCAGTTCCTGCTCGAGAGTGCTGATGGTGATCATCTCATCTCCGATGACGGCGACGGTCTTGTCAATCAGACCGGCGGGATATTTCTGCGCATTGAGGGCGCAAGTCATGCATAGAGCCGCCGAAAGGACGGCAAGGATTTTTTTCATCTTCTTTTAATAAACCGTATAGGACCCGTCAGCCTTGGCCTGTTCCAGCAGACCGCTCTCAAGGGAGGAGAGAAGTTTCTGCTTCCTGGCATTCAGGATGATGTCCTTGATTCTGCCCACATAGTATTCTTCCGGACCGGTCTGTCCGGCAGCCACCATCCCGAAAATGTATGCGAGATTATGGTTGCCCTCGGCGTCGGTCATCTCCACATAGCCTCCCTTCACCGAGGAGAGCATAGTGACATAATCCGTGCCGAACTCGCCGGCAAGCACCGAAGCGTCCACCCAGCCGCCGCCGAAATCGGTGTTGCGGATAGTGGACATGAACAGCAGACTGTCCGAAGAGGCCATTCCGCCCGCCTCGTCGTCCACCGCGATTTCGGCCTTCACCCTGGCATAGTTCTTCGAGTCCTTGAGCACGGTGACGAACCGCGCGCGGACAATCGGAAGACTCAGCCTGAGCTGGTCCATGTGGGAATCGTAATATTCGTCTATCTGACTGTCTGTGATGGCAGTGTCGAGACGCTGGTTGATATAGAGCTGCTCGTAGCGGTACTTGAGCAGTGACCGCCTGTAGTCTTCGAGCTCCTTGCTGACATCCATTTCGGACTTGTCCATCTCCCGCTCGGCCGTGTTTTCGTAAAGACGCTCAAGGGCCCAGCGGTCTATGTAGAGTCCGGCAAGTTTGGCGCTGTCCTCGGGAGAAGTCCCCTTGGGGATAAGGTCCTCTATTTCTGTCGAATACAGCTTCTCTTTCCCGACTTTGGCCACAACATCCCCCTCATGGATGAGTTTGGAGACTCTGTCGCACGAGAACAGCGAAAAGACGGCAAGAAATATAAGGACAAATCTTCTCAACTATCTTGAGTAGTTAGGGGCTTCCTTGGTTATGGTCACATCGTGGGGATGGCTCTCAAGGAAACCGGCGTTGGTGATGCGTACAAACTTGGCGTTTCTGAGCTGCTCGACAGTGTGGGCACCGCAGTAGCCCATTCCGGCGCGCAGTCCGCCGACAAGCTGATACACCACTTCAGAAACCGTGCCCTTGTAGGGAACCTGGGCCACGATGCCTTCCGGAACCAGCTTCTTGATGTCGTCTTCCATGTCCTGGAAGTATCTGTCCTTGGAACCGTGCTCCATGGCCTCAAGCGAACCCATGCCTCTGTAGGACTTGAACTTACGTCCGTTGAGGATGATGGTCTCGCCCGGCGACTCCTCGGTGCCTGCGAAAAGCGAACCGGCCATGATGGTGCTGGCGCCTGCGGCAAGAGCCTTGGTGATGTCTCCGGAATAGCGGATGCCGCCGTCGGCGATGACGGGGACTCCCGTGCCCTTGAGGGCTTCGGAGGCAAGCATGACGGCCGTCAGCTGGGGCATGCCCACTCCGGCTATGATTCTGGTGGTGCAGATGGATCCGGGGCCTATGCCCACCTTGACTGCATCGACACCGGCGTCGGCGAGAGCCTTGGCTCCCTCGGCGGTGGCGACATTGCCGGCGACAATCTGCACATCCTTGTTCTTGAATGCCTCGCAGCATCCGGCTATGACTTTGAGAACACCCATCGAATGTCCGTGAGCGGTGTCGATCACGACGGCGTCGGCGCCGGCCTCGGCCAGCATCTCCACCCTCTCGATCGTGTCAGCCTTCACTCCCACGGCGGCTGCCACGAGAAGGCGGCCCTTGGAATCCTTGGAGGCGATGGGATTGTCCTTTATCTTCATGAGGTCCTTGTAGGTGATGAGGCCCTCGAGCTTTCCGTTCTCATCCACCACGGGCAGCTTCTCCACCTTGCTCTTCATGAGGATTTCGGTGGCCTGCTCGAGGGTGATGCCCTTCCTGGCGGTGATCAGGTTGCCGGAAGTCATGACCGTGCTGACCGGAAGACGGTTGTCCACATGGAAGCGGAGGTCGCGGTTGGTGACGATTCCGATCAGATAGCCCTTGTCGTCGGTGACAGGGATGCCGCCGATGTGATGCTTGGACATCATGGCCAGGGCCTCGCCGACCGTGGCGTCGGGTCTGATGGTGACCGGGTCATAAATCATGCCGTTCTCGGCACGCTTGACCCTGCGGACCTGCTCGCACTGCTGCTCTATGGTCATGTTCTTGTGGATGACTCCTATACCGCCCGAACGGGCCATCGCTATGGCGAGATCCGCCTCTGTTACCGTGTCCATGGCCGCCGAAACGATCGGCACATGAAGAGAAATTTCACGGGTGAATTTGGTGGTGACATCGACATCTCTGGGGATTATGTCGGATTCAGCCGGTATGAGCAAAACATCGTCGAAGGTGAGTCCCTCGAAAATTTCAGGAGTTTTTATCTGCTGCATTGCAAATGGATTAGACCGCAAATATAAGAAATAATGCGTAATTTTGAGTAACGGAACCATCAGAACACATAAAATGCAATTTCCCTGCGGAAAAAGATACAACAGCCTTGCAGGGCGCTACAAGGCCCTTTTCGGCGAGCGGCTGCAGAAGCTTGTGGTCGATGCCGGCTTCGGCTGTCCCAACAGGGACGGCACCGTGGGGACGGGAGGCTGCACCTTCTGCGACAATGCGGCGTTCCACCCGGGCTACAGCAGCCCCGACAAAAGCATAATCCGGCAGCTGGACGAAGGCATATCCTTCCACCGGACCAGATACAGCCGCGCGAAGAAATATCTCGCCTATTTTCAGCCCTACACCAACACCCACGCCCCTCTGGAGAGGCTCAGAAGCCTGTATCTGGAGGCGCTGTCGCATCCCGCAGTGGTGGGCATAGTGATCGGCACGCGTCCCGACTGCGTGGACGAGGAAAAGCTGGACTTCCTGGCCGGTCTCAAGGACGGCAAGGTGCTGAAGGACTGGAAGAGAGACTCTTTTTCCGCTCCACTGGTCATAATGGAATACGGCATCGAATCCTGCCGTGACGAGACCCTCGCGCACATCAACCGAGGCCACGGTTTCGACTGCGCCCGGAAGGCCGTGGAGATGACGGCCGCACGCGGAATCGACACCTGCGGCCATTTCATACTGGGGTTGCCGGGCGAAAGCCGGGAGATGATGCTCAGGGACTGCGCAACCATAAGCTCGCTGCCCCTGACATCGGTCAAGTTCCACCAGCTGCAGTTCATAAAGGGCACGAAGATGGCCGCCGAGCACGCTGAGCACCCGGAAAGATTCACGGAATATGACCTTCCGGACTATCTGGACTTCATCGCGGACATTCTGGAGCGCCTGCGCCCGGACCTGTACATAGAGCGCATCGCCGGGGAAATTCCGCCGCGCTTCGTGGAGAAGGAGGCCTGGGGGCTGGTCAGAAATGTGCAGATTCTGCAGATGCTGGACAAGAAGCTGGAAGAAAGGGACACCTGGCAGGGCAGGCTGTGGGACAGGCCCGAAACCGGAGAGCTCTCAACAAAATAAACATCTATGAAAACACCTGCAACCATGGTAAGGATTTTTCTTTACCTGTCAATATTTTTCTTTACCCTGCCCGCGGCGGCTCAGAGAAGGGGCGTCGTGGACGTGTCGGTGGCGCATATGCGTGAAGAACCGTCATACACGGCCGAAATGGGCACCGAGGAGTTCATGGGCCGCGAGGTGGAGATAACCGATGAGAAAGACTACTGGCTCAAGGTCACGACCCTCGACGGATATCAGGCATGGACCAACAGGATGTGCGTGGCCGAGATGGACCGGGAAGCTCTCGATTCGTGGTATGAAAAGGGAAAATACATCTGCCTGGCGCTGTACTCGGCCATATATGGCGAACCCGACGCCGACGCCATCCCCGTGTCCGATCTGGTGAGGGGCGACATCCTGGTCCGCGAGGAAGGCCGCGCGGTCAAAGGCTTTGTAAGGGTGTCCACTCCCTCGGGCAAGAAGGGCTGGGTCAGGAAGAAGGACGTGAAGGGGCTGGACGCATGGATCGAAGGCATTTCCTGCACCGAGGACGCAATCGTGCGCGAGGCTCTGCTCTATGCCGGCATCCCCTATCTCTGGGGCGGCGCGTCGGTCAAGGGCTTCGACTGCAGCGGACTGGTGAAGACCGTGTTCATGATGAACGGCATCGCCCTGCCCAGAAACGCATCGGCCCAGGCCCGCGAGGGAGAGGAGATTGACATCACGGCCGTGCGCGGCGGGGACTGCAGTGCGCTCAGGAAGGGCGACCTCATCTTTTTCGGCAACACCGAAACGGGCCGCGTGACCCATGTGGGAATCTATATAGGAGACTCGCGGATGGTGCATTCATCCCAGCTCACGCGCATAAATTCGCTGAGGCCGGGCGACCCCGACTGCTACGAGAATGTGGGCCGTATGCTAGGCGCAAGGCGGATTAAACTGCAAAAAGATTGAATTTCATTTTTGTATTTGACGGAAAAGGCATATCTTAGAAAGCGATAAGCGAGTCTGCCGGAATTCCGGGGCCCGTTGAAGCATAAAAAAGACTACATAAAACAATAACAGAACCATGCATCTTAGAGATTTCAAGAAAGACGTAGAATATGTTGTGGGCGAGTTCGTTGACGACTGCACCCTGTTCCTCGCCATCAATCCCGACAAAGCCACCGACGAAGTTTCCTCCGTCATCGAAGAGGCCGTGGACCTCTATAACGACATGAAGGACAAGGCCAACTCTCCTGTCGAAGGACGCAAATCCGCCTATTATGCCGGACTCCGCAAGGAGATGTGCGAAAAGGTCGATGCCCTCTACGAGAAGCTCAGCTCGATAGTCACCGCCAGCAAGAAATAAAAAAGGCCGTCCGGCAAACCGGACAGCCTATTCTATAGGACTTTTAATTCACCTCGTCATTTTCCGGCGAGGTGTTTTTCCCATGCCCATGCGGCTGCAAGGGTGTCCTCGAGATTGCGGGTGGCCTTCCAGCCGAGCTTCTCGTTGGCAAGGCTCGGGTCTGCCCAGATGGCGGTCACGTCGCCGGCCCTTCTGGGAGCGAACTTGTAATTGAGCTTCAGGTTGTTGGCCTTCTCATAGGCATTAACAAGCTCCAGCACTGAGACGGGCTTTCCGGTGCCGATGTTGAAGATCTCATAGGGCTTCTCCATCTTGCCTTCCAGCATCCTGTTGACGGCGCAGACATGGGCCTTGGCCAGATCGACGACATCGATATAGTCCCTCTGGCAGGTTCCGTCGGGGGTGGGATAGTCGTTGCCGAATATGCTCAGGCACTCTCTCTTGCCGATTGCGGTCTGGGTGATGTAGGGCACGAGGTTGTTGGGCACTCCTCTGGGGAGCTCGCCGATCAGTGCGGACGGATGCGCTCCGATGGGGTTGAAATAGCGCAGGGCCGTGCCTTTTATCTCGGGATAGGCCTTGACGGCGTCGCGGAGGATGTCCTCGCAGATCTGCTTGGTGTTGCCATAGGGAGAAGTGGCGCTCTGACGGGGCGACTCCTCGGTGACGGGCAGCTTCTCGGGCTCGCCATAGACCGTGGCGGAGGAGGAGAACAGCACGTTGCAGCCTCCGTGGGTCCTGGAGGCCTCAAGGACATTTATGAAGCTCGCGATGTTGTTTCTGTAATACTTCAGAGGCTCTGCGACCGACTCGCCGACTGCCTTGAATCCGGCGAAATGGATGACGGCGTCGATTTTATAGTCGGAGAAAAGCTTGTCCACGGCGTCCATGTCGCAGAACGTCATCTTGACAAACGGGAGGTCCTCCCTGCCGGTTATTTTCTTGACCCCCTGGAAACAGGTGAGGTCGCAATTGGACATATCGTCAGCCACGACGACGTCGTAGCCGGCTTCTATAAGTTCCACGGTAACATGGCTGCCGATGAATCCGGCTCCGCCCGATACCAACACACATTTACTCATCGCCTTCTGGTTTTTTTAAGGTCTGCGAATTTAGCAATATTTTGTCTATTTATCCCATTATTCGGCCGCAGCCATGTCGAGCATGCGTCCGATGGCGGACAGCACCTCCCTGGAGGACCCGGAATAGTTGTTCACCATTATGGAAAAGACAAGGGTGCCGGCCTCTCCGCCGTCCCCGGGCACTATGAATCCCGACCAGCAGCGGACCCCGTCCATAGAGCCGGACTTGTAATATACCCGCGACGCGGGAACGGCCTTGAGATAGGCTGCGGGCGGGTGCGGGAGCGATGCCAGGAAGTCGCCGCCTCCGGCAGAATGGAGCACGGTCCTGAGAAAGCCGCACATAAAGGCCGGAGACACGAGGTTTTTCCTGGACAGCCCGCTGCCGTCCACGGGGGAAAACGCCCCGGAAGTCTTGAGACCCATGTTCTTGAGCGCCGAAAGCTCGGCCTCGGCCGAGGCGGAATAGGCGGCGGAGCCTTTCAGTCTCTTTCCCATTTCGCGGAAAAGGGCCTCGGCATAGAAATTATCGCTCCGCCTGTTGGTTATGCCTATGATTCTGCGGAGCTCCGGGGAGTCCATGGTCCCGATCACCTTGAGCCCGGACACTGCGGCGGTCTTTTCCCCTCCGGACTGCCACGGGACGGTCCTCAGCATCCCCCGGCGGTCGGTGCAGGCGGCGTCCCCGGACACGGAGACTCCGGCGCCGGTCAGGTATTCCCTGAACATCCATGCGCAGGTGTATGAGCCGAACTTGTTGCTGCACAGCACGTTCTTGGACTTTACATCGGAGCCGAGGGTGCCGCGGAGCACGGCGGTCCCGGAATATTCGGAGGTGTAGAGATAGAGCCGGTCGCCGGTGCCGGAAGCGCCGGTGGCGCAGTCATAGACATATGTCATCCAGGGAGTTTCGGGACTCCTGCGGAGGATTTTCAGAGGCGCTCCGGGTTCCGCGCCGGGACGGACGGAGAAGTCCACTATGTTTCTGTTCCAGCACAGGGCGTCGCCGCCGGTGCCGTAATAGGTGCCTATGTCTTCATAGAGCCAGGACGGTTCCTCAGGCTGGCCGTCGAAATGCCGTCCGTCGCCCACTATGCGGCCTTTCACCGAGCGTATGCCGGCGTCGGAAAGCATCTTGCCCCAGAGGGCGAACACAGACTCCCGCGAACGGGCTATGGAATCGCCGGAAAACAGGGTGGGGTCGCCGCCGCCGACTATGTAGAGGTCGCCGGTCAGGACTCCGTCAGCCACCGTTCCGGAATATGCCAGGGCGGTCTCGAAGCGGAATCCGCCTCCGAGCGCCGTGAGGGCGGTCCCGGTGGTGATCAGTTTGGCGTTGGAGGCGGGGACGAAAAGCTTTTCGCCGTCCACGTCAGCGATGACGGTCCCGTCCGCCGTCTCGATGCGCACCCCCACATGGGCCCGGCCCACAGAGGCCTCCGCCGCCACGGCCTTCACCCTTTCCCCTGTCAGGGCGTCCTGCGGGAATGCAGGGACGGAAAGGAGCGCCAACAGGAGCAGCGAAAGAAGCAGATGTCTGATTTTCATGGCTTTATGCTTTGAATACCGCACGCACGAGGGCGGGGATGTCGGCCAGTTTGACGACCTCTATTCCGGAAGCCGGGGCGAGGCCGGAAGAATATCTGGAAATATAGATCTTCTTGAATCCGAGACGGGCGGCTTCGTTAATCCTGCGGTCGGTCTGGGCCACGGGACGGATTTCGCCGCTGAGGCCCACTTCGCCGGCGAAACAGACGTCGGGCGCGAGAGCAAAGTCGAAACTGGAGGAGAGGACGGCGCAGACTATGGCCATGTCGCATGCCGGTTCGGTGATTCTGATGCCTCCGGCCATGTTCAGGAACACATCTTTCGTGTTCAGCTTGAAGCCGGCCCTCTTTTCAAGGACGGCCAGGAGCATGTTGAGGCGCCTGATGTCGAAGCCGGTGGCGCTTCGCTGGGCGGTGCCATAGGCGGCGGTGCTCACAAGTGCCTGGACCTCAAAGAGAAACGGGCGGAGTCCGTCCATTACGGCGGCCACGGCTATTCCGCTGAGGCCGTGCTCGTGGACGGGCATGAGCATTTCGGAGGGGTTGGTGACCTCTCTGAGCCCGCTGCCGGTCATCTCGAAGACCGCGAGCTCGGAAGTGGAGCCGAAGCGGTTTTTTATGCTGCGGAGTATTCTATAGGAGCCTTTGTCGTCGCCTTCGAACTGGAGCACCACGTCCACTATGTGTTCGAGAATCTTGGGGCCGGCGATGTAGCCGTCTTTGGTTATATGCCCGATCAGGATCACGGGGATGCCGGAGGATTTGGCGAAGCGCAGCAGGGTGGAAGTGACTTCTTTGATCTGGGTGACCGAGCCGGCCGAGGACTCCACATTCTGGGAGTACATGGTCTGGACCGAGTCCACTATCATGAGCCTGGGCTGCTCCTCCTGAGCCGCAGCGATTATGTTCTCAATCTGGGTTTCGCTGTATATCAAACAGTTGGAGACATCTCCGCCGATTCTGTCGGCCCTCATCTTCACCTGTCTGGGGCTTTCCTCGCCGGAGACGTACAGGGTCTTGAGACCGCTTCCGAGAGGGATCTGAAGGGAAAGGGTGGATTTGCCTATGCCGGGTTCTCCGCCTATGAGCACGAGGGAGCCCTCCACGAGGCCTCCGCCCAGCAGGCGGTCGAGCTCGCCCATGTTCAGGGAAATCCTGCTCTCGCCGGCCGAGCTTATTCCGCCGAGCGGCTGCGGCCTGCGGTCGCCTCCGGGCACGGAGTCCGCCTGCCGGTTCCGGCCGGGCGTCCCGGTCGCCACTTTCTTCTCCACCATTGTGTTCCACTCCCCGCAGCAGGGGCATTTCCCCATCCATTTGGGGCTCTCGTTTCCGCACGAGGTGCAGAACCATACTGTCTTCTCTTTCGCTGGCATACCAATTTCGTGATAAGGGGCCGCGCGCCGTCAGGCCGCCCGGCTGAACACAAATTTACCAAACCCGCACCACGAAAAAAAGGAAGATTCTCATTTTAGTGGGATGAGCGAAGCACAGGTCCTCGGAGGAGACTGCCGAATGCCCGAAAGACACAAAAAAAGGATGACTAAAAAATTAGTCATCCCATTATAGGTTATGTTACACAGAGCGGAAGGCCGCTCCGGTAAAATTACTTCGTAAGGTTCTTCACGGCGTCAGCAGCCTCCTTAGCGGCAGCGGCAGCCTCTTTGACGTTCTTCACATCATCCTTCACAGTCTCGGAAGCGTCCTTGACAGCGTCAGCGGCGTCCTTGACCTCCTGGTGAGCGGCGTCATCAGCCTCCTCAACAGCCTCGGCGGCCTCAGTTGCAACCTCTTCCACAGCCTCTGTAGCGACAGCCTCTTCAGCCTGCTCAGCCTTCTTGTTGGAATTACCACATGCGGCAACTGCAAAAACCATTGCAGCCATAGCCACTGTCATCATTACCTTTTTCATAAGTCTTTGTATTTAATTAAATTAAAACCCTTATTAATTACACTACTAAAATCAAGCGGCAAAGATACAGCTTTTCATTAAAACAGCAAGAAAAATTTTAAATTTTATCAATTGTCGTGCGCGGCAGACGGAAAACCTCCATCCCCGAGATGTTTTTCCCGTCCACATGGAAACGCAGCGCCGTCCGCTCCACCTGCCACCCCTGCAGCCCCGCCGCACCGGGATTGATCGCAAGCAGCGAATTCTGGCGGTCATACATCACCCGCAGAATATGGGAATGGCCGCATACGAATATGTCCGGATGATGCCTGTCGATCATCGCGCGCACATTGAGCGGATAGTGGCCCGGATAGCCCCCGATATGGGTCATCAGGACTTTCAGGTCCTCGCAGTTGAACAGCTGAGTCAGCGGACATTCGAAGCGCACCTCCTGCGCGTCGCAGTTGCCATAGACCCCGACAAGCGGCTTGAAGGCCGATATTTTGTGGACGAAGTCGATGCCTCCGCCGAAATCGCCGGCATGCCATATCTCGTCCACCGGCGAGAGGAACTCCCTGAACTCGTCGCCGAACACCCCGTGGGTGTCGGAAATCACTCCGATATACATCTTCCTACATATATTTGAAATAGACCGCCGCCGCAGAGGCCAGACCGGCCGTCTCGGTGCGCAGCCTGGAAGGGCCGAGAGTCACGGGGCGGAACCCCTTTTCGATGGCGAGGGCCACCTCTTCCGGAGAAAAATCCCCTTCCGGACCTATCAGCACCGTGATGTCGCCGGCTCCGCTCTCTTCCAGCGCCTTCCTGATATCGAGCTTTTCGCCCTCGAAGCAATATGCTATAAGACGCAGACCCTCTGAGCTGCAGCCATTTATGAAATCCTTCACGGACACCGGCTCCGCAATCTCGGGCACCGCCGCCTTCAGCGACTGCTTGGCCGCCGAAAGGACTATGCGGCGCAGACGCTCCGGCTTGAACACTTTCCTCTCGGACCTGTCCCCTATCACCGGGACTATGCGGTCCACACCCAGCTCGGTCGCCTTCTCGGCGAACCACTCATAACGGTCGTTGTTCTTGGTGGGGCATACGGCCAGGGTGAGGGCATATGGCCGGGCTCCCCAGCCGGGAAAAGCCTCCTCGACCGTTGCCGAAACCCCCTTCGGGGAATCGTCCGCGATGACGCACCGGTACATGGTCCCGCGGCCGTCGATGACATTGATTTCATCGCCCCTGCGGTGGCGCATCACCTTCACGGCGTGGACGGATTCCTCCTGGTCCAGAAGGCAGCGGACCCCGTCCGTCTCATATGCATAGAACAGCTCCATCTCAGGCCCTGATGATTGTCACCTGCCCGTCCAGCTCCACCTTGATTATCTGCGACGCGCGTCCCGTGGACTCTGGCACGGCGGAAGGGTCCACCACATAGTCCACGCCGGAAACGATCTCCGGAGCGATGTCGCCATAGCCCTTGGGCGAAGGCGTGCCGGAAATGTTGGCCGAAGTGGAGACCAGCGGGCGGCCCAGCTTGTGGCAGAGGTTCCGGCAGAAGTCGGACATAGGGATTCTTATGCCCACGGACCCGTCTTCGGCGACGGCGTTGTATGCGATGAAATGCCTGTCGGCCACCGGTTTTTCGCCCGGAGCCGGAGCCTTTCCGGCATATGCGCCCGGATATATGACCGTCATGGGGCTGTCGTTGACCTCGACCAGCTGGATGGCGGCGTCCGGAATCTCATGGACATATCTTGCGACCATGTCCAGCGAATCGGCCAGCAGAACCAGCGACTTGCTGTCGGGACGGTTCTTGAGCGCATAGACCTTGGCCACGGCGACCGGATCGGTGGCGTCGCAGCCGATGCCCCAGATGGTGTCGGTGGGGTAAAGTATCAGTCCGCCATCTTTCAGGACACGGACCGTCTCGGTGAGGATCTCGTCTAAAGTCTTTTTCATAACTCTCTGAAATCTATATCATTCCGCGGCCGGAAGCTCCAGCCGGGTCATTATCGGATAATGGTCGGAAAAGCCCTCGTGCAGGACTTCGTGCGAGAGCGCCCTGAACCGGGTCGGGAACAGGACATAGTCAATCCTGAGGAAGGGCCGCAGTCCGGCATATGTGGCGCCGGTCCCTCTGCCGGCCTGGGTGAAGCTGTCCACGCGGCCGCGGCTGAGCCTCTGATAGGTATAGGAAATGGGAACGTCGTTGAAGTCGCCGACCACAAAGGACTCCACCGGGCTCTCCTCCACATTGCTCATCACCATGTCCACCTGCTTGGGCCTCAGGCTTATGGAACGCCTCATCCGGTCTTCGGTGTAGCGGACCGCCTCCCGGTAGTCGCCCCTGAGCTTGGCGGCGAGGCTGGCCAGCGACAGGCTGTAGCTCTGGAAATGGCAGTTGTAGATTCTGTACAGGGTCCCGTCCATGTCCACGTCGCAGGAGATGGCCAGATTGGAACTGGCGTCGAAATCGAGCCTGGACTTGGAGACTATCGGGAAGCGGCTCAGGGTCACGTTGCCGTAACAGCCTTTGCTGGTGGGATATACGAAATATTCTATGTTGTAGCCCCTGAAACGGCGGGCGAGATAGTCGCCGGCCCTGCGGGCGTCGCTGATATAGAACTCCTGCAGGCAGACTATGTCCGGGTCCAGCTCCTTTATGAGCGCGAACACCGAATCGGCGCAGTCCTTGCGGTCCACGACGCCCGAAGACTTCGATGCCGAAGCGAAGCGGCCCACATTGTAGGACAGCACTTTAAGCTCCCTGCCCCCGTCGGCCTGCGCATGGGCGCTTTTCCCGAACTGGAAATAGCGGCCGGACAGCAGGAAGGCCGGCAGCAGCGCCAGGAGCGGAATCAGCACGGCCTTTGAACGCCGGGCTATCGCCCAGAGCAGAAGAAAGACATTGAGCAGCGCCAGCGGGACGAAAAGCAGCCCGAACACGGTCATGAACCATGCGTGGGCCGGATTCACATAGAGCGAAAGATATGAGACGACCAGCAGGGCCGCGGCCACGCTCATCAGTGCGCGGGAAGTGATTCCGAAGAATCTGAGCCCGCCTTTCCGTCTCTTGTCTTTCCGGCGCTTTTTCATGCCATAGGGTTAAATCCAGCGCTCGCGCTCATAGTAGCGGCCGGTCTTCTTCCACCATTTCAGCAGCAGCCAGCCAAACAGGGCTCCGCCCAGATGCGCGAAATGGGCGACGCCGCTCGCGGTGTTGGTGAATCCGAGGACAAGCTCTATGCCCACATATATCAGCACGAACCATTTGGCTTTCATGGATATGGGAGGGAACCACAGGGTCATGACGGACTGGGGATAGAGCATCGCAAAGCCCACCATAAGTCCGAAAATCGCTCCGGAGGCTCCGAGGGTGGGCGTATGGCAGAGGGCCGCATAGGCGGTTATCGCCGACGTGCTGCCGTTGGCAAGAAGGTATTGAGCCTCAAGCCATTCCACTCCGGTGTGGAGCGCCGCGGCGCCGAGTCCGGTCACGAAATAGAAGGTTATGAATTTTTTCCAGCCGAGAGAGTTCTCCACCACGGTTCCGAACATGACGAGAGCGTACATGTTGAAGAATATGTGGGCCCAGCCGCCGTGCATGAACATGTGGGTTATGGGCTGCCAGAAGTGGAAGTAGCGCGACGCAGGGTAGAACATCGCGAAGGTTCCCACCATGAAGTTCTGGTTCACAAGAGTGAACAGGAACATTATCACATTGATTGTCAGGAGTTTCTTTGTTACCTGAGGCAGACCGGACAGAAAGCCGCCGCCGTAGTTTCCATAGTATGGCATCAGAATTTTTTGTCTATGTCGTCAATATTGACCCGCAGGAGCACCCGCCGTCCGGAACCCGTGGTCATGGGGTTTTCGCAACGCAGGAGCGTATCCACAAGCCTTCCGGCCTCGTCGGGAGAAGTGATGGTGCGGCCTGTGGCCGCTCCGGTCCTGGCGAATTTGTCCGCAAGGGCCGAATCCATGGCGCCGGGGAGCATGGACTTTTCGTCGTTGAGAATCAGGAGCACGTCGGCCATGAGCGCCTCCACCTTGGCCGGGTCGCAGGAGAATCCCTCGGGGACTCCGTTCACGACTATGGTGTCGTTGCCGAAAGGCGAGATGTCGAATCCGAGGGTCCGGAGCAGCTCGGCGTGTTCGTCGAACACGAGCCTGTTGTCCACTCCTACGGTGACCTGCACGGGGAAGAGGGAGGTCTGGGAGCAGTGTCCGCCGGCGGAGACCGCCTTCAGGAAGCGCTCATAGAATATGCGCTCGCGCGCCCTGCGGATGTTGACCACCATGAGCGAGTCTCCGGTCTTGGAGAGGATATATTTTCCGCCCAGGATGATTATGCTGCGCGGGGTCTGGAGCCTGTCGTCGAAGAGTTTGCCGTAGTCGTCCCGCTTTTCGCCATATGCTCCGGGACGGTAGCCCTGATATCCGCCCGGTTGACTGCCGGTCTGACTGCCGTCGCCCCAATTGCCGGTCTGGCCGTCGCCGGGTCCGAA
>CAZIFT010000023.1:19459-22268 GCA_964538395.1 uncultured Muribaculaceae bacterium
CGGGTCCGAAGGGGTTGGCAGGTTCGCCGTCGCCGGTCTGCTCGAAGGGGTTATAGCTGGGGTCTCCGCCCAGAGACGGAGGGATTATGTCGGGGTGATACTGGTCGAAGGTCTTTCCCATGACCGGCATCTCGGGGGCGCCGGCCGTGTCGAAGTCTATGGCCGTGCCGAAGGAATTCCGGCCCAGAGCCTCGCGCACGCAGGCATAGACCACCTGAAACACCACCGGCTCGTCCTCAAACTTGATTTCGGTCTTGGTCGGGGATATGTTCACGTCCACGCTGTGCGGATCGGTGGTCAGGAATATGAAATAGGCCGGGACCGCACCGTCGGAGAGCAGGCCCTCATAGGCCTTCATCACCGCCTTGTGCAGGTAGGGGCTGCGGAAATATCTGCCGTTGACGAAGAAGAACTGGTTGCCCAGGGTCTTTTTGGCGAGGTCCGGACGCGAGATGTAGCCGCGGACATTGACCACGGAAGTGTCGGCGCTGATGTCCACCACCGAAGTGGCGGTGACGGAACCGAGCAGGTCCTGGATTCTGTATTTCTCGGATTTTGCCTGGCGCAGCACGAATACGTCCCTGTCGTTGTGAGTCAGGGTGAAGGCCACGTCGGGGCGGGTCAGGGCGACCCTGGTGAACTCCTCGACTATATGCCTGAACTCCACATTGTCCGACTTGAGGAATTTGCGCCTCGCGGGGATGTTGTAGAACAGGTCGCGGACCGAGAAGCTGGAGCCTTCGGGACATGAGACCGTCTCGGTGGAGATGTGTTTCGAGTCGGCGAATTCCACCTTGCAGCCGGTCTCGGCCCCTTTGGGGCGGGTCTTCAGCGAGACCTGGGCCACTGCGGCTATGGAGGCCAGGGCCTCGCCGCGGAATCCGAAGGTGAGTATGTCGCCGAGGTCTTCGGCGGTGCGCAGCTTGGAGGTGGCGTGGCGCTCGAAGCAGAGCACTGCCTCGTCGGGGGTCATGCCCGAGCCGTCGTCAATCACCTGGATGAGAGTCCGCCCGGCGTCCCTGATTATGACGGTGACTTTGGTGGCGCCTGCGTCCACCGCATTCTCCACGAGCTCTTTCACCACAGAAGAAGGCCGCTGGACGACTTCGCCCGCGGCTATCATGTTCGCCACACTGCTGGGAAGGATGCGTATGTCCATCTCTGATTACAGCAGGGAGTAGAATTTGGCAATCATGAACAGAATCACGACAACCAGTATCAGGCCCACTATGCCTATGACGGACTGGGCCTTGGTGGACCCTTTCCTGCGGGAATAGTTGCCGTTGCGGAAGGCGCCCTGCAGATAGGAGCCGGGGGCATAGGGTTTCTTGCCGTCCCCGTCCTTTCCGTCCATGGAACCGTCCACCTTGCCGAACATCTGCCGGCGCTCCTCTTTCTCCTTGTCGAAGTAGATGGGCTTGTAGTCGAACACTCTGTGGTCCTGTTCTCCGAACCACCCGAAATTAGGCATACTTAGAAGATGTTTAAAAAAACTCTATGTTTTGTGACTCCCGATTTCTACGGTCTATGAAATTCAAATGTACGAAGATTTTCGCTAAGATTATTAATTTTGCGTCATGAACGATTCAACTGTCGGATGTCCGTTCAGAGTCGGGAACGGATATGATGTCCATGCGCTGGGCGCGGGGCTTCAGATGTGGCTGGGCGGGGTCAGGATTGACTCCGGGACCGGATTTATCGCCCACTCGGACGGCGATGTGGCCATTCATGCGCTGTGCGACGCCATTCTGGGCGCGCTGGCTCTGGGCGACATCGGCCATTTCTTTCCGGACAGTTCCGACGAATGGAAGGGTGTGGACAGCAAGATTCTGCTCAGGAAGGTGGTGGAGATGGCGGCCGGAAAGGGCTGGAGGCCGGGCAATGCGGACATCACCATAGCCCTGCAGCGGCCCAAGATCGGGAAATATGTTCCGCTTATGCGCGAGACTCTGGCGGAGGTGATGGGCGTGAGCGCTGACTGCGTTTCGGTCAAGGCCACGACCACGGAGAAGCTGGGGTTCGTGGGCCGGGAGGAAGGCTGCGAGGTCTGGGCCACCGTCCTGATGTGCCGCCAATAGCTCTGCGGCGGGGCTTTTTACCCTCCGGTTTTAAAAAAATCAAAGATTTCTTTGCAAATCAGCAAAACTATTGTAGCTTTGCAATCCCGTTCCAAGTTTTGGAGCGACACTGAGATATGGTGTAATGGTAGCACTACAGATTCTGGCTCTGTCAGTGAGGGTTCGAATCCTTCTATCTCAACCAAAATGTCGGGGTCCCGTCCCCGACTTTTTTGAATAAATTTCCCAACCGCTACCCCGACGTTGAACGGAGCAAAGCGGAACGAAATGGCGGGGTAGCTCAGCTGGTTAGAGCGTCGGATTCATAATCCGGAGGTCGAGGGATCGTGCCCCTCTCCCGCTACAATCCAAAGGAATTGCATCACAGATGCAGTTCCTTTTTTCGTACAGGCCCACTCCGGGTCGACGCGAGTTCAGGCCGGGACGGCCTCGGGGGACGTTACGGGGGCAGAGCCCCCGTCAACAAGGCGTCGGATTCATAATCCGAGGGATCGTGCCCCTCTCCCGCTACAATCCAAAGGAATTGCATCACAGATGCAGTTCCTTTTTTCGTACAGGCCCACTCCGGGTCGACGCGAGTTCAGGCCGGGACGGCCTCGGGGGACGTTACGGGGGCAGAGCCCCCGTCAACAAGGCGTCGGATTCATAATCCGAGGGATCGTGCCCCTCTCCCGCTACAATCCAAAGGAATTGCATCACAGATGCAGTTCCTTTTTTCGTACAGGCCCACT
>CAZIFT010000024.1:0-22082 GCA_964538395.1 uncultured Muribaculaceae bacterium
ATCTCAATCTGCTCCATCTGCGGAGCGATGTAATATACCTTATTCATAATAATACGCTATACTAAACTAATTTCGGGCCGCAAAGATAATCAATCTTTGCAACTGGAGAACAACCTACAGCCGAGGAAATCGAGCATGCCGTCGATGTCGTTCTTGGCGAAATGCTTCTGCTCGCCGGAAGACAGGTTCTTGAGATTCACCGTCCCGTCCTTGACCTCATCGCCTCCCGTCACCGAAATAAACGGAATCGACTTGCGGTCGGCATATTCAAACTGCTTCTTCAGCTTGGCCTCATCCGGATAAATCTCACACGACACTCCCCTGCCCCTCAGCTCCTTCGCCACAGAAATCACATAAGGAAGAGCCGACGGATCCATGCACGAGAAAAGCAGAGTCGTGGACGACGCCAGACCGGCCGGGAACTTATCCAGCCCCTTAAGCACATCATAAATTCTGTCGGCGCCGAAAGAAATGCCCACTCCGGACATGTCCGGCAGACCGAAGATGCCGGTGAGATTGTCATAGCGGCCGCCTCCGCAGATGCTGCCTATCGGGAAATCCAGAGCCTTCACCTCAAAGATGGCTCCCGTGTAATAATTCAGTCCGCGAGCGAGCGAAAGGTCAATCTCCACGCTCTGGCTTATGCCTGCGGCGGCTATATAGCCGAACAGCTCCTCAAGTTCGTCCAGACCCCTTATGCCGGTCTCGGAAACGATGCCCGAAGCCGTATGGCCGCTCATCATCTCCCTCATGGCCGCAATCTTCTCGCTGTCAGTGCCCTTCAGAAGCAGAATCGGCTCAATCACGGATATCGCCTCATCGGTGAGACCCTTCTCCTTCATCTCCTCCTTCACGGCGTCAAGCCCGATCTTGTCCAGCTTGTCTATGGCCACGGTGATGTCCACCACCTTGTCCGGGAAACCGCATATCTCCGCAAAACCGGTGAGAAGCTTGCGGTTGTTGATCTTGATCAGCACGTTTATGCCCAGGCGAGTGAACACCGTGTCCACAATCTGCACGAGCTCCAGCTCATTGATCTGCGAGCGGCTGCCGATCACATCGGCGTCGCACTGATAAAACTCCCTGTAGCGACCCTTCTGCGGCCTGTCGGCCCTCCACACCGGCTGAATCTGATAGCGGCGGAACGGGAAAGTGATCTCATTCCTATGCTGGACCACATAGCGGGCGAACGGCACGGTGAGGTCATATCTCAGACCCTTCTCGCACACCTTCATCGAAAGAGCCTTGCTGTTGTAATGGCCCTCGTCGTCGAGACGGTAGCTTTCATAGTCCACTCCGGAGAAAGCGTCTCCGGAATTCAGTATGCGGAAAAGAAGCTTGTCCCCCTCATCCCCGTACTTGCCGAGAAGAGTGGAGAGATTCTCCATGGAAGGAGTCTCAATCTGGGAATAGCCATAGGTCCTGTAAACACTCTTGATAGTGTCGAATATGTAATTGCGCTCGGCCATTTCGCTCTGGCCGAAATCGCGGACGCCCTTGGGGATGGAAGGTTTCTGTACAGACATGCCTTTATGGAATTAATCTTCGCAAGATAACGAAATTTGACGAATTGACGAGCGGCCGGGGCCGAAGAAATCAGTTCTCCTCCCCGCAGGAAGGCAAAAGCCGGATTTCCACCACGCTGGAGGTCCCGGAAACCACTTTCACGTTCTCGTCCACCCGATGGCCTATCAGCGCAGCCACCCGGACTCCGGACTCCGCTTCCGGCGGATTCATGCCCGGAACCACGGCCACCAGAGCGCGCTCCTTGTCCGGGATGGAGAATTTGAGGTCTGTGAACATGTCGCTGAGCTTCTTCCTGCCATGCGCTCCCATAGGCCTCATCCAGTCGCCGTGCCTCCAGCCCCGGACCAGGAATGGAATCCGCAGCGCGGCGGCGTCCGCTATGGTCACTCCGTCAGGCTGCCTGAGCGACGCCAAAGAGGCGCGGTCAAGCAGGGCAACCGAAAAGCGGCTGCCGGCGAATTCATATTCGCCCGGACCCTCGACCACAATGCAGCCCTCCCCTTCGCGGATTTCGCTCTGACATACGGACTTATGGACGTCCTGACCTGTTTCCTGCCGACCGAGGAAAATCAGCTCGGACGAAGATGTGACCAGAGTCCATGATGGAGACATGAACGTCTTGCCCGAAAAGTTTCCGGGTCCCTCAAAAAGGGCGGCCACGGAACGGACATCGGCAGAAGTGAAGCCGAGCGGCTCCATAAGCCTGTGTATCACATAGTTCCTGTGCGGCGCTTTGCGCAGGGCGGCGGCATCGACCCGGATTTCACCGACGGTCTCCGACTTCACAAGCGACGGCCTCAGCGCCGCGAAAAAATCGTCCGCAATCTCCCCCACCTGGCGCAGATTGTCCATATCCCGGCCCAGAGAGGCGAGAAAAGACGGATTCAGCGACTCGAACACGGGGAAGACCATATGCCGGACCTTGTTTCGCTTATACTCCGTCTCCGCATTGGTGCTGTCGTCGCGGTAAGGGACCGCATATTCGGCCACATAGGCATCGATTTCGGCTCTGGAAAAAGAGAGCAGCGGCCTGATCAGCGAGACCTGCGAACCGGGCACAGGCAATGCCGAAAGCTCCCGCATTCCGCTCATGCCCTTCACGCCCGAGCCTCTCAACATATTGAGTATCAGAGTCTCGGCATTGTCATTGGCATTATGGGCCACTGCCGTGAAACGCAGGCCCAGCTCCCGGCAGAGCGAATCGAACCATGAGTAGCGGAGCTCCCTTGCGGCCATCTCCACGCTCATGCCCCTCTCCGATGCCCAGGCGAGAGTATCGAAATCCATTCGGCGGAACGGAACCTGCCGTTCGGCGCACCACTTCTCCACCAGGGCGCTGTCGCCGTCGCCCTCAGCTCCGCGAAGATGAAAATTGCAGTTCGCGACCACCGCGGGAATGCCGCAGCGCACGAAAAGGTCCGCCATGCACATGGAGTCCCTGCCTCCGCTGACAGCGAGAACCGCACGCGTCCCGGAAGGGAGAAGTCTTCTGACTTTATCCTCGAATTTTTCCCTGAGAGACATCGGTCAGACAGCTTCCGTTATGCCTTCTTGGTGGCGAAGGTGTAGGAAAAGCCGAACTGAAGGGCCTCGTAGAACTGCACGGCCTTGACGCCCTCGTCCTGCCCGTCCTTATAGATCAGGACAGAATCGTCGTAGATGAGGCTGGTGGAAAGGTTGAGCGAGAAGTACTTGGCCACCTTCCACATGAAGCGGTTGTCCCAGTTGATTCTCAGATTCTGAGGATTCTTGAGATAGTTGGAGAAGAGGATGAGCTGAGTGTTCGCCTGGAAGTTGTCGTTGATCTTCACCTTGGCGTCCAGGGACAGCTGCGCACCGAATTCGAAACGCACGCCGCGCATGATGTCGCCGTTCCTGACCAGACCTCCGGTCTCCTCGAACTCCAGGTCGTCCTTGGTGTAGCCTTTCTTGAACTCCATGCCATAGACATTCCTCAGAGACTCGTCGGTGACTATCGTGAGGCCTCCGGTGATGGGGGTCAGAGTCGTGCTGAACCATGCCTTCGGGGTCCATGTCATACCGGCTCCGAGAGTGATCACGGCCGGCGAGAACAGCGAAGACTTCAGGACCCTGGCGTCCTTCCAGTCCCTCTTGGTGGGATTCTCTCCGGACGGGGTTTTATAGGTGAAGCCGTCGGCGAACTGGCTCAGGAAAGTCAGCTTGCCGGTATAGCTCAGAGTCTTGGTCATGTCCGCGCCCACCGAGCTCTCCAGCAAGATTTTATCCTTGTTCTTCTGCATCAGCGGCTTGTCCTCCGAATGCAGGACTCCGAAATCCAGCTGCAGGCGGTTCTTCCAATAGAAGTCTTCCTTCTTGTAGTTGGCGTTGCCGTCGATATAGGCGCTTATGGAATAGTTGTCATATCCTCCCTTCGCCCAGTTTTCATAGGAAGACTGGATGAAGTTGATGTTGGTCATCAGGGAATTGGTCCAATAGACCGGCTTCGGGGCCTCGGCCTTCTCCTTGGGGGCCTCGGCTATGGCGGCTGCGGCTGCGGCTGCGGCCTTCTGGGCGTCAGTGAGTTCCTGGGCGCCGGCCACGCCTGCGCAAAGGACAAGCGACAGGGCCGTCAATGTCAAAATTCTCTTCATGCGACCGACAGTTTGGCGGGGGTTAATATGCGATGCCGAACACGACCCTGCAGTGGGAAGGCTTGCCGGAATAGATATCCTTGCCCTCCTCCTCGCAGACATAGGAGTCCACGGGGATGCAGCGGATTGTGGCCTTGGTTTCGTCCTTGATCTTCTGCTCGGTCTCGGCGGTGCCGTCCCAGTGGCAGAGCAGGAAGCGGCCGGTGCCGATCTTCTCCTTGAACTCCTCCCAGGAGTCGCACTTCTCCACCTTGGCGTCGCGGAAGGCCAGAGCTTTCTGATATATGGTCTTCTGGATGTCGTCCATGAGGCCGCCCACAGAGGCGACGAACTCGTCTATGCCCATGGTCTTCTTCTCCATGGTGTCTCTCCTGTGGACTTCCACAGAGCCTGCGGCCAGGTCTCTGGGACCCATGGCTATGCGCACGGGCACGCCCTTGAGCTCCCACTCGGCGAACTTGAAGCCGGGACGGAGAGTGTCGCGGGAATCCACCTTGACGCTGAAGCCTGCGGCCTCGAGCGACTTCTTCATGGAATCCATGCGCTCGAGTATGGCGGCTCTCTCGTCGTCGGTCTTATAGATGGGCACCATCACTATCTGGATGGGGGCGAGCTTAGGAGGCAGGACAAGTCCGTTGTCGTCGCCGTGAGCCATCACGAGAGCTCCCATGAGCCTGGTGGAGGCGCCCCAGGAAGTGGCCCACACATACTGCTGCTTGCCCTCGTTGTCGGTGAACTGCACATCGAAGGACTTGGCGAAGTTCTGGCCGAGGAAGTGGGAAGTTCCGGCCTGCAGTGCCTTTCCGTCCTGCATCATGGCCTCTATGGTCATGGTGTCGAGAGCTCCGGCGAAGCGCTCGTTGGGGCTCTTATGACCGATTATGACAGGCAGGGCCAGGAAGTTGCGGGCGAAATCCGCATAGACATGGACCATGCGGTCGGTCTCCTCCTGTGCCTCCTGAGCCGTCGCATGGGCGGTGTGTCCCTCCTGCCAGAGGAACTCGGCAGTGCGCAGGAAAAGCCTGGTGCGCATCTCCCATCTCACGACATTGGCCCACTGGTTGCAGAGAATGGGGAGGTCTCTCCATGACTTGACCCAGTTCTTATAGGTGCTCCAGATTATGGTCTCGGAAGTGGGGCGGACAATCAGTTCCTCTTCGAGCTTGGCGTCGGGGTCCACGACCACGCCGTTGCCGTTGGGGTCGTTCATGAGGCGGTGGTGTGTCACCACTGCGCACTCCTTGGCGAATCCGGCCACATGCTCGGCCTCGCGGCTGAAGAACGACTTGGGGATGAAGAGAGGGAAATAGGCGTTGTAGTGGCCAGTGGCCTTGAACATGTCGTCAAGGGCGCGCTGCATCTTTTCCCAAATGGCATAGCCATAGGGCTTTATGACCATGCAGCCGCGTACGGCCGACTGTTCGGCAAGGTCTGCCTTGACCACGAGGTCGTTGTACCACTGAGAGTAATTTTCGGATCTTTTTGTTATATGCTCTGCCATATTCCGCTGATTTAATTTAAATTGTGCCTATCTTAGCGGCGAAACGGGACGGACTTTCCGCCCGGTTCCGCGGGGTTGCAAGGTATGATTCTTGCAAGACCCACAAAGGTAAGAAAATTTCGACTAATAGAGATACAGCTATGAAAAAGAACATGTTTGCAATGATTCTGACCCTTGCGGCCCTTTCTTCGTGCGGGACGCAGGCTCAGCTGGCGTCGTCCGGATATGAGGACGGTATCTACTATAGGCCCGACAGCGCGACCGCAGAAGAGATCCGCACATCGGACGCGGAAGTGGCCGCACTCGTGCAGAAGACCAGGCAGTCCGAAACCTATGCCATGAGCGGCGGTGCCGACTCGCTTTTCGTCTCGGGCAACTATTCACAGAAGTACAAGGCAGGCTCTGTCTCATATGAAGACGGCGACGGGAACAGCGTCACCAATGTGAACCTCTATCTCGGCTACGAGCCGTGGAGATCCAGCGTCTGGTATGACCTGACGCCCGATTACCTGCTTTATTCCGGAGCCTATGGCGCCTGGCGCTACAGCTCGTGGTACCGGAATCCGTGGACCTATGCCGGATGGTATGACCCCTGGTACAGGGACGTGATGTATGACGCATGGTACTGGGCCGGGACCTACAGTCCCTGGCGCCTGGACCCCTGGTACGGCACATCCATATACTGGGACTGGTATGGCTCGCCCAGCTACTGGCACTGGTACAGCCCGGCAAGGCATTGGGGATGGTACACTCCGTCATGGTACTGGGACAGGCCCGGAAGACACTGGGGCTATGGTCCCGGACACCGCTACTGGGACGCTCCCGGCTGGGGCAGGGGCGGAAGCGCATATGCCCGCTCGCATGAGCCCAGAGGCGACAGGAACATCCACGCCAGGGCCGACGGCATGGGCGCAGGAAGCAGCTCCGTCAGGAGATCCGCCACTTCGGCCGTGACCCGCGGAGGGTCCTCGGCGGTGAGAAGGGACGGCGCCGCAACCGCCACCAGAAGCGGCAATGTGACCAGAAGCGGATCCACGGTGCAGAGAAGCTCCGCATCCGGCTCCAGAGTCAGCCTGACCCCCGTCAGGAGGACTTCCGCCACAGCCGCGACCCGCAGCACCTCCGGCTCTACCGGCAGAGTGACAGCGGCAGGGACCGGAAACGGCTCGGCAGTCCGCACGGCCACCGGGTCCAACACCGGCAGAGTGACCATAGGCGGCACCCGCTCCAACACCGGAGTGCGCGCCACCGGCACGACATCCACGGGAGTGCGTTCCGCAGGGACCACACGCTCCGCGACGGGTGTACGCTCCACAGGCACAACCTCCACCGGAGTCCGCTCGGCAGGCACCACTTCGACCGGCGTCCGCTCGGCAGGCGCCACACGTTCCACAGGAGTCACCCGCTCGGCAACAGGAGTGCGTTCCACCGGAAGCACCGGCAGCTACAGGAATTCCGCGGGAGTGAAGACAGGCTCGGCCACGACCTATAGAAGGGCCACCGGCTCGGGAGTCTCCAGCGGCAGCACAGGCGGCGGCTACAGGACTTCAGGAACCACATCTTCCGGAAGCTACAGGGCCACGACCGGAAGCACCTCCGTCCGCAGCACGACCTCGTCCGCGACCAGATCGGCCGTGACCCGCTCCAGCGGCTCGTCATCCGTCAGGTCCACGATGTCCGGAGGCGGCTCCACCCGCTCGACAGGCAGCGCCGGCGGCGGTGGCGGCAGCGTGAGGAGAAGATAATCCGGAGTTCATAGACACATCATCATGAAAAAGATAATAACGGCCGCGGCTTGCGCGGTCCTGGCGGGGACGGTCCTGCAGGCACAGAACGTGACCGACGCCCTCCGCTACAGCAAGAATGAATATTACGGGACGGCCAGAACCATGGCCATGGGCAACGCGTTCACCGCGCTCGGCGGCGACATCGGTTCCATAGGCATAAATCCGGCCGGCTCCGCAGTGAACAACTATTCGCAGTTTGCGGTGACTCCCGGACTGAACATCCAGTCCTCGCCGGCTGACTATTCGGCCTATGGCGTGGTGGGCGACGGCAATCCCTACACCACCACAGGCAACACGCAGGTGCGCTTCGTGGTCCCCAGCATAGGCATGACCCTCAACATCCCCACCGAACGCAAGCGGGGCCTTATGGGCGTCACGCTCGGCATCACCGCCAACACCTCCAGCTATTACAACGACAACATGACGGCCGGTGGGGCCAACAGCCTCACTTCCTATGCCGGCTATCTCTCGGCGCTGGCTTCCGGAGCGTTCAGCGCGTCGGACGCCCTGACGACGGACCAGATCGGCAGCTCCTCCTACTGGAACATGGACCCGTTCTACTGGCCGCAGATGGTGGGATACCGCAGCGGCATGGTGAACGAGAGCGGCTCCGGGGACTATCTCGGAGTGACCGAAGGGACGAGCGGCAGCGGGACCTATTATCTGAGAGGCGCCCTGGACCAGAGCTACAGCAGGTCCGCGCGCGGCAACAAGACCGACCTGGTGTTCAACCTCGGATTCAACATCAACAACGTGTTCTTCTTCGGAGCCAACCTCGGGATAGTGGACATGGACTATAAGTTCGACTCCTACCTCAGGGAGGCCGCCGAAAACTCCGACATGTTCCCCGTCACCATAGGCAGTTCCACCGACTATTTCAGAAATTTCCGCTTCCATCAGGCCTATTCCGCCACCGGAGTCGGGATCTATGGAAAATTCGGCATCATAGCCGTGCCCGTGCAGGGTCTCAGGCTGGGAGCGGCCATCCAGACTCCCACCTCCACCGCCCTGACCGAGCATCTGTGGTATGGCTGCGAAACGAATTTCGGCACCAACAGCTTCAGCGAGGAGATTTCGCCAAGCGACGAATATGTCTATGACTATATGCTCACCTCGCCCATGAGATACAACTTCGGAGTGGCCTACACCATGCCCGGACTAGGACTCATCAGCGCCGACTATGAGGCCTGCGACTACAGCGCCATGCGCTTCAGGGAAAAGGGCGGCGACGAAGGCTCGTTCGAGAGCTCCAACCAGGGCATACGGGACTATGCCGGAGTCTCGCACATGCTGCGCGTGGGCGCGGAATTCCTCCTCGACGGGAACTATGCCGTGAGAGTGGGCTACAACCTCACCACCACGCCCGAACGCTACATCGACGACTCTGGCAACAAGAAAGCCCCCTCGGCCAACACCAACGCCGTTTCGCTGGGCGGAGGCTACTCGGCCGGCACCTTCTTCTGCGACCTGGCCCTGAGATACACCATGTATCCCAAGGAATATCTCTACCCCTACTCCTCCTATGACAGCAACATGTCGCCGGAGATTGTGGTCAGGCCCGAGCTCTGGAACATAGCCCTCACGCTCGGATGGAAGTTCTGATCACTTCGCGATATATTCGATGGATGACGGACCTTCGTTGAAGAGAAGGTCCATGATGGAGAGATTCTCCCGGAAGCCGTATTTTTCAGAGAAGACCTGGAAATACGGCTTTTCCAGTCCCAGGTCGCGGAGTATCGTGTCCGGCTTCTTGGGATGGATGTCGAACCGGTGGTCGCCCTGAAGCGTCTCCGCATGAAACTCCTCGGTGAAGGAAAGGTCCAGTCCGAGGCCTATTTTCCTGAAGAAGAACTCAATGACGCCCAGGTTAAGGTCCCAGAGCGTGGCCGGGGCGGAGTCGAGCACGGCGAAAAGCCCGTCCCTGTAGTACTCGAAGAAGGCCGAGGAATAATAGGCCGACGAGATGGCGCGCTTGAACTTGGCGGGCCACGGGACGCTGTAGTCCACCTTTATCTCCCTTATCGGGAGCCGGAATGTGCCCCCCTCATGGACGACCGGGACCGAAAGGTCCTCCACACCGCCGGCCGAAAGGATGCGGCAGCGGTTCCTGTAGCTCTGCTTCTGATAATTCTCGCAGGCCTCGAGGGTCACATGACAAAAAGAGCCGCCGCAGTCTGATGCAGCGGCGGCAAACCATGATACCGGAGGGAAAAAAGCCGTTGTGAGCAGCATTTTACTCCATATCCACTTTCTCGTTGATGAAGTTGGCCTTGATGATGCCCCTCTTGGAGTTCCTGATGAAGTCCAGGATCTTGTCCCTTTCCTCGGACTGGGGGAATCCGGCCTCGACCTTGGCGCAGCCGTCGGTGATGTTCAGGCCGCTGAAGTAGATGGTCTCGTAGATGTCCTTGATGTTGCGGATCACGTCGGAGCTGAAGCCTCTTCTGCGCAGTCCGACTATGTTTATGCCGCAGTAGCAGATGGGGTCGCGGCCGCAGAGCACATACGGGGGGATGTCCTTGTTGATCTTGGACGCTCCGCCCACCATGGCATGGGCTCCGATGCGGGAGAACTGATGGGCCTTGGCTCCGCCTCCGAGGATGGCCCAGTCGTCCACGTCGGTCTCGCCGGCGACTCCGACATAGCTCACCAGGATGCAGTGCTTGCCGATGTTGCAGTCGTGTGCGACATGGACATAGGACATGATGAGAGTGTTGTCCCCCACCCTGGTCACGCCCTTGTGGCTGGCCTTTGTGCCTCTGTTGATGGTGGCGCACTCGCGGATGGTCACGTTGTCACCGATTTCGACATATGTCACCTCGCCGTCAAACTTGAGGTCCTGGGGGATGGCGCCTATCACGGCGCCGGGAAATACCGAACAGTTCTTCCCCATCTTGACATACTGGAAGATGGTGGCATGGGGAAGGATCTTGCATCCGTCGCCGATTTCCACGTTGTCGTCTATGAAAGCGTAGGGGCCGACCTCGACATTGTCTCCGAGAATGGCCTTCGGACTGACGGTGGCAAGAGGATGAATCTTATTCATATATGATTATTTTTTCAGGCTTTCGCAGAAAGCCTTTGCCGTTTTCGTGTTGATGGTGTGACCGGGCTTGAAAGCCGTCACCTTCGCCTGGAGGAAGCCTCCGCAGAGCCTGAGGTCTCCGATGAGGTCCAGCAGCTTGTGCCTGCCGCACTCGTTGGGGAAATGCAGCTTGAGGTTGTCGAGATAGCCGTCCGAATCCACTTTCAGGGCCGGCTTGTCCAGGGATGCGGACATCCTCTGGAGCTGCTCGTCGGAGACGGGGTGCTCGACTATCACTATGGCGTTGTCCACGTCGCCGCCCTTGATGAGGTTGTTGGCGAAGAGGTATTCGATTTCATGGAAGAAGACGAAGGTCCTGCAGATTCCGATCTCCCTGTCATAGGGAACGGATTCGTCCCAATGCGCGGTCTGCACGCCCAGGACCCTGGATCCGAAGTCGATTTCTATGTCGTAGGAAAGCCTGTCGGCGGGTTCTATCTTCACCCATGCGCCGCTTTTCTCATCGTGCAGCTCAATGGTTTCAGAAGGACGCAGATATTTCCTTTCGGCGTTCTGCTCCTGCAGCCCGTCCTGCGCGAAAGCCTTCACATAGAGGCTGGCGCTGCCGTCCAGAATGGGGGTCTCGGGAGCGTCGAGCTCCACGAGAGCGTTGTCCACGCCCATGCCCGTCAGGGCTGAAAGCACATGCTCTATGGTGTGGACCTCGGCGCGGCCGTTGGAAATGGTGGTGGACCTTGCCGTGCCGGAGACATTCTCCGCAATCGCTTCTATATATTCTTCCCCGAGGTCAACCCTCTTGAACCGGATTCCGGTGTTTTCAGGGGCGGGGCAGATTCTCATCGTCGAATGGACGCCCGTGTGTAGACCTTTGCCCTCAAAGGTGTACGTGTGTCTTAGAGTTCTCTGTAACATTACCGTCTTAAAAGGGCACAAAATTACAAATAAAACCCGCCATCTGCAACACTACTTCTCCGAGGCGCTCTGTTTGAAGTGGGCATAGCTCCTCATATAGGTCTTCATGTCGAAGGCGGGAGAGCCCAGAAGCACCTGACCGGGCTTCCTCACGCTGCCGATGACTCCGGCCTGCGCGCCCACGGTGGTGTTGTCCGCGATGGTCACATGGCCGACGATTCCCACCTGGCCGGCGAGGATGCAGTTCTTTCCGATCTTGGCGGATCCGGCTATGCCGCACTGGGCGGCCATTACCGTATTGTCGCCGATTTCCACATTGTGGGCGATCTGGCAGAGGTTGTCGATCTTGACGCCCTTTCCGATTATGGTGGATTCCATCTCGGCGCGGTCTATGGTGGTGCAGGCGCCGATTTCGCAGTTGTCACCGATTATGACATTGCCCAGATGCTCGATCTTTTCCCATGTCCCGTCGGGCTGGGGGGCGTTGCCGAAGCCGTCGGAACCGATGACGGCGTTGGAATGTATGATCACGTTGTCGCCTATGACCATGCCCGGATATATGCTCACTCCGGGATAGATTATGCAGTGCTTGCCGATCTTGGTGTCGTCACCGATATAGACGTTCTCGAAAATCTTGGTGTAGTCTCCGATCACGGCGTGATGGCCGACATAGGAATGGCTTCCCAGATAGACCTTCTTGCCGAATTTCGTGGTCAGGAACCAGGAGGAACGGAAGCCGCGGTGACGGCACTCGGTCCTCTTCTTCTGGGCCACATATTTGAGCAGGTCGGCGAGCGAGGAATAGGCGTTGTCAACTCTCACCATGGTGGGGGTCACCTTGTCCTTCGGCTCGAAATCCTTGTTCACCAGGAGTATGCTCGCCTGGCACGTATATACATAGTGTTCGTATTTGGGATTGGCATAGAAACAGAGCTTCCCGGGCTTTCCGTGCTCTATTTTGGCAAAGCCCGAAGCCTTTGCCTCGGGGTCGCCGTCCACGGTGCCCTTGAGAATCTGGGCAAGCTGCTTGGCTGTAAATTCCATAAAAAAGTAAGATTTTTCTCCGCCGGAGCGGAATGACTCTCGTCTGATGAAATGCAAATTAAGCGCTTTTTTTTGATTTTTCCCGATAACTCACGAAAAATCAAAAGATTCTTCCTATATTTGCAGATGTAGTGGAAAGATAGGGGACGAACGGTCTCCTATCTTTTTTAAATATCACTTTCATGCCCCGACACTTGCGGGGACCGAGTCACATGAATCCTTTGGAGAAAGAAATACTGGAGAAATTCAGCCGTCCCGTGGAGGACAGAGGCTGTTTCATAGTGGGTGTCGAGGCCGATGCCGACAGGAACATCACCGTCACGGTGGAGGCCGAGAACAGAAGCGTGGACATGGACGACTGCGTGGAGCTGGACCGCATATTCCATGAGATGTGGAACAGGGACGAGGTGGAGGACTACTCCCTCACCATCACCTCGGCGGGGCTGGACAGTCCCCTGACCGACCCCAGGCAGCTCAGGAAGTTCAGGGGCGAGCAGGTGGACGTGAGGCTCAGGGGCGGAAAGAAATTCACCGCCACGCTCGGAGAGGCCGACGCCGAGGGCGTCATGCTGAGCTATACGGTGAAGGAGAAGCCCGAAGGGGAAAAGAAGAAAGTGGAGGTGCTGAAGGAGGAAAAGGTCCCGTTCAGCAGCATAAATTCCATAATCCCGCACATTTCATTCGAATAACGCATATTCACCGAGTAATATAAAATCTATATAACAATGGCAGAAGAGAAGATTGATCTCAAGAGCGCTTTCGCTTCGTTCAAGGACGAAAAGCACATCGACAGGCCCGTGATGATGGGCGTACTGAAGGATGTTTTCATCACGCAGATAACCAAGACCTACGGGTCCGCCGACAACTTCGACGTCATCATCAATGTGGACAAGGGCGACTGCGAGATCTACCAGAACCTTGACGTGGTGGAAGAGGTGGAGAACCCCAACACCGAGATTTCCCTGGACGAGCTCAAGGCCATGGGAGAGGACGACTACGAAATCGGCGAGACCTACACCAGAAAGGTGAACCTCAAGGACTTCGGAAGAAGGGGCATCCTGAACATCCGTCAGAACCTGCAGGGCAGGATCATGGACATCGAGAAGGCCAATCTCTACAACAAATACTCCGAGAAGATCGGCGAGCTCTTCACCGGCGAGGTCTATCAGACCTGGTCCAAGGAGGTGCTCATCCTCGACGAGGACGGCAACGAGCTCCGTCTCCCCAAGTCCGAGCAGATACCCGGAGAGCATTTCAAGAAGAACGACACCGTCCGCGCCATAATCAAGAGCGTGGAGATGAAGAACAACACCACCCCCTACATCGTGCTGTCGAGGACTTCGGAAGACTTCCTCAAGGAGCTGTTCGAGCAGGAGGTCCCCGAAATCTACGACGGACTCATCACCATCAAGAAGGTGGTCCGCATCCCCGGAGAGAGGGCCAAGGTGGCCGTGGAGTCCTATGACGACAGAATCGACCCCATCGGAGCCTGCATCGGCGTGAAGGGTTCCAGGATCATAGGCATAGTCCGCGAGCTGCACAACGAGAACATCGACGTGCTGCAGTGGACCTCCAACACCCAGCTCCTGATCCAGAGGGCCCTGAACCCCGCCAAGATTTCGTCCATAGACATGAGCTCCGAGGACGGCAAGATCAAGGTGTACATGCTTCCGGAAGAGGTCAAGAAGGGTATCGGAAAGGGCGGCTGCAACATCCGCCTGGCCAGCATGCTGGTGGGCCGCGAGATCGAGGTCTGGAGAGACGCCCCGCAGGGCGAAGGCGACGACTCCGAGGAGGATGTGCTCCTGAGCGAGTTCGAGAACGAAATCGACCCCTGGATCATCGAGAGGCTCCAGTCGATCGGCTGCGATACGGCAAAGAGCGTGCTTGCGCTTTCCCCGGATGACATCGCCAAGAGGGCTGACCTCGAGGACGAGACCGTGGAAGAGGTTATGAAAATCCTTAGGGCTGAATTCGAAGACTAAAAGAAGACTATGGCAGAAATCAGATTAAATAAGCTGGCAAAACAATACAACATCGGTATCGGCACCCTGGTGGAGTTCCTGAACTCGAAGGGCGCCGGACTGGAGGAGAACCCCAACGCGAAGGTATCCGACTCATTCCTCCCCGAGCTCGAGAAGAAGTTCGGAGACGACCGCAAGACCGCCCAGGAGGCCGCCAAGGTGGACATCAAGATGAAGGAAATCATCGAGAGGAACACCAGGAAGCAGGACGACGACATGGGCGACGAGTCCGAGCCGGAGAGGGAGACCCTCATAAAGAGCACGACTCTGTCCGCCCACGTGGAGGTCTCGAAACCCGAGGCTGCCGAAAAGAGCGCCCCCGCGGAGGAGAAGGAGGAGAGCAGGCCCGAGCCCGAGGCTCCGCAGACCGTTCCGGAACCCGAACCCGTGAAGGAAGAGCCCGTGAAACCCGAGCCTGTGAAGGCTGAACCCGAGAAGCCCGCCGAAGTGAAGGCTGAGGTTCCCGAAGAGAAACCGGCGGAAAAGGAAGAATCTGCCATAAAGCCCGCCGAGGTCAAGGCGGAGGAACCCGCAAGGGAGGAGCCCGCAAAGGCCGAGGAAGTGAAGAAGGAAGAGCCCGTGAAACCCGAGCCCGTGAAGGCTGAGCCCGAAAAGCCCGCCGTCCCCGAGCATAAGCCCGAACAGACTGCGCCGCAGGCCCCCGAAAAGGCCGCGCAGCCCGAGGCTCCCAAAGCCGAAGCTCCCGTGAAGAAGGAGGAGCAGCAGCCCGTGGCCTCCGCATCGGTCGGCGGCCTCAAGATCATAGGCAAGGTGGACCTGTCCCAGTTCGAGAAGAAAAAGAAAAAGAAGAGGGAGAGAATCACCAAGGACGGAAGCCAGAAGGTGGACGTGAACAAGGTGGCCACCGAAGGAAAGGGCGGCAACGGCAAGAACGGCAACAACAACGGCAATAACAACGGCGGCAACAGCAAGGACCGCAAGAGGAATGACCGCAACGCCGCAGCCGCAGCCCAGAACGGCAAGGGCAGAAGAAACGACAGCAACAAGTTCAAGCCGGCGATGACCGAGGCCGAAGAGGAGGAGATGCAGAAGCAGATCCAGAAGCAGGTCAAGGAGACATATGCCAGGATGAACGAAGGCAAGAAGAGCAACTTCGGAGCCAAATACAGAAAGGAGAAGAGAGAGCTCGCCTCGCAGAAGGCGCAGGAGGAGATGCAGCAGGAGGCCGCCGAGAAGCAGATTCTCAAGGTCACCGAATTCGTCACGGTCAATGACCTGGCGAACCTGATGAACATCCCCGTGAACAAGGTGATCGGAGCCTGCCTGAGCCTGGGACTCATGGTCTCGATCAACCAGAGGCTCGATGCGGAGGCTCTCGTGCTGGTGGCCGAGGAATTCGGCTACAAGGTGGAGTTCGTCACCGCCGACCTCACCCATGAAATCGAGCAGGAGGACGAGCCCGACAGAGAGGAAGACCTCGTGGTCAGGCCCCCTATCGTCACCGTGATGGGACATGTGGACCATGGTAAGACCTCGCTCCTGGACTATATCAGAAAAACCAACGTGATTGCCGGCGAGGCCGGAGGAATCACCCAGCACATAGGCGCCTACAATGTGGAGCTGCCCGACGGCAGGAGGATCACCTTCCTGGACACCCCGGGACATGAAGCGTTCACGGCCATGCGAGCCAGGGGCGCGCAGATGACGGACCTCGCGATAATCATAATCGCAGCCGACGACGCGGTGATGCCGCAGACGGTGGAGGCCATCAACCACGCTCAGGCCGCAGGAGTGCCCATGGTGTTCGCCATCAACAAGATGGATAAGCCGGGAGCCCATGCCGACAAGATCTATGAGCAGCTCTCCCAGATGAACATCCTCACCGAGGCCTGGGGCGGAAAATACCAGTGCCAGGAGATTTCGGCCAAGAAGGGTACCAATGTGGACAAGCTGCTGGAGAAAGTCCTGCTGGAGACCGACATGATGGACCTCAAGGCCAACCCCAACAAGCCTGGAAGCGGCGCCGTGATTGAGTCGTCGCTGGACAAGGGCCGCGGCTATCTGGCCACCATCCTGGTCCAGAACGGAACCGTACGCAAGGGCGACATGATGCTGAGCGGCTCCTATTATGGCCGCATCAAGGCCATGATGAACGAGCGCGGACAGTATGTGACCGAGGCCGGTCCCTCCACCCCCGTTTCGGTGCTGGGACTCAACGGAGCCCCGAGCGCCGGCGAGAAGTTCAATGTCATGCTCGACGAGAAGGAGGCCAAGGCCATAGCCGGAAAGCGCGAGCAGCTGATCAGAATCCAGGGCATCAAGACCCAGAAGCACATGACCCTCGAGGAGATCGGACGCCGCATCGCAATCGGCAACTTCAAGGAGCTCAACGTGATAGTCAAGGGAGACGTGGACGGATCAGTGGAGGCCCTTTCGGACTCCCTCATCAAGCTCTCCACCGAGGAGATCCATGTCAATGTCATCCACAAGGCCGTGGGTGCCATCTCCGAGTCCGATGTCATGCTGGCTACCGCTTCTGACGCCGTCATCATCGGCTTCCAGGTGCGTCCTTCGGCCGAGGCAAGGGCCTCTGCAGAGAGGGAGGGCATAGAAATAAGGATCTATTCCGTCATCTATGACGCCATCAACGAGGTCAAGGACGGTATCGAAGGCATGCTGGAGCCTGAGAAGAAGGAAGAGGTCGTGGCCACGGCTCTCGTCAAGCAGACCTTCAGGATTCCGAAGGTGGGAACCATCGCCGGAAGCCTTGTCAGAGAGGGCAAGTTCACCAAGACCAACAAGGTGCGCCTGATCAGGGACGGCATCGTGGTCTATACCGGAGAAGTCGCTTCGCTGCGCAGAGGCAAGGACGACGCCAAGGAAGTCCCCTCCGGAATGGAGTGCGGCATAGGTCTCGCCAACTACAATGACATCAAGGACGGCGACGTTATCGAGGCCTTCCAGATTGTGGAGATAAAGAGAACCCTGTAGCTAGATAAGCATCAGGATAAATGAATAGAGGAAGGGCGCCTGTGCAGACAGGCGTCCTTTTGTGCTTGCAGAGAGCAGCAGGTCGGTGGAGTCTTTCTTCTTGAGCTTCGCGAGGGTTTCGGACGAGGGCATCTGGCGGCGGGCCCAGCGCTGGATGAGATTGCCTCCGTTGAAATAGGACACTCCCCCGTTGGACCTGTTGAGGGAGATGAGCGTCTTGTAGTCGGAGGTGTACATGCGCGGGGACAGGGCGGACGCGATGTCGGAGGGCAGCATGGCTTCCACCTCGGAGAACACTCCGGAGACCAGAAGCAGCGGCCTGAAGCCGGCCTCTTCGGCGGCGGAAAGGAATTCGGCGACCTTGTGCCACGAAGCCTCGCTCAGGCCGGCGGGCCTGTACACGGACACGGTCATCACGAGCCCGGAGGCGGCCAGTGTGTCACGGTCGTTGCCCTCGCCGTCGGTGAAGGAAAGCGCGGGAAAGTCGGTCTCGGAGATGTTGTCCTGCCGGAGCATGGTCTCGGTGCGGACATAGGTCCATGTGGAGTCGGGCAGACGGTCCAGGGTGAAAGTCCCCTCCTGGCCGTTTTTCTCATAGATAAAGGTGGCGACATAGCGGTCTTCGCCGTCAGGGTCGGACTCGACCGAAGCGGCGAGTCGCGAGGAATGGTTGAACGGGGTGAAGTCCGTATAGGGGATGAGCAGGGCCGTGCGCACCAGCACGAACAGGGAGCAGGCGGCAATCAGCGCGAAGGTGACATATTTCCTGCGGGCCGGCATGCCGTAGTTCCGGAAGGGAATAAAGGCGGCGGCGGACAGCACACACAGGATTATGTTCTTGGCAAAAGACTGGAAATGAGAGAGATGCACAGCTTCGCCGAAGCATCCGCAGTCCATCGAAGGATTGAGGACCCACAGCGCGAAGGTGATGGCGGTGAAGATTCCGGTCAGCGCGGACGCGCATATGGCCGCGGCCTTTCTGAAGACTCCGGTCACCAGAGCGGCGCCGGTGAGCGTCTCCAGCAGGGCGAGCAGGGCTCCGACCGGGCCGGAAAGTATGTCCAGAGCCCCGAATCCGAAGAATTTCAGATATTCGGAGACCACGAGTCCGGCTCCCACCGGATCCATGAGCTTGAGCATGCCGGCCACAAAGAAAACCAGTCCAATTATTACGGCGCACGCCCTTCTGATGCTGTGATGTATCGGATTCATCTCGCTCGGATTTTTGGTTACAGTATTTTGTCGACTTCTTTCCTGACGGCGGCGGAAATAGCCTCGGGCGGAAGCATGGTCCCGTCTGCGGAGGAGCAGTCGATCCTCACGAAGCGGGGGTCCTCCGCGCACAGGGCGAGATATTCGCGCCTGACCTTTTCCTGGAAGGAGATGTCGGCCTCATGGATGTCGCCGGAGCCTTCGAGATAGTTTCTGTCCGCGCCGGTGCGGTGCGACGACAGGTTTTTCTCCACGAAATCTATCGGGACGTCCAGAAAGAGGTTGAGGTCCGGGACCGGAAGGCTGAAATTGCCGTATTCGGTGTCCAGGATCCATTTTTTCAGATCTGCCTTGGCGCCGGGATCCGCCGCCTTGGCGCACTGGAAGGCGATGTTGGAATATACATAGCGGTCCAGCAGTATGCACTCCCCTTTTTCCAGGGCCGCGCGCATTCCGGGGGCGGCGTCGCGCCTGTCCTCGGCATAGAGGAAGGCGACGAGCTTGGGATGGACGGAGTCTATGCCTCCGAACTCCCCGCGGAGGAAGCCTGCGATGAGGTCGCCATAGACGGGAGCGCCGTAGCGGGGAAAATGGATGTACTCCACCCCGCCGGCTCTCTCTTCAAGATATTTTCTCAGTGAGCTGACCTGGGTGGACTTTCCGGCACCGTCCAGGCCCTCGACGACGATAAGCATTATTTCTTGGCCGCGATGCACTCGACCTCGACAAGGGCGCCCTTGGGAAGGTCTTTGACGGCGACTGCCGATCTTGCGGGATAGGGAGCGGTGAAGAACTCGGCATAGACCCCGTTCACGGTGGCGAAGTCGGCTATGTCGGCGAGGAAGACCGTGGTCTTGAGCACGTGCGACATGTCGGAGCCGGCCTCTTCGAGAATTTTGGAGAGGTTGGTGAGGGACTGTCTGGCCTGGGCCTCGACGCCGCCCTCGACGAATGCTCCGGTGGCGGGATTAATGGGAATCTGGCCGGAGACGAATATGAGTCCGCCCTCGGCGATGCCCTGGCTGTAAGGTCCTATGGCTGAGGGTGCTTTTTCTGTTGCAATCTGTTTCATGGTTTTTCGGTTTTTTAATCCAATAAATTTATGCATTTTTGAAGTAAATGAAAAGAAAAATGGACCGGAACAGGAAAATCGAGATAATGGGAATAGTGAACGTCACGGACAATTCCTATATAGAATCGAGCCGGTGTCTGGGCCCGGACGGGGGGCCGGATGTCGCCGCGGCCATAAAGAGAATCGGCGCTCTGCTGGACGAGGGGGCCGGAATCATAGACATAGGCGCATGCTCGACCGGACCGGGAACCGCTCCTGTGAGCGGGGAGACGGAGTGGAAGCGGCTGGAGCCGGTGCTGAAGACGGCGGCGCGGGAGTTTCCTGATGCGCGGATTTCGGTCGATACCTTCCGCGCGGAAGTGGTCCGGAGGGTGTTCGATGCCATAGGCCCGTTCATGGTCAATGACATATCGGCCGGAGAGGCCGATGCGGAGATGTTGCCGACGGTCGGCGAGCTGGGGCTGGAATATGTGGCCATGCATATGCGCGGCAACCCCATGACGATGCAGGGACTGACGGACTATGGGCCCGCGCGGAGCGGGATGAGCCCGGTCGCGGCGGCGGTCGCGGAGTATTTCGGCGCTTTTGAGACTGAGGCGGAGAAATATGGGATTCATGACTGGATTCTGGACCCGGGATTCGGCTTCGCCAAGACGGTGGAGCAGAACTGGCAGCTGATGGCGGAGATGGACAAGGTGCGGCGGCCGGGGCACAGGACTCTGGTGGGAGTCTCGCGCAAGAGCATGATATACAAGAAGTTCAAGATTTCTACCGCGGAGGCTCTGCCTCAGACTCAGGTGCTGCATCTGGCGGCGCTGGAGAGGGGGGCGGACATTCTGAGGGTGCATGACGCGGCGGAGGCGGTGCGCACGGTGGAAGCCTACAGGGCCTTGGGTTTCTGACGGGTATTGAGTAAATTTGCGGTTCCTAAATTACATAGACTTCAAATGGATAATCACTCACTCCTCGCCGTGTCTCCCATAGACGGAAGATACGCTTCCAAGACCGCCCCGCTCGCGGGCTATTTCAGTGAATATGCTCTGATCAAGTATAGGGTCAGGATAGAGATAGAATATTTCAAGGCTCTCTGCCGCATTCCGCTTCCTCAGCTGGAGGGGGTTCTGAAGGACGGCATGGAGGCAAAGCTTGACGCCGTATGGAAGGAGCTCACTCCGGAGCAGGCCGAAAGGGTGAAGGAGATTGAGAAGGTGACCAACCACGACGTGAAGGCCGTGGAGTATTACCTGAGGGAGAAGTTTACGGAGCTGGGACTGGAGAAGTATCTGACTTTCATCCATTTCGGTCTCACTTCGCAGGATATCAACAACACTGCCACGCCGCTTCTGCTGAAGGAGTCGCTGGAGGAGGTCTATACCCCGGCTCTGGAGGAGATTGTCTCCATCATAGCCGGTTATGCTGAGGCATGGAAGGATATTCCCATGCTGGCGAGGACTCACGGACAGCCGGCTTCGCCGACAAGGCTGGGCAAGGAGTTTAAGGTCTATCAGGCGAGGCTTGAGGAGCAGCTGGGCCAGCTGAAGGGGCTTTCTTATCCGGCGAAGTTCGGCGGGGCCACCGGAAACATGAATGCGCATAAGGTCGCATATCCCGGTATCGACTGGCCGGCTTTCGCCAACGGCTTTGTGGCTTCGCTCGGCCTGAGGAGGTCTTTCCCCACCACTCAGATTGACCATTATGACAATCTGGCGGCCATCTTTGACTGCCTGCGGAGGATCAACACGATTCTGATTGACCTGTGCCGTGACATATGGACATATATTTCTATGGAGTATTTCCGCCAGAAGGTGAACAAGAATGAGGTGGGTTCTTCGGCCATGCCGCATAAGGTGAACCCGATCGATTTCGAGAATGCGGAGGGCAACTTGGGAATGGCTGACGCCGTGCTCACTTTCCTGTCGCTTAAGCTCCCGGTTTCGAGGCTGCAGAGGGATCTCACGGATTCCACCGTGAGCCGCAATATCGGAGTGCCGGTGGCGCATGGGCTCATCGCTTTTGCTTCGCTGAAGAAGGGTCTTGGGAAGCTGATTCTGAATGAGCAGGCTCTGCAGCGTGACCTTGAGGCTAACTGGGCTGTGGTGGCTGAGGCGATTCAGACGATTCTGCGCAGGGAGGATTATCCCAATCCTTATGAGACGCTGAAGGCTCTGACGCGCACCGGGAAGCCTATCGACAAGGATACGATTGAGAATTTTATCGACACTCTGGATGTGAATGACTCTGTGAAGGAGGAGCTGAGGGCCATCACGCCCTGGAGCTACACCGGATTCTGAATCCGTCACATAAACACAATAGAGGATGGCTTTAGCGGTCATCCTCTTTTTTTGTGTCCTTCCGGCGTTCGGCAGTCTCCTCCGGAGACCTTCGCTTCGCTC
>CAZIFT010000025.1:0-21891 GCA_964538395.1 uncultured Muribaculaceae bacterium
GTCTTGACGGGGTTGAAAGTCTCGAGCGGGACCTCCACGAACAGCGTATTCCAATTGCTCATGGCCCCGTTCCACAGACCCGGCAGCTCCAGCGCCTTCAGCTCACGTCCCTGATAACTCTTCGAGCTGATGAATCCCGCCTCCTCATCCACATACTTGAGCAGGTCAAACTTCTCGCCCTTATAATTATGCAGGCAGCACACTATGTCCACAGGGTTGAAATGCGTAGCCCTGGACATCGCCTCCACAGCGCCCGCGTTATTCTTGTCGATCTGCACACTCTCCAGAATCTGCAGATTGGAAGAGCCGTCCTTGCCGGTGACGATGAAAGGACCGCCGCCAGGCTCGCCCTCATTGCGCACCATGCCGCACACCCTCACCGGACGGTCCAGCTTGGAACGGATCAGAGCCGTCCTCTCGGCCGGAGAAGTCGTCAGAGGCAGCTGGATGCACAGCTCCCTGTCCAGGAAAGACTCAGCGCTGTCGCAAAGCCTCCTGCAGGCCTCCGAAGCCGGGTCGGTCTCGGCATCGAGAGCCTTGAGATAATCGAAAATCCTGTCGCGCAGCATCAGAGCCTTGCCCATAAGCACCTTCTTATATTTCGAAGTCACGGGCAGAAGCCTCTCGCAGGCCACATTGTCTATGTTCTTGATGGACACCAGCTCCTCATTGAGGTCATTGAGATTATAGATGAGCGCTCCGTGTCCGGCGGGACGGAAAAGCAGCGAGCCGTCGTCCTTGCGGAAAGGCTTGTTGCGGGAATCCACGGCTATGGTGTCCGTAGCCTTGTCCTGATAGGTGAAGAACACATTGTATTTCACCCCGTAGCGGGCCTCATACTTCGCCTTCACCGCATTCAGCGCCTCCTCGAAGAGAGCCCTGTGCTCAGGCGAAATCGTGACCACCACCGATGCCTGTCCGTCGGCCTCGCGCATATACTCGCCGGCCTCCACAAGATGCTCGGCAAAAGCGGTGCGGGTCTCATCGGCATACTTATGGAAAAGTATCACTCCCTTGGGCTTGGAGCCATAGCCCAGCCCGCAGTCCTTCAGCACCTTCCCGGCCACCGAACGCCTGTAGTCGGCCGAATCCTCCGGACGGCCGAACATGGACTCGTCATAGAAGGCGAACTTCTCGATCTTCGAGGCCAGCACCGACACCGGGCTGCCCTCCGGGACATCCTTCCCCTCCTCCAGCTGCGACAGACCCGCGAAAATGTCCTTGAACATCCTCGAAGCGGCGCCCGAAGCAGGCACGAACTTGCAGCGGCCATGCACCGAAGCCTTCTCATAATAGGCCACGGCCTCGTCTGCGCCGCCCTCGTCCAGCACGCATATTCCGCGCTCCGGAGTGGCCGGACCGACTATCTGCATCCACGGAAATCCTTTGCGGAACCTCTCCACCTGGGCGGTCACCGTCTTGACATCGGAGCCTCTGAGCCCGATCTGTCTGATATCATCCTGAGTAAACATCATGATGTGAAATCTGGGTTTATTCTATATAAAATTCTCTTCTGTAATTATATTTCTTACGGAGCTCCTCGAACCCGTCCGGTTGCAGCCTGAACATGAAGTCGTCGGTGAAGATGGGGTAGTTATACTGCATCAGCGAGGTTATCTCCCCCTGATTCTTCCCCGCCACATCCAGCTTGACCGCCTCGTTGGAGGGATGCTCCGTCTTCGGGAAAAAGGTGTACAGCTCCTTTATGCCGAAAAAGTGCGCCACGCTCCTGACCGCCACCGCAGTGCTGTTCTGCTTGCCCTGATAGGTGTATCCGGCTATATGCGGAGTCGCTATGTCCACCATGTCCACAAGCTCCCTGTCCACATGGGGCTCGTTGTTCCATGTGTCTATTATCACCGGCCCGAGACGGCCGATGGCCTTCTTCAGAGCCTCGTCGTCCACTATCTCGCCGCGGGAGGTGTTGATGAAAAACGCCCCCTTCTTCATCTTCCTGAAAAAGTCCGCCCCAGCCATCTTCCTGGTGGAATCGCGCAGCGGGACATGCAGAGTCACTATGTCCGACTCCTTCAGCAGCTTGTCCAGAGAGGTGAACTCATAGCCCCCTTCACGGCTGGCCCGCGGAGGATCGCAGAGCAGCACCCTGAAGCCCAGGGTCCTTCCCGTAGCGGCCACCCTGCGGCCCACATTCCCCACTCCGATCACTCCGAGCGTCGCCTTTTCCAGGTTTATGGCGCTGCGCGAGGCCGCCCCGTACATGGCGGAAAACACATACTGGGCCACTCCGCTGGCGTTGGAGCCGGGAGCGTTGGCATAGGCGATGCCGTTCGCGTCGCACCATTCGGTGTCTATATGGTCTATGCCTATGGTCGCGGAGCTTATCAGCTTCACGGACGACCCTTCCAGCAGCTCCCGGCCGCAGCGGGTGCGGGACCTCACTATGAGGGCGTCGGCGTCCCGGACATCATCCGGACCTATGGCCGAACCGTCCAGATACACCACCTCGGCATAAGGCTCGAAAAGCCCCTTGAGGAAAGGGATTGACGTGTCTGCGACTATCTTCATTTCAGTACTATGGATTTTACCAGCCCCCTGGAGGCATCGAAAAGGGGGTTGGAGGAAAGTTCTCTGTTTATGCCCTCCTTCAGGCCCTCGCGCCAGGGAAAGAGGCGGCTGCGGACCACCGAGGAGGAAAGGGTGCAGTAGAGGACGCCGTCGCGGTAGAACTTCCTGAGCGTGTAGGGGCCCGCGCCGGAGACCTTGTCCCAGGCCGCGAACACCAGGCTCGTGTTGAGTCCGGGAGCCAGCCCGTTCCTCTTCACGAACAGCTTCATGATGTCCCCCATGGGCATGGAGTCCTTCTTCCTTATCTTATATGCCTTGAACATTGTCCTCAATCTTTGTGAATGCGCCGGCGGACGCCTCGAAATAGGAGCTGCCGCTCGAGACCTTCTCCACTATCCCGGCCATGCGCACCTTGTTGCTGTCCGTGATGAAGATCTGGCCGAAATCCCTGCCGGCCACCATGGAGAGAAGGTTGGAGATGCGCCCCATGTCCAGCTTGTCGAACACGTCGTCGAGCAGAAGCATCGGAGGGAAGCCGCTGTCCTCGCGCATAAGCTCGTACTGGGCGAACTTCAGCGCCACCAGGAACGACTTCTGCTGCCCCTGGGAGCCGAATCTGCGGATCGGATGACCGTCTATGAGGAACACCAGGTCGTCCCTCTGGACCCCGGCGGTGGTGAAACGGAGAGCGAGGTCCTTCTCCCTGCGGGATGCGAACACCTCTTCGGGCGCGCCGGCGTCGAAGTCGGAGACATATTCGGCGCTCACGCTCTCCCCGCCTCCGGAGATCATGGCATAGAACCTGGCCACAGCCGGGCTGAGCCTGCGGACGAACTCCTTTCTGGCCGCATATATCCTCGCGGCGCAGGGCGACATCCGGGCGTCGAACACGTCCAGCAGCCCGGCGTCCGGGCAGGGGTCCTTGAGCACCCTGTTCCTCTGGCGGAGCAGCCGGTTGTACTGCTGAGCGTCGGCGAGATAGGCCGGGCTCATCTGGGAGAGGACGGTGTTGGTGAAGCGGCGGCGCTCGTCGCCGGACTCGCTGACCAGGGCCGTGTCGGACGGGGACACCATCACTATGGGGATGGTCCCTATGTGCTCGGAGACTTTCTTCACGGGGCTGTCGTCCCTGCGGAGCTTCTTCTCGCCGCCGTCGGCCACGCTTATGGAAAACACCGAAACGGTCCCGTTTTCCATCTCATAAGTCCCTGATATGGAGAAAGTTCCCCTGCCGTCGCGGAAGTTGTAGCGGTCCGATGCGGAGAAGGCGCTCTTGGTCATGGACAGATACCATATGGCGTCCAGGAGGTTGGTCTTTCCGGCCCCGTTGTTGCCGGAGACGCAGTTTATCTTCGGCGAGAACGCGAGTTCCGCCAAAGCGATGTTCCTGAAATCCTGTACGAGTATTCTCTTTAAGACCGGCATATCCTTCTCCCCCGAGCGGGAAGTCCCCTATTTTTATCAGCGCTACAAATATAAAATAACGCAGCGAAAAAAGGGCGGCGGACTCCGAAAAATTTGACAATATCAAATCGGCTTCTTATTTTTGTGGACTTTTTGTGATAACAAAGCAACACACAGATATGGCAAAATCAGACCTTAACCAGGCAGACCTCCAGAAAGAGGAGAAACTCCGTGAAGAGAGGGTGGAGCAGAGAGTCTCCGCCGTGGAAAAATTCTTCAATGAAAACAAGAAGCTGATATGGGGCGTTCTCGGCGCGATTGTGGTGATCGGACTCGCCGTGCTGGCCTATCATAAATTCTATGTGCAGCCCCGCAAGGCCGAGGCTCAGGAGCAGATGTTCCCCGCCGAGGCTTCCTTCCGCGCCGGCGAATATGAAATCGCCCTCAACGGAGACGGCAACAATCTCGGATTCGCCGAGATAGCCAAAGAATACGGTGCAAAGGCCGGAAAGGACGTCTATCTCTATGCCGGCATCTGCGCCCTGCAGCTCGGCAGCTATGACGACGCCGTTTCCTATCTGAAGAAATATGACGGCAAAGACGACATCCTCGCCGCAAAGGCCCTTTCATGCGAAGGAGACGCCTATGTGGGACTCGAGAACTACAAGGAGGCCCTCTCCTGCTATGACAAGGCCGCCGCTCAGATAGACAACGTGTTCGCCGCATCCTACCTCCTCAAGGCCGGACAGGTCTGCGAGAAGCTCGGAGACAAGGAGAAAGCTCTTACATACTACAAGAAGATCAAGGAAAACTATCCCAATTCGACCGAGGGCTTTGAAATCGACAAATACATCTCCAGAATCGAATACGCCGAATAGACCTAAGTTACAGAATCATGGGAAGAGCTTTTGAATTCAGAAAGGAAAGGAAACTCAAGAGATGGGGCCACATGGCCCGCATCTTCACCAAACTCGGAAAAGAGATAACCATAGCCGTCAAGAACGGCGGCCCCGAAGTGACGGGAAACCCGCGTCTGCGCGCCCTGCTGGCAGAGGCCCGCTCGGAGCAGATGCCCAAGGAGAACATCGAGAGAGCCATCAAGAAGGCCACCGACAAGACCGTGGGTGACTTCAAGGAGGTGGTGTTCGAGGGCTACGGCCCCTTCGGCATCGCCTATCTCGTGGAGACCGCCACTGACAACAACACCCGCACCGTGGCCAACGTGCGCAGCTACTTCACCAAGTGCGGCGGCACCCTGGGCACCAGCGGAAGCGTGAGCTTCATGTTCGACCACAAGTGCGTGTTCCGCATCAAGGAAGACCCCGCAAAGCCCATCGACACCGACGAGCTTGAGCTCGAGCTGATCGACCTCGGCGCCGACGAGGTGTTCAAGCAGGAAGTCGAGGACAAGGACGGCAATGTCTCCAACGAGGTCACGATCTACGGTGACTACACCGCCTACGGCGCTCTGCAGAAGTATATCGAGGAGAACGGCTACGAGCTCGTCTCCGGAGGCTTCGAGCGCATCCCCAACACCGAGCTCAAGGAAGTGACCGCCGAGCAGAGGGCCACTCTCGACAAGCTCACCGGACTGCTGGAGGACGACGAGGACGTGACCAACGTCTATTCCACCATGAAGCCCTCCGAGGACTCCGAAGAGGAATAGTCTGAACGACAGAAATCTTGAAAGACGGACCGCCTGGCCCGTCTTTTTTTTGTGGATTTCGGGGCTCAAAAAAATATTTTTTCCACCTTGGATTATTTTGGATAGTTCCTTATATTTGGGGATTGGTAAAATTTGCTTACAAAAGAAAAAGTATAACACTATGAGCATTCAACAGGACAATATCGCCAAACTTGTCGAGCGCAGAGCCAAAGCGAAACTCGGCGGCGGTGAAAAAAGAATCACGGCCCAGCATCAGAAAGGCAAACTTACCGCGAGGGAGAGAATCGCCCTGCTTCTGGACGAAGGATCCTTCGAGGAATACGACATGTTTGTCCAGCACAGGTGCGTGAACTTCGACATGGACAAGACCCACTATGACGGAGACGGCGTGGTCACCGGCTGCGGCACCATCGGCGGCAGACTTGTCTATGTCTATGCCCAGGACTTCACCGTGTCCGGCGGTTCCCTCTCCAAGACCATGTCCGAGAAGATCTGCAAAGTGATGGACATGGCCGTCAGGAACGGCGCCCCCTGCATCGGACTCAATGACTCCGGCGGAGCCAGAATCCAGGAAGGTATCGACGCGCTCGCCGGCTTCGGCGACATCTTCGAGAGGAACATCCTTTCCTCCGGAGTCGTTCCCCAGATTTCCGGTATCTTCGGCCCCTGCGCCGGAGGCGCCGTGTACTCCCCCGCCCTCACCGACTTCACGGTCATGGTCAAGAACACTTCCTACATGTTCCTCACCGGCCCCGCAGTGGTCAAGAGCGTCACCGGAGAGGAAGTCTCCCAGGAGGAGCTCGGCGGTGCCAGCGTGCACGCCACCAAGAGCGGCGTGGCCCATTTCGCCGCAGAATCCGAGCAGGAAGGCATCCAGACCATCAAGGACCTGCTCAGCTATCTCCCCCAGAACAACATGGAGACCGCTCCCGCAGTGCCCACCAATGACCCTGCCGGCAGAGTGGAGGATTCCCTGAACGACATAATCCCCGACAATCCGAACAAGCCCTATGACATGTATCATGTCATCAGCTCCATAGTGGACGACGGCAAGTTCTTCGAGGTGCACAAGAGCTATGCGAAGAACATCATCGTCGGATTCGCGCACATGAACGGCCGCAGCGTGGGCGTGGTGGCCAACCAGCCCGCAGTGCTCGCCGGAGTGCTTGACATCAACGCCTCCCGCAAGGCCTCCCGTTTCGTAAGGTTCTGCGACGCGTTCAACATTCCCCTGGTCACCCTCGTGGACGTGCCCGGCTTCCTCTGCGGAACCCAGCAGGAATACGGCGCCATCATCACCAACGGCGCCAAGCTCCTCTACGCCTATGGCGAGGCCACAGTCCCGAAGGTCACCGTGACCCTCAGGAAGTCCTATGGCGGAGCGCACATCGTCATGAGCTGCAAGCAGCTCCGCGGCGACATCAACTATGCATGGCCTTCCGCCAACATAGCCGTGATGGGCGCAGACGGCGCAGTCAACATCCTCTATGCCAAGGATCTGAAGGACGCCGACCCCAACGAGAAGGACAAACTGTTCGACGAGAAGAAGAAGGAATATGACGACCTCTTCAGCAACCCCTACCAGGCCGCACAGAAAGGCTATGTGGACGATGTCATCGAGCCCCGCAACACCAGGTTCAGAGTGATCCGCGCCCTCGAGCAGCTCGCAGGCAAGAAGCAGGAGATGCCCGCCAAGAAACATGACAATCTTCCCCTTTAAACAGCGCGCATAGATGAACAGAAAATTAATTCTCTCAATCGCTGCGCTTGCGGTTTCCTCCGCACTGGCTTCGGCCCAGAACATAGTCGACCTGGTGATAGCCGAGGCCTGCCCCGACTCCACTCTGATGGACGACTACGGGAGGAAGACAGGCTGGATTGAGATCTACAACACATCTCAGGGCACCGTCAACTACGGCGGCTGCTACCTGACCAACGACAGGAACAATCTCACGAAGAGCCTCATCCAGAAAGGCTACAAGCAGACTTCGCTCGGCGCCACCCAGACGGTGGTGTTCTATGCCAGCGGACGCGGCGAGGACGGACTCTTCTACACGGACTTCACGGTGGAGAGAGGCGACTCCCTCTTTCTCGTGAGCAACGACGGAAGGACCATAGTTGACGCCATCTACATCCCCGAGGACCTTCCCCAGGGCATGAGCGTCGCCAAGCTTCCCGTGGACAACAAGGGGCTGGAGTATGTGCAGCAGGACGAGCCTGCCGTCATCTCCCCCGGCATGAAGAACGGAAATCAGAATGAAGAATCCAAGAGCCAGGTGATGGCCCGCAAGGACCCGCACGGCTTCGTGCTCACCGTGGTTTCGGTCGCGGTGGTGTTCATCGCCCTCGCAATCCTCTGGTTCCTGTTCTGGGTTCTCTTCGAGAGGCCGGCCAACAAGAAGGCCGAGGCCGCGGCCAAGCCCAAGAAGGAAGCCAGGCCCAAGGCAGGCAAGGCCGGCAGCGCGGATGAAATCGCCGCCGCCGTCGCAATGGCCCTCGACATGGAGAACGGCGGAGACGTCTATGCCGCCATCGCCACGGCCATCCACCTCTATTACAACGACAGCGCACATGACGCCGAGAGCTTCGTGATCACGATCAAGCCCTCAGCAGACTCCATGTGGTCGGAAAAGACTCAGACTTTCAGAAAATATCCCCGATAGTTAAACCAAAACACGAAAAAACATAAACCCATGAAAACATATAAGCTCAAAATCAACGGCAACGACTACGAAGTCGCTATCAATTCCGTGGAAGGCAAAATCGCCGATGTGACCGTAAACGGCGCTTCCTACAAGGTGGAACTGGAGAACGCTCCTGCAGCACCCGTTGCAGCCGCTCCCGTGGCCGCAGCACCCGCAGCCGCAGCACCCGTCGCAGCCGCTCCCGCAGCAAAGCCCGCAGGCGCCGGCGAGAAAGTCACTTCCCCGCTTCCGGGCGTGATCATCGAGGTTTCCGTCAAGGAAGGCCAGAGCGTGAAGGCCGGCCAGAAAGTCGCCGTCATCGAGGCCATGAAGATGGAGAACGAGATTGCCGCCCCCAAGGACGGAACCATCACGGCCGTGCATGTGAACAAGGGAGACTCGGTTCTCGAGGGCGCTGACATCGTCACTATCGCATAAGCCACATGGACCAGATAATCAGTAGTCTTCAGCAATTCTGGCAGTACACGGGCTTCGCCAACTTCGCCTGGGAAAACCTGGCGATGATCGCGATCGGCATCATCTTCATCACCATCGCGATCGTGAAGGAATGGGAGCCCCTGCTGCTTGTTCCTATCGGATTCGGAATGATCGTCGGAAACATCCCGATGTTCCCCGGACTCAGCATAGGCATCTATGAGGACGGCTCCGTGATGAACATCCTGTATCAGGGTGTGCGTCAGGGATGGTATCCTCCCCTCATCTTCCTCGGAATCGGAGCAATGACCGACTTCTCGGCCCTGATTTCCCAGCCCCGCCTCATCCTGATCGGAGCGGCCGCCCAGCTGGGTATCTTCGGAGCCTATCTGCTTGCCCTTCTGCTCGGCTTCATGCCCAATGAGGCAGGAGCAATCGGAATCATCGGAGGCGCAGACGGCCCCACCGCCATCTTCCTTTCCTCCAAGCTCGCACCGGACCTCATGGGCGCCATCGCAGTGTCGGCCTATTCCTACATGGCCCTCGTGCCTGTGATCCAGAGGCCTATCATGCTGGCTCTCACCACCAAGAAGGAGCGTCTCATCAGGATGCCCTCCCCCCGTGCCGTCAGCCAGAAGGAGAAGATCATCTTCCCTGTCGTGGGCTTCCTCACAACCGCATTCATCGTTCCCTCCGGACTTCCGCTGCTGGGAATGCTCTTCTTCGGAAACCTTCTTAAGGAGAGCGGCGTCACCCGCCGTCTTGCCGAGACCGCTCGCGGTCCGCTGATCGACGTCGTGACCACCCTCATCGGACTCACCGTGGGAGCTTCCACCCAGGCTGACAAGTTCCTGACCGGAAAGTCGCTCCTCATCTTCATCCTCGGTCTGCTTTCCTTCGTGATCGCAACCACCGGCGGAGTGCTCTTCGTCAAGCTCATGAACCTGTTCATCCGCAACCCCAAGAAGAAAATCAACCCGCTCATCGGTAACGCCGGCGTGTCCGCAGTTCCCGACTCGGCACGTGTGTCCGAAATCGTGGGACGCGAAAGCGACCCCAGCAACCACCTGCTCATGCACGCCATGGGCCCGAACGTGGCCGGTGTCATCGGTTCCGCAGTGGCCGCAGGTATCCTGCTGAGCTTCCTCGGATAGGATTTTTCAACAACGAATTCCGAGAAGGTGACCGTCAAATCACGCATGGACGGCCACCTTCTTTTATTAAAACACTTTGGCATACGAAAGCCCGGACACAGACACAGATGAACAAGCTAAAATTGCCCCAGGACCGCATCCTCATTCTCGACGGCGCCATGGGGACCATGATACAGACCTACGGGCTGGAGGAGAAGGATTTCAGGGCACCGGAGTTCGGCTCTGCAGCCAAAGAGCTGAAAGGCAACAACGAGTGCCTCAACTTCACGCACCCGGAGATAATCCGTGAAATCCACCTGGACTTCATCGACGCGGGAGCGGACATGATAGAGACCAATTCATTCAGCGCCAACAGGATATCGCAGAAGGAATACGGGCTTCAGGCCTATGCCCGGGAAATGGCCCTCAGGGCCGCCCGGATCGCGAGGGAGGCCGCCGAAGAGGGCGGAAGGAAGAACGGGAAAAAGGTGCTGGTGGCCGGAAGCATAGGCCCGACATCCAAATCCCTCACCCTCGCGCCCGACGTCAGCGACCAGACCCGCAGGGACTATTCCTTCGACGAGATGGCCGACGCGTTCGGCGAGCAGACCGATGCGCTGATCGAGGGCGGTGTGGACCTCATCGTCATGGAGACCAACTTCGACGCCCTCAACGCCAAGGCCGCCATCTATGCGCTGGAGAAGCGTCACAGAGGGTTCCCGCTCATAGTCTCGGTCACTTCAAGCGACCTCAGCGGCAGGACTCTCACCGGCCAGACCACCGAGGCGTTCTACACCTCGGTGAAGCACTACCCTCTCACAGCCTTCGGAGTGAACTGCTCCCTGGGCGCCCAGGACCTCGTGCCCATAGTCAGGGACATAGCCGCGTTCAGCGAAGTGCCCCTCATCTGCTATCCCAACGCCGGCCTGCCCAACGAGCTGGGCCAGTATGACGAGAAGCCGGAACAGATGGCGCACTATGTCTATAAAATGGCCGGCAAGGGCTACCTGAACATAGTGGGAGGCTGCTGCGGCACCACTCCGGCCCACATCTGCGCCACGGCCACATCAGTGCTCGACCATAAGCCCCGCGTCCCGAAGCAGAGCGACGGCGTGCTCAGGGTGAGCGGCCTGGAGACCGTGAGCATAGACACGAAACTGAACAATTTCACCAATATCGGTGAACGCACCAATGTCGCCGGCTCCAGGAAATTCGCCCGGCTGATTGCGGAAAAGAAATATGACGAGGCGCTGCAGGTGGCCGCGGACCAGATTGAGAACGGCGCCAACATCATAGACATCAACATGGACGACGCCATGCTGGACAGCACCCGCGAGATGGAGGCCTTCGTGCGCTGCGTGGAGAACGACCCGGCCGTGTCGCGCGCCGCCCTCATGATTGACTCGTCCCACTGGGAGACCATCCTGGCGGGACTGAAAAACGCCCAGGGCAAGTGCATAGTGAACTCCATCAGCCTGAAGGAAGGCGAAGAGGCGTTCATTTCCAAGGCTCTGGAAATCAGGGACCTGGGCGCAGCAATGGTGGTGATGGCCTTCGATGAGAAGGGCCAGGCCACGACCTATGACAGAAAAATCGAAATAGCGGAAAGGGCCTACAGGCTGCTCACCTCGCACGGAATCCGTCCCGAGGACATAATCCTGGACATGAACGTGCTCTCGGTGGGCACGGGCATCGAGGAGCACGCCCGCTACGGGGTGGACTTCATCGAGGCGGTCCGCTGGATAAAGCAGAACCTGCCGGGAGCCTACACCTCCGGAGGCATCTCCAACCTGTCCTTCGCCTTCAGGGGCAACAACAGGGTGCGCGAAGCCATGCACTCCGTGTTCCTCTATCACGCCGTCAGGGCGGGCCTGGACATGGGCATAGTGAATCCCGGAATGCTTCAGGTCTATGACGAGATAGAGCCCGAGCTGCTCAGATGCGTGGAGGACGTGATCCTGGACAGGGACCCCGGCGCCACCGAAAGGCTCATAGCCAAGGCCCAGAAGATAATGGAGGAAGGCCAGACGCCCGAGGCGAAGGCCGCCTCGGAGGCGGAGACCGTCTCCAAGACCGCCGCCGAGAGGATCTGCGACGCCCTGGTCAAGGGCAAGAACCAGACTCTCAGGGAGGACGTGCTGGAATGCCTGGAACAGGAAGGCGCGCCGGTGAAGGTGATCGAGGGCCCGCTCATGGCCGGAATGGAGAAGGTGGGCGAGCTGTTCGGCAGCGGCAAGATGTTTCTGCCGCAGGTGGTGAAGTCTGCCAAGCTGATGAAGGACGCCGTGGCAGTCCTGGAGCCCTACATGAAGGAGGACGGAGAGGACGGAGCCGCCAAACCGGTGATAATCAACGCCACGGTGAAGGGCGACGTCCATGACATAGGCAAGAACATCACGGGCATAGTGCTGTCCTGCAACGGGTTCGACGTGGTGGACCTGGGAGTGATGGTGGAGAAGGAGAGGATTCTGAAAGAGGCCGAGGACCGTCACGCCGTGATAATCGGGGTCAGCGGGCTCATCACCCCTTCCCTCTTCCAGATGGAGGAGATCTGCCGGGAGATGAGCGCAAGGCATATGGACATTCCGCTTTTCATCGGCGGAGCCACCACTTCCGCCCTGCACACCGCCCTGAAGCTCGCCCCGCTCTATGACCATGTGTTCTACAGCCAGGACGCGTCCACCAGCGCGGTGATGGCCAAGCGCTGCGTGATGGACCGCAAGAAGTTCGAGGACGAGGAGCACGCGAAGCAGAGGATGCTGCTCGAAATCCGCAACAACCGCCAGGTGAGGCAGGGAGAGCAGCGCAAATGCGTCTTCGCCAAGAGGACCTTCATGAAGAAGGAGGACTGCGAGTTCACCGACATCGCCGCCAGGACCATATCCATGCGCGAGCTGATGGGAATGATGGACTGGAACATGTTCCTGTCCGTCTGGGGCATAAAGCCCAGCCGGGAGAACCTGGCCAAGCCCGAAGTGAAGGAGCTGCGCAACAAGGGCAAGGCTCTGCTGCGCTCGCTGGTGAGGAAGGGCGAGATAGAGGTGCGCTGGTCCATGCGCTTCTTCGAGGCCAACTCGGTGGGCAACAATTTCATATTCCAGGACAAGGACGCCCCCGACGGCAAGATACTCATGCCCATGCTGCGCCAGGAGGAGCCGACGCCCAACGCCGACGGCAACAGCTTATGCATGTCGCTGTGCGACTTCGCCCCCGACATCTCCTTCGGAGTCACCGGGCCCATAGGCATATTCGCCCTGAGCGTGCACACGACCCACGACAGCGGCTGCACCTGCCCGGAGTGCTCCAACGACTATGACGGGATGATGCTCCGCAGCGTGAGGGTGTGCGTGGCCGAGGCGGCCTCGTGCTGGATCGACCTGCAGGTGAAGAAGATGGTCCACGGCGGCAACCGGCGCATAGTCAAGCCGGCCATAGGCTATGCCAGCTGCCCGGACCACAGCCTCAAGAAGGACCTGTTCGCCCTGCTTCCGGGAGCGTCCAGGCTGGACATAAGGCTGACCGAAAGCTATGCGATGATTCCGGACTCCTCCATCTGCGGCTTCATAATCATCCATCCCTCGGCCGGATATCCCGAAATCAGGCACATAAGCCGGAAGCAGTATGACGAATATGCCCGCGCCCGCGGTTTCAGCGAGGAGGAGGCTCAGAAATTCATCGGACATCTGCTGTAGCCGGAGCGCATATAAAAAACGGACTTATGAAAGTAATAGACATAATCAACTCCTCCGCGAAGCCGTTTCCGTCGCTGGAAATCGTGCCGCCGCTGAAAGGAATGAGCAAGGACGAGCTTGTGGAGACCATACGCCCCTTCATGGAATTCTGCCCCAAGTTCATGAACATCACCTGCCACAGGGACGAGGTGGAATATGTGAGGCGCGAGGACGGCTCCTTCACCCGGAGGATCGTCCGCAACCGCATCAGCGAGGTCGCGGTGTGCGGAGCCGTGATGTCGGCGTTCAGCCTGGAGATGGTCCCGCACATCATCTGCGGGGGCGCGTCGGCCGACGACATACTCAACGAGCTGGACAACCTGGCGTTCATGGGAATACACAACATCCTGGCCCTCAGGGGGGATTCGCTCCAGGGAGAGAAGAGGTTCACGCCCGTTCCGGGCGGCTTCAACCATGCCGACGAGCTGGTGGCCGCGACGAGAAGGCACGAGGGCGAAGGCGGGCCGGAGATGTGCATAGGCGTGGGCGCATATCCCGAAAAGCATTTCGAGGCGCCGAATCTGGAGACCGACATCGCCAATCTCAGGCGCAAGGTGGATGCCGGCGCCGACTACATCATCACCCAGATGTTTTTCGACAACGGCGTCTTCTATGACTTCGTGAAGAAGTGCCGCGAGGCGGGGATCACGGTTCCCATAATCCCGGGCATAAAGCCCCTTTCCACCGCCAGGCAGATCGAGCTGCTTCCCAAGACCTTCTCGCTGGACATCCCTCTGGAGCTGACCGAGGCCGTGGCCCGAGCCGGAAGCAAGGACGAGATTTATGAGATAGGCCGCGACTGGGCCATAGCGCAGTGCCGCGACCTGCTGGCGCACGGCGTTCCGGCCATCCATTTTTATACGATGGGAAAGACCGGAAACGTGCTTGACATCTTGAAAAGCTGTTTTTAAATCCTTACCTTCGCAAGATATTTTTCTGAAACTAATAACATTCTACATATATGGACAACAAATTGCAGGAATTGACAGACAAACTCTACAATGAAGGTCTGTCCAAAGGTAAAGCCGAAGGGGAAGCCATCCTCGCCAAGGCGAAGGAGGAGGCCGCATCCATAGTCGGCGAAGCCAGGAAAGAGGCCGAGGCCATTGTGGCCAAAGCCAAGAAGGACGCCGGAGAGATGTCCGCCAAGGTCAGCAACGATATCAGGAAGGCTGCGGAGCAGTCCATCCAGGCCACGAAGAACGACATCGAGAAGCTGGTGGTCAGCAAGGCCGTGGACCAGAAAGTGGACAGCGCTCTCGCCTCCGCGGACTATGTGAAGGACATCCTGACCGCAGTCGCCAAGAATTTCAACAGCGAGGACGCGTCGGAGCTCAGCGTGGTGCTGCCCGAATCTCTCAAGAGCGCTCTCGAGCCGTTCGTCAAGAACGAGCTTTCCTCGATTCTCGGAAAGGGAGTGGAGGCTTCTTTCTCTAAAAAGATTTCCGGAGGGTTCAGGATCGGCCCCAAGGACGGAGGATATTTCATCAGCATGACCGATGAGACCGTCAAGGAGCTCATCTCGGAATATCTCAGACCCGCCACCAAGAAATTACTTTTCGGAGAGTAGCTTCCCGTCATGAACAATTACGAATACATCATTGCGTCCCTGCCGGTGGTCTCTAAGGACTGGAAAGCGTCCAAAGACCTTGACTGTCAGGATATTCTCGCCCAGATCCGCTCGCAGTGCTCCAAGAGGGACAACGCCCTCATAGACCTGCTGGCCGACGGGTTCGACGACGCGAAGCTGGACAGGGACTTCTATGTGAAGGCCCTCGCCTCACGCAACCGCTTCATCAGGGAATATTTCACCTTCGACCTCAAGCTGCGCGACGCCAAGGTGCGTTATCTCAACGCCGCTCTGGGAAGGGAGCCCGACCAGGACATCTTCATGGACCCCGAGTGCACAGCGGAGGAGAAGGCTGTCCTGAATGCCGCTTTCGCCGCGAAGGACCTGCTGGAGCGTGAAAGGAACATCGACGACCTGATGTGGGAGAAGATCGGCTCCATAATCTTCTTCGACCTCTTCAGCATCGACGTGATTCTCGGCTTCATCGCCAGGCTGCACATCGTGGAGAGATGGCTGTCGCTCGACGAGGAGACCGGACGCGAAATGTTCCGCAAGCTGGTGGACGAAGTCCGCGGCACCTATTCCGGAGTCAAATACAACGAATAACAACACACTAAAATATGAATTCTAAATCCACAGGTATTGTAACGGGCATCGTCTCCAACCTTGTCACCGTTCTCACCGAAGGGCCTGTAGCCGAGAACGAGCTCTGCTACATAGACCTCGGCGGGACGCCCCTCATGGCGGAGGTCATCAAGGTGAACGGAAAATATGCCCAGGTGCAGGTGTTCGAGAGCACGCGAGGCCTCAAGAACGGCAACAAGGTGGAGTTCGAGGGCAAGATGCTGGAGGTGACTCTGGGACCGGGCCTTCTGTCAAGCATCTATGACGGACTCCAGAACAACCTCACCACCATGGAGGGAGTGTTCCTCAAGAGAGGAGAATACACCGACCCTCTGGACAGAGAGAAACTTTGGGACTTCACTCCCCTGGCCAAGCCCGGCGACAAGGTGGTCGCCGCAGACTGGCTCGGAGAGGTCAAGGAAGGATGGCTGCCCCACAAGATAATGGTGCCGTTCTCCTTCAAGGGCGAATACAGCGTCAAGTCCGTGAAAGAGGCCGGCAGCTACAACGTAGATACGGTGATTGCCGTGCTGACCGACTCCGAGGGCAATGACGTGAATGTCACCATGACTCAGAAATGGCCCGTGAAGGTGGCCGTGAAGGCCTACAGGGAAAAGCCCAGGCCGGACAGAATCATGGAGACCGGAGTGCGCGTGATCGACTCCTTCGACCCCATCGCCGAGGGCGGAACCGGATTCATCCCGGGACCTTTCGGCTGCGGAAAGACGGTGCTCCAGCACGCGATAGCCAAGCAGGGCGAGGCCGATGTCATCGTGATGGCCGCCTGCGGAGAGCGCGCCAACGAGGTGGTGGAGATCTTCACCGAGTTCCCCGAGCTGATCGACCCCCACACCGGACGCCACCTGATGGAGAGAACCACCATCATCTGCAACACTTCCAACATGCCTGTGGCCGCGCGTGAGGCTTCGGTCTATACGGCCATGACCATATGCGAATATTACAGAGCCATGGGCCTGAGATGCCTGCTGCTCGCCGACTCCACTTCCCGCTGGGCGCAGGCCCTGAGGGAGATGTCCAACAGGCTTGAGGAGCTTCCGGGTGCGGACGCCTTCCCTGTGGACCTGTCGGCCATCATATCCAACTTCTATGCGAGGGCCGGAATGGTGGTCCTCAACAACGGAAAGCGCGGAGCCGTGACCTTCATCGGAACGGTGTCCCCTGCCGGAGGTAACCTCAAGGAGCCCGTGACGGAATCCACCAAGAAGGCCGCCCGCTGCTTCTATGCCCTCGAGCAGAGCCGCGCCGACCAGAAGAGATATCCGGCTGTGAACCCCATCGAGTCCTACTCGAAATACCTCGAATATCCCGAGATCGTCAAATATCTGAACGAGACGGTGGAAGACGGCTGGGTGGAGAAGATCCGCAAGGCCAAGAACATTGTCCTCAGGGGACGCGAGGCCTATGACCAGATTAACATCCTGGGAGACGACGGAGTGCCCATCAGCTATCACGCAACCTACTGGAAGTCGGAGCTCATCGACTATTGCTTCCTCCAGCAGGACGCTTTCGACACCGTGGACAGCCTCTGCCCCATAGAGCGTCAGAAATACATGCTGAACCTTGTGCTCGACATCTGCGACAAGACTTTCAACTTCGAGAACTATGAGCAGTGCCGCGGCGCCTACAAGGAACTGATCAACACGATACGGCAGATGAACTATACCGAGTTCCGCAGCGAGAAATTCGATACCTACCTCGGCGAACTCAACAAACTGATAGAGAAATATGGCAAATAAGGCATATCAGAGAGTTTACACGCAGTTGGATGCCATCACCAAGGCCACAGTCACGCTCAACGCGAAGAACGTGGCCAACGACGAGCTCGCGGTCGTGGACGGCAGGCTCGCCCAGGTGGTGAGGACCAAGGGGGACAAGGTCACCCTGCAGGTGTTCTCCGGAACCGAAGGCATTCCCACCAACGCCGAGGTGTCTTTCCTCGGTGAACCTCCCACAATCAAAGTCAGCGAAGAGCTTTCGGGCCGCTTCTTCGACGCCTATGGTCATCCCATAGACGGAGGCCCCGAAATCGAGGGCGAAGTCCGTCAGATCGGCGGTCCTTCGGTGAACCCCTACAAGAGGCGCCAGCCCTCGGAGCTGATTCCCACCGGAATCGCCGGCATAGACCTGAACAACACCATCGTCTCCGGACAGAAGATTCCGTTCTTCGCCGACCCGGACCAGCCCTATAACCAGGTGATGGCCGACGTCGCGCTGCGCGCCGATGTGGACAAGATCATCCTGGGCGGCATGGGCCTGACCAACGACGACTATCTGTTCTTCAGACATTCGTTCGAGGCCGCCGGAGCCCTGGACAAGATCATAAGCTTCGTGAACACGACCGAGGAGCCCCCGGTGGAGCGTCTGCTCATCCCGGACATGGCCCTGACCGCCGCCGAGTATTTCGCCGCCGACCTGAACCAGAAGGTCCTCGTCCTGCTCACCGACATGACCCTCTATGCGGACGCCCTCTCCATCGTGTCCAACCGTATGGACCAGATTCCGTCCAAGGACTCCATGCCGGGCTCGCTCTATTCGGACCTCGCCAAGATCTATGAGAAGGCCGTGCAGCTCCCCACAGGAGGCTCCATCACCATCATAGCCGTGACGACCCTGAACGACGGAGACATCACTCACGCCATCCCTGACAACACCGGATACATCACCGAGGGACAGCTCTTCCTCAGGGCCGACTCCGATTCCGGCAAGGTCATCATAGACCCGTTCCGCTCCCTGTCGCGACTCAAGCAGCACGTCCAGGGCAAGAAGACCCGCGAGGACCACAGCCAGGTCATGAACGCCGGCGTGCGGCTCTATGCCGACGCCCAGAACGCGAAGACCAAGCTGGAGAACGGTTTCGACCTGAGCGACTATGACCACAGATGCCTGGACTATGCCAAGGAGTACGCCACCCGTCTGCTGTCCATCGAGGTGAACATCTCCATAGAAGAGATGCTCGACACCGCATGGGAGCTGTTCGGAAAGTATTTCACGAAGTCCGAGACCGGCATCAAGCAGGCGCTTATCGACAAATACTGGAAAGGTAAAGAATAATGGCTATTAAGTTCCAATATAACAAAACTTCTCTGACCAGCCTGGGCAAGCAGCTGAAGGTCCGTCAGAAGGCGCTCCCCACCCTGCAGAACAAGGAGTCAGCCCTCAGACTGGAAGTCCGCAAGGCCAAGGAGGATTCGGAGCGTGTTGTACGAGAACTGGAGGCCGGACTGAAAAAATACGACTATCTCGCCGCGCTGTGGAACGAGTTCGAACCCGGGCTCGTGGCCATAACGGATGTGGAGCTATATACGGCAAAGGTGGCCGGAGTGAAGACCCCGGCGCTGGGCGAAATCCATTATGAGATCAAGCCCTTCAACGCCTTCGTGAAGCCCGCATGGTTCGCCGACGGTGTCCGCATTCTGAAGGATCTCTCCAGACTGGGGATAGAGTCGGAGGTGTATGTCGAGAAAAGCCGTATCCTTGAATTCCAGAGGAAGAAGACCACCCAGAAGGTGAATCTCTATGAGAAGGTCCAGATTCCGGGATACAAGGAGGCCATCAGAAAGATCAAACGCTACATGGAGGACGAGGAGAACCTGAGCAAGGCTTCATCCAAGATCGTGAAGAGCCGCCATGAACAGGAAGAAACGGAGGAAGAGGCATGATTGACAGAATGACCAGATATAACTTCATTCTCCTGAACGGAGAACAGGAAGTTTTCCTCCGCAGGCTCCAGGAGCTTGGCGTAGTGGATGTCACGAGGTCGGAGAAGCCCGTGGACGGCAAGTCCGCGGACATGCTCAAGAGGGCCGAGACCCTGAAGAAGGCGGAGGACGAGATCGCTTCCGTCGATTTCGAGGGCGTGACCCCCGTCCCCTCCACGGCCGAGGACCCCGCATCGGAGGTCTTCGCGCTTAAGGACAGGCTGGGCGAGCTTGCCGGGCAGACCGGCGAGGCGCAGGGCGAGGTCCGGGCCAGGGAGCCGTGGGGAATCTATGACATGGAGAAGCTGCGGGACCTGGAAGCCAGAGGCTACAGGGTCCGCTGGTACTGCGAGCCCCGGAAATCGTTCTCTGACAAGTGGGAGAATGAGGTTCCGCTCCAGGTCGTGAAGAACGACGGGGAGAAGGTGTGGTTCGTGACCGTCTCGGACGACAAAGACTATAAGTTCCCGGCAAAGGAGATCGAGGCTCCGAAGGGAAGCCTGGCCGAAGCTCAGAGCCGGCTGGAGGCCCTGAATTCGGAGACGGAGAAGACCCGTGCCGAGCTTATGGGACTCAAATCCCGCAAGGAGGACATCTCCAGGGAATATGCGGAGACTCTCGGGAAGCTGGACCGCTACCTCGCCGACGAGGGCTCGGTCAAGAGCGTGGAGGACCGCATCTGCATACTGGAAGGCTTTGCCCCCGTGGAGGAGGACGCCAGGCTGGAAAAGGAGTTCGACTCCATGGACGTGCTCTGGTACAAGTCGGCCGCCACTCTTGAGGACAATCCTCCCATCAAACTGAAGAACAACGCGTTCACCAGAATGTTCGCGCTGCTGACCGACATGTATGGAAGGCCGGAGTATAACGGCTTCGACCCCACCCCCTACATTTCGGTGTTCTTCCTGCTGTTCTTCGCCTTCTGCATGGGCGATGCAGGCTATGGCGTGGTGCTGGCGCTGATAGGTCTGGCCATGGGCAAGACCTCTTTCAAGAGCCTTGCGCCGCTGGTGACGACCCTGGGCATAGGCACGATTGTGATCGGTCTGTTCTTCCACACGTTCTTTTCCATAGACATACTCACCTGGAACTGCATTCCGGAGGGCGTGAAGAAGTTCATGCTGCCCTCGAAGATCATGGGATATGACGGGTCTATGGTGTTCGCCATACTGGTGGGTATCTTCCATCTGTGCGTAGCCTTTGTGGTGAAGGCAATCTATGCCTCGAAGCAGAACGGGTTCATCAACAGTCTCGGGACATGGGGCTGGACCCTGCTGCTGGTGGGCGGAGTGATCGTGGGCGGAGTGTCGCTCACGGGCGTGCTGGACAAGACTGTCACCAAGTGGGTGATAATCGTGCTGGGAGTGGTTTCCGGTCTGGGAATCTATATCTTCAACAACGTGCACCGCAATCCGCTGACCAATATCGGCAGCGGCCTGTGGGAGACCTATAACACCGCCACCGGACTGCTCGGAGACGTGCTCAGCTATCTGCGACTCTATGCTCTGGGTCTTGCCGGAGCCATGCTCGGACAGGCTTTCAACGGCCTGGGCGTGATGGCTAAGGGGGACGGCGGCATTGTGGGATGGGTAGCGTTCCTGCTCGTGGTCCTGATGGGACATGTGCTGAACATGGCCATGGCGGCGCTGGGAGCCTTTGTCCATCCTCTGCGACTCAATTTCCTCGAGTTCTTCAAGAATTCCGGGTACCAGTCAAGCGGGAGAAATTATAATCCTCTCGTGAAAGAATAACAATAAACAATAATAATAAAAACACATTTAAGTCATGTTAAACACATTTCTCGGTTATTTAGGTCTCGGCCTCGTTTTGATTCTGTCCGGTATCGGAAGTGTCATCGGCACCACCATGGCGGGCAACGCCGCAGAGGGCGCCCTCAAGGTAAAGCCTGAAGGCTCAGGTAACTACATGGTGCTTTCCGCACTGCCCGCAACTCAGGGTATCTATGGCTTCGTGGCCTTCTTCATGATGCTGAGCAAGGTGCAGGCCGGCGGCGATAACAATCTCATCGTGTTCGCGATCGGCGTCACCGTGGGTATCGTCTGCCTCATCTCCGCAATCCGTCAGGGCCAGGTGGCCGCCAACGGTATCGTGAGCATAAGCCAGGGTCATGATGTCTTCACCAACACCCTGATCTATTGCGCTCTTCCTGAGTTCTACGCCATCCTCGGTCTCGTCGGAGCCCTCATGGTCTAATCGGAAAACGCTGATACAGAAAAGGATGACTAAAATTAGTCATCCTTTTTTTGTATCAATTGCTCTGTGCGTCAGCCGCTCTCCTCCGGCGACCTTCGCGAAGGCGTAGAATGGCGGTCCTCAGACCGCCCGGCGGTGCGGGCATTTTGCCGCTGGCGAAGCCAGTTAGGCAACAATGCGGGAGC